>DASVYN010000001.1:0-10999 GCA_036392155.1 Sphingomicrobium sp.
AGGAGCTGCTCGACCGCGTGCTGGCGACCGGCGAAGTGCGTCCGGTCGGCCTCAACGGCAGTTATTCGGTCGACGTCCGGGTCCTCGCCACCAGCAGCCGTCCGTTGCCCGAAGACTTCCACCGCGGGCTTGCCGAGCGGATCGGTGCGACGACCGTCAATCTGCCGCCGCTTCGTGAACGCAGCGGCGATATTCCGGCGCTCGCCCGGCATCTTCTTCAGCGGCTCGGCGAGCAGACCGGCCTGAGGCCGCTGTCGATCGGGAATGACGCGCTCGCGGTGTTGATGCGCTACGGCTGGCCGGGCAACGTCCGCCAGCTTGCCGGAGTGCTGTTCCGCGCTGCGCTCCAGTGCGACGAGAGCTCGCTCACTGCCCAGCATTTCCCGCACATCGCAATCCAGTCTCGCTACACGGGCCGCCGTACCGACTTTCCGCCGACTTTGAGCCAGGCCCGCAGCGAACAGGTGCTCGCGGGCGCGCCGAGCGTGACACTTTACAGCAGCGACGGCCATCTTAGGCCGCTCGAGGACATTGAGGCGGACATCATCCGGCTCGCGATCGGTCACTATCGCGGGCGCATGACCGAGGTTGCGCGACGGCTCGGAATCGGCCGCTCGACCCTTTACCGCAAGCTCGGCGAACTCGGAATCGATACCGCCGCCTGAGCCGGGCCCACGAAACATCCGTGTAAGCATCATGGCGCCGCGAGGCGTCGAACACCCCGATGTCGGACGAGGCTGCCGAGGTTCGCCGAGCGAGCCGGAAATCTTGGCCGCGAAGCGCGCGTTCGATCGAACGGCTTCAATGAGCAAGACGCTCAAATCTTTTCTTCAAGGCCGGGAAGATCGCCGGGCGGATTGCTTTCCTGCTTTCCGACCCGGCGCAGAAAGGCGAACTGCTCGCCAGCGACGAAACGCTCTAGCAGTGCCGCGGCGTTAGCGCCTGGTCGCGCAGCCCCCGCCACACTCTGAGCGCCTGGACGGTCTCGAATGCGTCATGGACCCGGACGAGCTGCGCTCCTTGCTCCACCGCCTTGAGTGCCAAGGCGATGCTTCCGCCGAGGCGCTTGTCTACCGACGCCTCTCCCGAGAGCGCGCCGATGCTGCGTTTGCGGCTGGCGCCGACAACCAGCGGGCAGCCGAGCGAATGGAACAGCGCAAGGCCGTTCATCAGCTCAAGATTATGGGCCAGCTTCTTGCCGAAGCCGAAGCCCGGATCGATGAGGATATGGTCGCGAGAGACGCCCGCTTCGACGACCTCGGCGATGCGCTGTTCGAGCCACAGATAGATCTCGACCAGCACATCGTCGTAGCGCGGGTCGTCCTGCATCACTTCGGGCGCACCCTTGTGGTGCATCAGGACCACGGGGACGTTCAGCGACGCCGCCACTTCTGCCGATCGAGCATCATAGGTGAGCGCAGAAACGTCATTGATCATTCGAGCGCCGGCCTCGACCGCTGCAGTCATGACGTCCGCCTTGCGTGTGTCGCAGGAGACCGCAGTTCCGCTTGCTGCAAGCCGCCGGATGACTGGAACGACGCGCTCGATCTCGTCGCCTTCCCAAATCGAGCGCGCCCCGGGCCGCGTCGATTCGCCTCCGACGTCGACGATCGCAGCCCCCTCGGCAGTCATTCGGGCGCCGGCCTCGGCCGCAGCGGAAGCGTCAGAGAATTGGCCGCCGTCGGAGAAGCTGTCGGGGGTCGCGTTGACGATCGCCATCACCTGCGGCTGGTCGAGGCGGATGGTGCGCTCGCCGAGCTGCAGCGGCGGCCGCGAGACAGTTAGGGCTTTCCACTGCGCGGCCATCTGATCGTCGAAGCGGTTTTCGAGGTCTTCGACTGCGACCAGCTCGCTCGAGACGCGCTGGCGACCTTCGAGCTGGATGAGTTCGACCGAAGCGAACCAGTTCAGCCCTCCGGCGAGCCGTGCGATTTTGCCGTCATGGCCGAACGGACAATCGACAAAACCGGTGGGGCGAATGAGAGTGCGGCTTGCCATGAGTCTCCGTCCGGGCTGAGCCTGTCGAAGCTGCCCTCCAACTTTGCCCTAAAGGTGAAAGAGAGCCGTTCGACAAGCTCAATGCAAATGCGATCAGGCCAGGCTCTGCAAATGCTGTTGCCGCAAAGCGTCCAGCGGCTGCAGCGCCCCGGCCCGATCGACATGCCAGAAAGTCCAGCCGTTGCAGGACGGCGCGCCAGTAATGGCTGCGCCGACCTTGTGAATTGAACCTGCGTGCGATGCGCATGCTATCGAGCCGTCCGCCCGGACGGTTGCGGTCCAGCGGCGTTTGGAATCGCTCAATTCTGTTCCGGCCGGCACCAGCCCGCTCTCCACCAGCACTCCGAAGGCGACCCGAGGCTGATCGCGCTTGTCGGGGACGGTCTGCATCGCGCTCTCGTCGAGCGGGAGCGTCGACTCGATGCGCTCGAGAGCGACCTTGACGTAGGAGCTTTCGCGCTCGATCCCAATCCAGCGTCGGCCCAGCCGCCGGGCAACCGCGCCGGTAGTCCCGGTTCCGAAGAACGGGTCGAGGACGACATCGCCAGGCTTGGTGCAGGCGAGGAGGATTCGGTAGAGTAAGGCTTCGGGCTTTTGCGTCGGGTGCGCCTTGCTGCCGTCCTCGCCTTTAACGCGCTCGCCGCCGCTGCAGATCGGCAACAGCCAGTCCGAGCGCATCTGGAGATCATCGTTCAGCGCCTTCATCGCGCGATAGTTGAAGGTGTAGCGTGCCTTTTCGTCCTTGGCGCACCAGATCAGGGTTTCATGCGCGTTGGTGAAGCGCGTGCCGCGAAAATTCGGCATGGGGTTGCTCTTGCGCCAGACGATGTCGTTCAAAATCCAGAAGTCGGCGTCCTGAAGCAGCGCGCCGACGCGGTAGATGTTGTGATAGCTGCCGATCACCCAGATCGTGCCGTCGTCCTTGAGGACGCGCCGCGCCTGCTCAAGCCATTCGCGGGTAAAATTGTCATAAGACGTCAGGCTCTCGAACTTGTCCCATTCATCATCGACGGCATCGACCCTGCTCCCTTCGGGCCGGAACAGGTCGCCGCCGAGCTGCAGATTGTACGGCGGATCGGCAAAGATCATGTTGATGCTCTTGTCCGGCAGGCGCGCCATCTCGGCGATGCAATCGCCCTGCAGGATCTTGTCGACGGGCAGCTCTCGCTTTGCCGGCCTGGCTGGGCGAAACGACGCTGGCTGCTCCGCAATGCGGGCGATGAGATTCATGGACGCTTCTGCCCCTTCGGTTAGGCGGCGGAAAGTGAGTCAGGCAGGAGTCGCGGTCAAGGGATCAAGCGCCGACGACCCGCAGCGCGACTTGATTCTCAGGCGGGCGGCCGTGCCTCGTCCACAATATGTTGAGTCACGCTGGCCGGCGGAGACTCAATCTCTGGTGGGTGTGACTCGAAGGACTCGCTCGACCGAATTTCGCTGAACACCAGCTCGGGCTGCGCCGTTCGCGCCTCGATTTCGCGCACGAGGCCGAAACTGCGGCGGTGCAGCGGAGTAAGGCCGAGGTCGCTGATCGCGCGGCGGTGATCGGGCGTCGGGTAGCCGCGGTTATGCTCCCAGCCATATCCTGGATATTGCCGCGCATAGTCGGCCATCATGCGGTCGCGCGTGACCTTGGCGATGATTGAAGCAGCGGCGATCGAGCGGCACTTGGCGTCGCCGTCGACGATCGCCTTCGACGGCCGCTGCCAGCGGGGCGTCGCATTGCCGTCGACCAGCACCCAGGCGGGCTCGAGACCCAGCGCCTCGACCGCGCGGGTCATTGCCAGCATCCGCGCCCAATAGATGTTGATCTGGTCGATCTCTTCAACCGTGGCTATGCCGACGCCCCAGGCCGAACATTTGATCAACTTGGCGTAGATTGCCTCGCGCTTCTCGAGCGGCAGGTTCTTGCTGTCGTCGATCCCGCGCGGGAATTTCTCGCGGTCGAGGATGCAGGCGCCGGCGACCACCGGCCCTGCAAGCGGAGCGCAGCCCGCTTCGTCGACCCCCGCGAGCGGCTGCGGAAATTCGATCTCGAGCTTGAAGGAACAGCGCCGCGGCATGGGGCCCAAGCCTATGGACCGCTCGCGCGAGTCGCCAGTAGGCTGCTGAAATATTTGTGGATCGTTGATTATCGCCGCTCCGAGCGGGATCCGCATTCTTCAACCGGTGCAACCGATGACGCGGGATCACAGTCTTGCGGGACCGATTATCTTTTCAACCGCCATGGCGGGAAGCGGCGGTGTTCGCCAGCCTTGTAGAAGAAGATGATATTGCCGTCAGGGTCGCGCAGGCGCGCTTCGCGCCACATCCACGGCTGGTTCCTGGGCCCGTGTTCGAAGGCGATTCCGCTGCGTGCAAGCTGTTCGACCCGCTCGTCCAGATCATCGCATTCGAGATAGATGGCGCTGGTCGCGACGATCTTCTCCTCGGGGTCGATCTGGACCGAGAAGGTGACTCCACCAGCAGTTTCGAAGCGGGCGTAGCCATTTTCCGGGCTGTCGACGATCTGCTTCATCCCAAGACGGCGGTAGAAATCCACCGATCGATCGTAATTGGTGCCGGTGACGGTCACCTGGTTCAGGCGCGGTCCGGCGCCGACATCGAGGCGCACGTTGGCCTGGCCGATCGGGCCGGCCCCTTGGCCGAGCCCGGGCGGGTCATGCAGCGCCACGCGAACGAACTCCCGTCCCCGCGATACTGCGTCGGCAAGACTTGCACCCTGCGCGAGAAACAGAGCGATCGCTGATGCAAGCGTACAGCCGGTCCCATGGGTGCTGATCGTGTCGATCCGCTGTCCCTGCCAGCTGGTCATATTGTCGGTCTCGATCAGCGCGTCGGCGAGGGCCTCGCCTTCTTCATGCCCGCCCTTGATCAGAACCGCGCAGCCATGCTCGCCGACGAGGTGCAGGGCGGCGGAAACCGGGTCTTCTTCGAAGGTCAGGCGCTTCAGCTCGGGAAGATTGGGAGTGACGATCGTCGCGACGTCCATGAGCCGACCGAATGCGGCGATCGCCGCCTCGTCGGCGAGCGGTGTGCCGCTGGTTGCGACCATCACCGGATCAAAAACGATGGGAATGTCCGGCTGTTCGGCTTTCACCTGCTGGAGACGGTTCGCGATCTGCTCCGCGGCAAAGGCGCTACCGACCATTCCGATCTTTATTGCATCGACTCCGATATCGCCGATAACCGCTTCGATTTGCGCGAGAATCACCTCGGCTGGAACGGGATGGATGGCGCTTACGCCGACACTGTTCTGAGCGGTCACGGCAGTGACCGCAGTCATTGCATGCCCGCCGAGCATCGTCACCGTTTTGATGTCCGCCTGAATCCCGGCGCCGCCGCCCGAATCCGAGCCGGCGATGATCAGGATCCGAGCCGTCGGCGTCACGCTACCCGCCTTCGACCCCTGCCCTGGGGCGAAGTTTTCCATGTGCACAGCACCCTCGTAAGCCGACAAATACGAAGAAAAGGTTCACGCTGCGGTCCGGACGGCCTCGCAAATGTCGTCGACCACTCGCTCGACCAGCGCCGGATCGTCGCCCTCCGCCATCACGCGGATGAGCGGCTCGGTACCGGACTTGCGAATGACCAGGCGTCCGCGGCCCTCGAGTTCGGCTTCGGCGGCCGCGACTCGCTTCCTGACGCTATCGCTTTCGAGCGGCTCGCTACCGGCACCGAAACGAACGTTCTTCAGAAGCTGCGGCAGAGGCTCGAACTGATGCAGCAATTCGCTTGCCGGCGCACCGCCCTCGATCATTGCAGCGAGCACCTGCAAACCCGCGACCAGCCCGTCCCCGGTGGTCGAATGGTCGGCAAGGATGATGTGCCCCGATTGCTCGCCGCCGACATTGGCTCCCGTCTTGCGCATCTCCTCCAGCACATAGCGGTCACCGACCTTGGTGCGGAGGAGCTTCAGTCCCGCCTGCCCGAGCCTTCGTTCAAGGCCGAGGTTCGACATAACGGTCGCAACCACCGCATCGGCCTTCAGTTCGCCCCGTCTCTGCAACCCGAGCGCGATCAGCGCCATCAGTTGGTCACCGTCGACGATCTGACCCTTTTCGTCGACAACGATCAGGCGGTCGGCGTCTCCGTCGAGGGCGAGGCCGATGTCGGCACCGCTCGCGACCACCGTCTGCTGGAGCAGCTCGGGATGGGTTGAGCCGCATGCCTTGTTGATGTTGAGCCCGTCGGGCGCGACGCCTAGCGGGACCACTTCGGCCCCAAGCTCCCAAAGCGCGTCGGGAGCGACGTGGTAAGCCGCTCCGTTGGCACAATCGACGACGACCTTGAGGCCGTCGAGGCGCAGATGCTCGGGGAAGGTGTCCTTGGCAAATTGGACGTAACGGCCGCGCGCGTCATCGATCCGGCGTGCGCGGCCGATCATCGGCGGCTGGGCGAGCGTCGGGCCTTTCCCGAGCCGTTTCTCGATCTCGCGTTCATCATCGTCGCTCAGCTTGTAGCCGTCGGGCCCGAACAGCTTGATTCCGTTGTCGGCGAACGGATTGTGCGAGGCGGAGATCATCACTCCGAGGTCGGCGCGCATCGACCGCGTCAGCATTGCCACCGCCGGCGTCGGCATCGGTCCAAGCAGCACGACGTCCATGCCGACGCTGGTGAATCCGGCGACCATCGCCGATTCCATCATGTAACCGCTGAGCCGCGTGTCCTTGCCGATGACGACCCGGTGGCGGTGCTCGCCGCGGAGGAAGTGCGCGCCCGCGGCCTGACCGACGCGGAGCGCCGTCTCCGCCGTCATCGGCTCCGCATTGGTGGTGCCGCGGATTCCGTCAGTCCCGAAGAATTTTCGTGTCATGGCGCGCCTTTAGCGCGCCTAGCCGATCCAACGCCAGATGCCTGCCGGCACCGGATGCAGCCACGTCGCGGCGAGGAAGAGAATCGTGCCGCCTGCGAAGGCGACGGTGCCGGGATAGGCCAGACCGCGCGTGAAGGGCACGAAAGCGGTCTCGGCGGTCCACTCGTGCCATGCTTCGCCCATGATGCGCGCCTTCTTGCGGTCTTGCCCGGCGGCGCCGGCGAGCGCCAGAATGATGATTGCGCCGTCGAGCACGAGGCTCTTCGGTTGGCCGAGGATCATCAGGTGGACGGCCGCCCAGATCGCAAAACTCCACATCATCGGGTGGCGCGTGATCCGAAGGACACCGGTCGGTCCGCCGACCGGCCCCGGTGCACCCGCGAGCGCCGGGTTCTTCACGAACGATCCGACGAACAGGATCGAGGCAAACCACATCAGGACCGTCCCGATAATCCAGGCCGCTTCACCCGATTGCCAAAGGTCCGGCGGCTCGCGGCCGATCAGTCGGTAGAAATAGACCATCAGCCCGAAGGTGATCAGCGCAACGAGGGAATAGATGCCGCGAAACGGTCCCTCGCTGACCGCGCGGACGAGCGGGTCGCGCAGCCGGTGTGACAGAAGAAAATGTGTTCCGACGAATGCGATCGCCGACAAGACCAATCCCATTTGCGCAGTCATTGCCGCTGTTCCCCCCGCACTGTGCAATACACTTCCGCGCCTAATTTACCCCGTGCATGATCTTTCTCAGCCACGGCGAAATGACAAGCAAGATCACGCCGGCAATCATCGTCGATTCGCCGCCTACCATGAAGGTGTGGGCATATGTCTGCAGTGCGAGCTGCGGATTGGTGACTTCACCGCCGACCGTCTGCACCGATGCAGCCTGAGCGGCTGCGCCGGCGAGATATTCGCCGATCGAGATCGACAAGAACCAGACGCCCATCATCATTCCCACGACACGGGCGATCGAAAGCTTGGTGATCATGCTCAGTCCGACCGGTGAAATGCACAGTTCGGCGATCGAATGGAGGAAATAGGTCAGGACGAGCCACCACAGGGCCACACGAAAATCGCCGTTTGCGGTGGCCGTGCTCCATGACAGCACGACAAAGCCAAGGCCGACGAGAAGCAGCGCAATCCCGAACTTCACCTGGATCGACGGCTCAAGTCCCTTCTTCGCGAGTGTTATCCAGAGCCAGCTGAGGATCGGTGCGAACACGACGATCGTGATCGGATTGAAATTCTGCGTCTGCGGCGCGGACACAAAAATGCCGAACAGTTCGAGCGTCGTGTTCCGATCCGCGAACAAGGTGAGCGACGAAGCTGCCTGCTCGAACAAGGTCCAGAAGGTCACGTTGAATACGACGAGGATGACGGCTGCAAGCATCATCTGGAATTCAATCCGGTTTCCGGCCCGCCACGACCAGATCGGAATTCCGACCACAGCCGCAAGGAAGGTCAGGAACAATACTTTCCCGAGGAACGGTGTCGCGACGATGTACCCCCAGAGCCCGGTGCCGGCGGCGGCCTCCGGCGTGGTCATGACGTTGCGGAAGATCAGCCAGAAGATCGGCACCGACACAATCGACAGGAGGTAGATCAGGAATGCTCGATCGGGTCCGGTGCGTTGCGGCGGCTCGCCGTAGCCCGCGAGCCGCCCGCCGTCGAACTGGATGAGCGAATAGCCGATGAGCATGCCGACCACGACGACTGCAAAGCCGGCCCACCAGCCGAACCAGGTAGTGAAGATTGGGCACAGGATCTGCCCGCCGATCGAGCCGATATTGATGCCCCAGTAGAAGATTGTGAATCCGGCGTCTCGCCGTCGGTCATCCTTCGCGTACAGCGTACCGACGATGGTCGAGATGTTCGGTTTGAAGAAGCCGTTGCCGATTACGATCAGGCTGAGTGCGACGAGCATCAGCGTCAGATAGAAAGGCGAGCGCTCGGCACCGGGCTGGAAGGCATTCTTGGCGACGGTTTTGGCGACCTGGCCGTTTTCGCCGACAAGCTCGACGGAGCCGTCCGGAAGGCCGTGGATCGTCAATCGCTGATCGTTGAGGACGACCCATTGCTTGGTCTCTTTGGTGTCGAACACCGACCCGCCGCGCGCGACCTGGACTTCGTAGCGCTGACCCTCGATCGTCGCATAGGGTCTTGCCTGGTCGCCGCCGAAGCAGAGCATGAGATAGCCGACGGCCATCACCAGCGCGCCCCATTTCACCGAGCGTTTCGAGCCCAGATAATAATCGGCGAGCCATCCGCCGATCACCGGCGTCAGATAGACCAGGCTGAGATATCCGCCGACGATCCCGTTCGCCTGATAGTCGGCGATTAGGAAATGCTTGGTGAGATAGAGGACGAGCAGTGCTCGCATGCCGTAGAAGCCGAAGCGCTCCCACATCTCGACCGAGAAGAGGCGCGCGAGCTGGCGCGGATGCCCGAGCCAGTTCTTCTCCTGGGTTGGATCGACGTGCGTGATGTCAGGCGAGGACGGTGCTTCCGCCCCGGGCGTATCGACCATAAGCTCTCCCCTTCGCGCAGCCAGCGCGTTCGGACCAATTCGTAACGACCAAAATGGCCTTGTGAAGCGGATTGTTGCGAGGCCGGCCGGTGCTTAGATGCTTGGCACATGCTCAACGACCGCTCCTCAGCCCTGTCGCTGCTCGAAACCCGACGTTCCGAAAAACCGCGAGAGTTGGTTGGTCCCGGGCCGAACCCGGAAGAGATGGAGCGGATTCTCAATATTGCCGCGCGGGTGCCCGATCACGGCAAGCTGCACCCGTGGCGCTTCGTTACTGTCGGCAATGACCAGCGGGACGCACTCGCGGCCTTGCTGCGGCAGGCGCTGAGCGAGGAGAATCGGGATGCGAGGGATGCTCATTTCGAAGCCGAAGACGAATTCGCACATTATGCCGGTCAGCTCGTGGTGCTGATCTCGGCACCGGTTGAAAATCACAAGATCCCGCTGTGGGAGCAGAAGCTGTCGTGCGGCACGGTTGGAATGAACCTGCTGCTTGCGGCCCATGCCCTTGGCTATGTCGCAGGCTGGGTCACCGGCTGGCGCGCTTATTCGCCCAAGGTGAACGCCGCTTTCTGCGCCCCCGGCCAGCGCATTGCCGGTTTCATCTTCATCGGACATGCCCAGCGGGAACTCGAGGAGCGAGCGCGGCCGGAGCTCTCGGCGGTGCGGAAGCATTGGCAGCCGCAGTCGTAATCTTTTCGTCACAAGAGGTTGAAATATCTTGCGATCCGCTGTATTAGTACAGCATGACGCTCGGTAGAAAACATGACAAACCGGTCTATGTCCGGTTGCGCGAAACGATCGCCGACGCGATCCTCGCCGGCAAATATGGCGACGGCGATCCGCTGCCCTCGGTCCGCGCGCTCGCCGCTGAGGAGCAGGCCAATCCACTAACGGTCGCGAAAGCCTATCAAGGCTTCCAGGACGAAGGCCTGATCGTGGTCAAGCGCGGCGTCGGAATGTTCGTCGCAACGGGCGCACGCGCGCGTCTCAGCGAATCCGAGCGCAGCCGGTTCCTCAAGGAGGAATGGCCTGAGATCCGCGCACGGATGCGGCGGCTCGGGATCAATCCCGCCGAATTGATCGAGCGCGAACGCGCCTGATATTCCGCGAGCGCGCGTTATGTTCTAGCCGCGCCCGAATGCAGACGCGGGTCCTCCCTTACAATGACGAAAGCATCGCCGAAGCCGCGCGTCTGATCCTCGCCGGCGAACCGGTCGCAGTGCCCACGGAGACGGTATATGGGCTTGCCGCCGACGCGACCAATGCCCAAGCGGTCGCGCGAATCTACGAAGCCAAGGGAAGACCCATCTTCAACCCATTGATCGTGCACGTTTGTGATCTGGAGTCTGCCGAGACGATCGGCCTCATCGACCGGACCGCGCGGGCATTGGCTGAGCAGCATTGGCCCGGGCCGCTGACGCTCGTTGTTCCTTTGCGTGAGGAGGCGCACATTGCTTCGATCGTAACCGCCGGCCTGCCGACCATCGGGCTTCGCGTTCCCGCACATCCCGCGATGCAGGCACTGCTCCGCGCGGTCGGACGCCCGCTCGCTGCTCCGTCGGCCAACAGCAGTGGATCAATCAGCCCGACCCGAGCCGAGCATGTGCTGAAGAGCCTCGGAAAGCGAATACCGCTGATCATCGACGGTGGAGCGACTGAAC
>DASVYN010000002.1:0-3384 GCA_036392155.1 Sphingomicrobium sp.
GGCTTCCTCAATTTCGAGCTGGAGCGCTGCGGGCGTCCCGGCGTGAGCATGAGCCGGATGGTCGACACGCTCGCCCTTGCCCGCTCGAAACATCCTGGCGCCAAGCATAGTCTTGACGCCTTGTGCATGCGCTTCGGGGTCGATCGCAGCCAGCGCATCAAGCATGGAGCGCTGCTCGACGCCCAGCTCCTCGCCCAAGTTTATGTCGAGCTGACTGGTGGGCGTCAGATCGGTCTTGGTCTCGTTGCCGATACCGGAACGATCCAGATCCAGGCGTCGGCGCGGCCGGTCATCACGCGAGAACCGCGACCGCCTCGACCTCATGAGCCGGCCGTGGAGGAACTGGAACGCCATCGCGCGTTTATTGCTCAACTCGTCAATCCGCTCTGGGCGCGCTTCGCCGTCGTCGGTTGACGCCGGCTTGTGACGCGCCCTAGGCGCCCGACCGAAAGGAGCAGGTCAAGTGGACGTTCGGGTCGCAGACCATCAAGTCGATACTGGCGAATCAGTTCGCGAACATGCGCAGCGCCGAATGGCCGAGATCACGAAAAAATATTTCTCCCGCGCAGTCGGTGCGAACGTGACCTTCGGGCGCGGTGCGGACAACGGGTACAGCTGCGACATTGTCGCGCCGGTGATGCGCGGGGTGGTGCTCAAGGCATCTCACAGCGCGCGCGAGCCGCAGATGGCCTTCAACGGAGCGGCCGATCGGATCGAGAAGCAGCTGCGCCGCTACATGCGGCGACTGAAGGCTCATGAAGTCGACGAAACTGCCCAGGCCTATGTCGAAAACGCCGACTACACGATCTTTTCGCAGCCCCAGCTGGTCAACGAGGAGGAAGCAACGCATCCGACCATTGTCGCCGAGACGCGCGTCGATATCCCGGAGGCGAGCGTTTCCGACGCCGTCATGCTGATGGATCTCAGAAACACCAACGCGCTGATGTTCAAGAATAGCGGCACCGGCGAATTCAACATGATCTATCGCCGCGAAGACGGAAACATTGGCTGGGTTGAGCCTCACAAGGCCTGAATTCACCTTTTCTTCAGGGCACTGCGGTGCGACAGGACCGCTTCCCGCGAATGAGTTCGACGATGCAGCTTTCAGATTTCCTTGATTTCGACTCGATCAAGACGGCGCTTCCGGGCGGAAGCAAGAAAGCGCTTCTGCAGCAGCTCGCCAACGTTGCGGGCCAGCGGCTCAAACTTGATCCTGCAGCGATCCTTTCCAGCCTTTCGGAACGTGAGCAGCTGGGCTCGACCGGATTCGGCCAGGGGGTTGCCATTCCCCACGGGAAGATTGAGGGCCTGAAGCGGATCTACAGCCTGTTCGCTCGGCTAGCCGAACCGCTCGACTATAAGGCGATCGACAACCGGCCGGTCGACCTCATCTTCCTCCTCCTCTCGCCGCCGGACGCCGGCGCCGAGCATCTGAAAGCTCTTGCGGCGATCAGCCGCGTTTCTCGCAATGCTGCAACGCTTGAGAAAATGAGGGGCGCGCGAAGCCGTGACGCGCTGACCGCGGTGCTGATGGGCGCCGACGAAAGAGACGCAGCCTGAGCGAGCGACTCCCGGCCCATGTCGAGGTCGCAAGCATTCTTCGGCGCGCGTCCGCGTCCGGAGATTTCGCAACAATAATGAAGAAGGGCGATCCGGAGCGCGGCTCATTGCTCTTGTTCGTTTCCAGCCGAGGTCGCCATATTGCCTGCTTGGAACGCGTGCTGAACCTCGATGGGAGCTACCAGTGGCAGGCCGTCGGACCCGTCGATTCGGCGAGTTCCAGCGAAATTGCTGATTTCCTCGCTCGTAGAGAACGCTTCGACGAGGACTTGTGGGCGATTGAACTGGATATCGCAGAGCCGGAACGATTCATCGCTGAAACGACCCATTTGGGTTGACGCTTTCGGCGCCCCGGGTGAAACCCCTCATCAACAACAAAAAGGAGCGGGGGGCATCTCCTGGCAACAAGTGTCAAGGATGCCACGCAAGACGGGGAATCACGGCAAACGCAGCGCAAGTATTCGCAAGTAAAACGCGTTTGATCTTCTGGCGATTCACCGCACGTTTACGGTTGGACTGTTGGCATCTTTTCGTACGGCGCTGCTGATTTGTGCTGCGCTCACCGCATCGACAATTGCTCCGGCCGAGGCCGGACCTACAGGCGGCGATAGGCTCGTCTCCGTCGCTAACACGACGCTGGCGAAAGTTTCTGTTCCCGAACTGATCGATCCGAACGGTCAGCCGCAACTTTCGCAGCCTGACGCGGACACGCCGGAGGCGCCCACCGACAGTCAAAGCGCTGACCAGATGGCGCGGCCGAATATCGACCGGTCGGAAGACCTTTCTTCGATGGTCGCAGATCTGCGCGGCCCCGAAGCTGGCAGCCGAGAGCTCGAATGCCTTGCGACGGGAATCTATTTCGAGGCCAAGAGCGAACCGCTCGCCGGTCAGCTGGCGGTCGGCCAGGTGATTGCCAATCGCACCACGAGCGGCGGCCGTTTCCCGTCGACTTATTGCGGAGTGCTCTTCCAGCGCGGCCAATTCTCATTCGTCCACGGCCATTCGCTGCCGCATGTCTCCCACGACAACCGTCAGTGGCAGACCGCAGTCGCGCTCGCGAAGATCGTCGATGAGCGGCTGAAGGACCCGGTGGTTGGAAATGCGCTCTTCTTCCACGCGCGCTCGGTCGCGCCGGGCTGGCACCTGAGGCGCGTCGCTTCGATCGGCAATCACATCTTCTTCCGCTAAAAGCTTAACCTGAATAGAAGGCGGGCGGGCGACATTGCTTTTGCCCGCCTTTCCTTTTGTTGCCGCTATGTTCTACCAAGGAGACATGGCGAGCCAGGTCGATTCCCTCTGCTTTACCGGCGAGCTGCCGATCGCGACCGACGTTGCCCGCGGCGTCACTCGGCTGTT
This sequence comes from Sphingomicrobium sp., assembly GCA_036392155.1. GTDB lineage: Bacteria > Pseudomonadota > Alphaproteobacteria > Sphingomonadales > Sphingomonadaceae > Sphingomicrobium. Next base: position 2,917 of record DASVYN010000002.1, read on the forward strand.
CTGCCGCCAGGACCTTTTCGCCATCTGCGAAATGCCACTCCCCAACGGTCGGCGAGCCGACCTGATGGCGATCGATTCCAAGGGCGGGCTGACGATCGTCGAGATCAAGGTGGCGAAGGCTGACCTAGTCGGCGACTGCAAATGGACCGATTACCTTGAATATTGCGACAGATTCTTCTGGGCCGTGCCGCCGCATCTCGCGCACATCCTCGAGGAGGAGCGTTACCAGCCAGGCGACGCCGGGCTGATCGTTGCCGATCGCTACGATGCGGCAATCGTTCGTGAGGCGGCGCACAGGCCCCTCGCGCCCGCGCGGCGCAAGGCTGAACTTCTTCGTTTCGCAAGGCGGGCCGCGCGGCGGCTCGCCGTCCAAATCGACCCCTCGCTCGGCGAAGCTAGTTAGAAGGGGTCGACCCCTTGGGCTTCTTGTCGTTGATCAATTTCAGGATGTCCCGTGCCCGTGGGTCG
>DASVYN010000003.1:0-2050 GCA_036392155.1 Sphingomicrobium sp.
GAGCACTTCCTCGCCCATGGCGACGAGCGGTTCAATCTCGGCCTGGGGGGTTGCTCCTTCAGGCTCGATCTTCAGCTGTGAAAGCAGCTGGTCGAGTGCTTTCTTCAGCTGCCCTTCGGTGCGGTAGCTGGTGAGATCGGCGACCGGCTGGCCACGATATATGGCATAGACCGTCGGGATTGACTGGATTCTGAATTGGGAGGCGAGGAGCTTTTCCTTGTCGACATCGATCTTGGCAAGCTTGACACCCTTGTCCGCATAATCCGCGGCGACCTTGTCGAGGATCGGGGAGAGCTGCTTGCACGGTCCGCACCAATCGGCCCAGAAATCCAGAATAACGAGGGCGCTCATCGAGGGATTGATAACTTCGCCTTCGAACCGCTCGATCGATTCGCGTTCGGCTTCGGTGAGACCCAGCGTCGCCACGACTACTACTCGCTCCTTGAGATCGCGGCCCATATGGGCTGCCGTTGAGCGGGCCACAAGCGTCCGTACTGCAGCTAAGAGCCGCTTAACCACGCTGCTGTACGACACTGGGAATGAAGGCCAACAGCTGGGAGCGGCTCTGGTGGGCGGCGGTGGGCGCAATTGCGCTCGTTGGCCTCCTGCTTCGCGTCGAAGCGGCGAAAGGCGGTCTGTGGACCGACGAAGCCTGGTCGATGATCTACGCGGCAAAGGCAGGCGATCCGACAGGCGTCTTCCTGCGCATCAACCATGACAACAACCATCATCTGAACTCGCTTTGGCTTCAGGCGGTCGGGCCGGCTGCTTCGCCGCTTGTCGCTCGACTGCCGGCCATTGCTGCGGGAACGCTGTGCATCCTCGTTGCCGCCTCGCTCTGCCGGCGTTGCTCCAGCACGGCCGGCATCGTGGCAGCGTTGTTCTTCGCCGTCGCCCCGACGTTCGTCGCCTTCGGGTCCGAAGCGCGAGGCTATGCGATGATGCTTCTCGCCGCGCTCCTCATGCTCCTTATTGTTGCAGATGCCATCGACGGGCGTCGGTTTCGCGGCGCGCCTTTGTGGCTCGCCGCGCTTTCAGTGTTCGGCATGTTCTCGCATCTGACGATGGCCGCTCCAGTCGCGATCGCCGCGACTTGGTTCTATCTGGAACGACGAAGAGCTTTTGGCCCGCGATCCGCGTTTCTCGGGACCGCTCGATTGATGGGCCCGGCACTTGCAGCGAGCCTCGGCGTCGTTCTCTTCGTGATTGGTGTTGCCGCGATGAGCCCGACCGGAATGCGTGTCGGCGGCAATGAACCTTTCTCTCTTGAGCTCTACACGGCCGCGCTCGATGACCTAGCGCTCTGGTCGGCAGGCATCGGCTCGCCGCTACCCTTGCTGGCGCCCCTCGCGGCTGGCGCGGCGGCCCTCTTCATTGCGCTTCGCCGCCCTGACTGGGCCGGAGAGAAGGCGCGGCTCTATGTCTTGCTCATTCTTACGGTTCCTATCGGCCTTGCGATCGTCCGGGCGAGCAACAGCGGTTATGCCCGCTACTATCTGATGAGCGCCGTCGGGCTGCTCCTGATGATGGCCGAATGGATCGCCCGAGGGCTCGAGGGACGCCCCACAGTGCGCGCCGCCGCGGGCCTATTGGTCGTGACATTCGTCGGCGCCAGCCTTTACCGCGATGGCCTGCTCATCAGTGCCGACCGGGGACGGCCCGCGACTCCGGTCCGCGACATGGCCCTTCTGAAGCCGTCCGGAGCATCTGTCGCATTCGCCGAGCCGCGCCTCAAAGCCGTGGTAGCGGTCGCTGCAGGGCGGGCCGGCTACCGGGCGCGGTTCGCCGGCGGCTGCACGCGCGCGGACTTCCTGCTTGCCGCGCAACCTTCCCGATCGCGCTTGCCGACGATCGTGCGGCATTGCGGCATCGAAATGGATGCGATCGATTCGTCCAGCGCAATTCCGCTCACCGGCGATTCCTGGGTGCTTTACCGCGCCAAGACCTTGCAAAGCTTCGGGTCGGCTGATAGCGGGCGCGCTCCAGCGGCGAAGGATCACCACTTTTCCGGCCGAGCGGGCGTAGCTCAGGGGTAGAGCACAACCTTGCC
>DASVYN010000004.1:0-4034 GCA_036392155.1 Sphingomicrobium sp.
CTGCGATAACAAAGCTGCTGCCGCGGCGGTTTCCGCCTCCTGCTTGCTTGCCCCTTCCGCTGTCGCCTTGCCGAGCGTCGGTACCGATACGCGAACCGTGAACCTTGGCGCATGGTGTGCGCCGGTGCGGCCGACCACCTCATAGACCGGGGCTTTGACGCTCCTGGCTGCCGCAAGCTCCTGAAGCGCCGACTTGGGATGTTGCGGAGCACGCCTCTGGCTCGACACGTCTGGCTCCCAAAGCTTCAGGATGAACCGCTCCGCAGCGCCCATTCCGCCATCGAGGAACAGAGCGCCGATCAGCGCCTCGACGACGTCCCCGACGACATTGCCGCTCTGGCTCGCGCCATCATCGCGTGCCTGCTTGCCGAGCCGGATCAGCGCCGGGACGCCGATCTCCCGCCCATTTTCGGCGCAGGTTTCGCGATCGACCAGGCCGTTGAAGCGCTTCGAAAGATTGCCCTCCGGCTCGTTCGGATAGCGCTCGTAGAGCGCGTGTGCGATGACCATTCCGAGCACCCGGTCGCCTAGGAATTCGAGCCGTTCGTAACTGTCGCTGCGGACGCTCGAATGGGTGAAGGCCAGCTCGAACAGGTGAATGTCCCTGGGTTCGTGCCCGAGCTTGTCGCGAACGAAGGCGGCAATCTCTCCGTTCATTGCTGGGCGCCCGTATAGCCGTTGCCGATGCGCCGCGCGCGTAGAGCAGTGAACCAGGTCCAGGGCTCGATCCAGGAGGCGCTGCCGTCGGTCGACCAGAAGGTGAAGGACGCACGGCCGATCAGATTCTCCGCCGGGACCATGCCGATGCCGCCCTCAAAGGTCGGGAACCGGCTGTCGAGACTGTCGTCGCGATTGTCGCCCATCAGGAATATGTGCCCCGGCGGGACCGTGGCTGGCGGAAAATCGTCGGCGACGCCACGGTCAACCTGATCGAGCACGGTATAGCTCGGGCCTCCGGGCAGCTTCTCGAGATAGGCGCGATAGAGGCACGATGGGTGCTCGCCTACGATCGCGATTTTAGGCTCCGCTGGTGAAGACACCCGGCAGGGGCTGTTGGGAGTGACTGGAATCATCGCCGGCGGCAGCGGCAGGCGCGGCACCGGATGGCCGTTGAGGATCACCACCCCATCGCGCACCGCGACAGTGTCGCCGGGAAGGCCGATCACCCGCTTGATGAGGTCGGAATCCTCGGTCGGATGGCGAAAGACGACAACGTCGCCGCGATTGGGCAGGCTCGCGAAAACACGGCTTCGGAGCGGGGGAAAGCCGAACGGAAAGCTGTAGCGAGAATAGCCGTAAGGCCATTTCGAGACCGCGAGATAGTCGCCGATATAGAGAGTCGGTAGCATCGAGCCCGATGGAATGTTGAACGGCGCGCCGACAAGACTTCGGAAAAGCCAGGCGAATAGCGCGACACTGAGGATGAAGCGTAGCAGCGAGCCAGCGCCCTCCTTGTTCGCTTCTTTTTTGGAGCCCGCGGTCGAGCGACTGCGGCGGAAAGATCGCACGGCCATTGGCATGCTTGTTTCCGTCCCGGCCCAATAGGTCAAGCCGGGGTAGAAAAACACGCGTCCGGCACTATGTGCGGCGGCAATGACCGAGCCATCAATCAAAAGCCTCGGCGAGCTTTTCGCCGCCGAACCCGACCGCCTGAGCCGTCTCAGTTTTGAAGTCGCCTCGATCTATTTCGACTGGTCGAAGACTCATCTCGATCAAGCGCTGATCGGTGAGTTTCTCACGCGCGCCGAAGCAATGGATTTCCGCTCATCGCGCGAGGCGCTGTTTTCCGGTGAAATCGTCAACCCGAGCGAAGGCCGTCCAGCAACTCATGTCGCGGAGCGCGGCAGCGGCGCACCCGACGATGTCGATCTCGCGACTGCCAGGCGGCAACGGATGCGGGCGCTGATCGATGCAGTGGAGGCCGGCGCCTTTGGCGACCTTACCGGCATCTTGCACATCGGCATCGGCGGTTCGGTACTTGGGCCGGCTTTGCTGATCGACGCGGTCGGAAGGCGCTCGGACGCCTTCAATGTCCGCTTCCTTTCGAACATTGACGGTGCCGCCTTTGACGATGCGGTGAAACCGCTTGATCCGGCGACGACCCTTGTTGTTGCAGCCTCGAAGACCTTCACCACCTTGGAGACGCTGACGAATCTCGAGGCGGCGCGTGCCTGGCTTCGCCAAGGCGGTGTCGAGGACCCCGACGGGCGCGTCATCGCGGTGACCGCAAAACCTGAAGCGGCGCTCGCCCAGGGCATAGACGAAACCCGAATTCTCCAGTTCGGTGAAGGAGTCGGAGGTCGCTATTCGTTATGGAGCTCGGTCGGGCTGACCGCTGCGCTCGCGCTTGGCTGGGATGCGTTCGAGGCCCTGCTCGAAGGTGCCGCCGAAATGGATCGTCACTTTCGCTTCACCGAGCTGGCGGCCAATGTGCCGCTGATCGCAGCTTTCGCCGATCGGCTTTATGCCGAACAGCTTGGCTGCCAGACGCGTGCGCTTTTCGCTTACGACGAGCGGCTTCGGTTGCTGCCATTCTACCTCCAGCAGCTGGAGATGGAGTCCAACGGCAAGTCCGTCAGGAAGGATGGAAAGCCGGTCGAGCATCCGACTGCACCGGTGACCTGGGGCGGTACCGGCACCGATGCCCAGCATGCCGTGTTCCAGCTCCTTCACCAGGGCATGATTCTGACGCCGGTCGAGTTCGTCGCTGTCCGCGAGGCCGAGGATGCGCAAGATCCCGAGCACCATCGCCTGCTCCTGCTCAATGCGTTCGCGCAGACTGCGGCGCTGATGCAGGGTCGGGCAAGCGACGATCCGCAACGCTCCTATCCCGGAAACCGGCCCAGTTCGGCCGTCCTGCTCGATACTCTCGATCCTCGTTCGCTTGGCGCGCTGATCGCTTTTTACGAGCATCGCACCTTTGCCAATGCCGTGCTGCTCGGGATCAACCCCTTCGATCAGTTCGGTGTCGAGCTCGGCAAAGACATCGCCCGCCAGCTTGCGGAGGCCGCTGACGAGGAAAGCCTCGATCCGTCTACTCGGGCCTTGATCGAAAGAGCAGGCGTTTGAGCCGTTTGCTCGCGGCTGCTGCCCTGCTTGTGCGCCGTTGTCCGCGGATCCGTTGCTGTTCTACAGCAGCCGTCTCTTCGTCCGAGCGCAGATTAACGGCGTCCCGACCGAAGCGCTTCTCGACAGCGCGGCAGAAGCGAGCCTGGTCGATCCCGAAGCTCGGCCCATTTGGCAAAAAGGCGCACTGCTGGAGATGATGAATGGCTGACTTCGACCTCTTCGTGATTGGCGCAGGCTCCGGCGGCGTCCGCGCTGCGCGGGTTTCCGCAGCCTATGGTGCGCGCGTTGCAATCGCCGAGGAGCATAAGGTCGGCGGCACCTGTGTGATCCGAGGCTGCGTCCCCAAGAAACTGCTCGTCTACGGGGCTCATTTCGCCGAAGACCTCGACGATGCGGCGATGTTCGGCTGGGACGTGCCGCACAAGCGTTTCGACTGGCCGACGCTGCGCGACAATGTGCTTGGAGAGGTCGGCCGGCTTGAGGGCGCCTACACCGAGACATTGACCAGTCACGCAGTCACGATCTTTCACGAACGGGCGGAGCTGACCGGGCCGAACTCGGTTCGGCTCGCAAGCGGCAAGGAGGTCAGCGCCGACAAGATCCTGATCGCGACTGGTGCCTCTCCGGTGATGCCTGAGATGGAAGGCATTGAGCATGCGATCAGCTCGAATGAGGTTTTTCACCTCAACGAGCTGCCGAAGCGGATCGTGATTGCCGGCGGCGGCTATATCGCCAACGAGTTCGCCGGCATCTTCCACCAGTTCGGGACCCATGTGACCCTGGTCAATCGGAGCGATGTGATTCTTCGCCAGTATGATCAGCAGATCGTCGACCGGCTGATGCAGATCTCGATCCGCAAGGGAATCGATTTCAAATTCCACGCGACAGTCGAGAAGATCGAGAGAGCGGACGAGGGAAGGCTGCGCGTAACGATGAGCGGCTGCGATGATATCGAGGCCGACCAG
>DASVYN010000005.1:0-2388 GCA_036392155.1 Sphingomicrobium sp.
CGAATCAGACACAATTCCCGCCAGCTGATGCAAAGAAACTACAGTTGATTTGCCAGCGCGCTCACGGACGATCGGAGTGCTAGCGCTAACAGTCCGTTGCCAGCCATTTCACCGAAACCGAGAATAGCCCGAACCCACACAAACATGGCCGCCGGCAACGATGGCTCAGGCGACCGTTGATCGAGCCGCCATGCGTCGCGACACCATTCACGCTGGCATTTGGGCGCGCCGTTTCGGCATCCCGCAATAACGCACCCGTTCGCGCGGAGTAGGCGCGGACACGTCCAATCGGAGATGCGCCAAAGTCGAAGTCACCCCCCTTGTTCGCCGGGCAATTGGCTCGGCTCGGATCCATGGAGTCGAGGCATCCGCTATTGTGGGCATCGGCGCGCGTGAACTGCCGCGACCAGCGAATGCCTCCGCTTGCAAGCGCAATTGCGATGACGAAGTCACTGCGGTTGCTGGGCGCGCCGCCTCGCGGAGCACTGCAGGACAATGGATTGCGGCCTCGGCAGCACTGGAAAGTCCAAGGAAGCCCAAGGCGAGAACCGCGGCGAAACCGGCCAGGCGACGATTGCTGCCTGAGCCGGATTTCATCATCCCGCGCCCGGCGCCGCCTGCGCGAGATAGGCCATGCGGCGAACTTCGCGCCGGCCTCGCGTAACCGTATCAAGGATGAGGCCGGCGAAGAAGCACAGCACCGCGACGATTACTATTCCGGTCACCAGGATCGCAGTTGGAATCCGCGGGACGAGCCCGGTCTGAAGATAGGTCCGCACCAGAGGCACCGACAGCAGAATGGCCGCGAGCAGCAACATCCCGCCGATCCCGCCATAGAAGAGCGTTGGCCGTTCAACGCGATAAAGCGTGACGATCGTCTTGAGGATTCGCCAGCCATCCGAAATGGTCGATAATTTTGATTGCGAGCCTTCGGGGCGCGCCGCGTAGATCGTCTCAACCTCGTCCACCGGCATTCTCAATTCAAGCGCATGGACGCTGATCTCGGTCTCGATCTCGAAGCCCGAAGAGAGCACCGGGAAGCTTTTCACAAACCGTCGTGAGAAGACCCGGTAGCCTGAGAAGATATCCGTGAAGCTGCGCCCGAAAAGTCCCGAGAGGAGCAAGGTGAACAGCTTGTTCCCGAGAACATGCCCACCGCGATACGCCTCTTTCTCCTCATGCCGGCGAATGCCGACCACCATGTCGAGCTGCTCGGCAAGCAGCATGTCGACCATGACTGGCGCAGATTTGGGATCGTAGGTGAGATCGCCGTCGGCCATGACATAGATGTCGGCATCGATGTCGGCGAACATTCGCCGGACCACATGACCCTTGCCCTGCTGCCGCTCCGTGCGGACGATCGCACCCGCTTTGAGCGCTATTTCGCGCGTCCGGTCGCGGCTGTTGTTGTCATAGACGTAGATCGTCGATCCGGGGAGTGCCGCGGCAAAGCCCGCAACGGTCGCGCCGATCGCCGCTTCCTCATTGTAGCACGGAAGGAGCACGGCGATGCGTGGTTGCTGCTGTGCCAAGACCCCTCCCATCACTCGTCCCCCGTGAGATTCAGAGAAACAGAGTCCAGCGCATATTGCTACCGTGTTTCCGCTCTCCTCGGTTCCAAATCAAAATATCAATTCGACGGGAACCGCCAGGGAAGAACGATTATTTCTTCTTCGCCGCCGCCTTCTTCGCCGCCGGCTTCGCTTCAGCCTTCGTCTCAGGAGCCTTTCTGCCAGCGGCTTCCTTCACCGGCTTGGCAGGCTTCGGCTTGGCGGAAGCCTTCTCGACGGGCCCCTTTGCGGGCTCCTCGGCTACGAGCTGGTCTTCGTCCTTTGTCTTTGATTTCGCACTCTTCTTTGCCTTGGGCTTGGCATGATCCGCATGATCATGCCCGCAACCCGGCCCATGGACGTGACCTTCTTCGGCCTCGAGATCCGCCTCGAGCTCGGCCCGGCTTGCCTTGCGCTCCTTAACGTCGGCCTTGGAGAAGAGGAAATCGACGACCTTGTCCTCATAGAGCGGCGCCCGGAGCTGCGCTGCGGCCATCGGCTCCTGCTGGATGTAACGGATGAAGGTTTCGCGGTCCTTCGGTTGGTATTGGGACGCCGCCTGCATGATCAGGCGATTCATTTCCTGCTCGGTAACCTCCACGCCATTGGCCGCACCGATTTCCGATAGCAGCAGGCCGAGGCGAACCCGTCGCTCCGCGATGCGCCGATATTCGTCGGCATCGGCCTCGATCTCCTTCAGCGCCGCCTCCGGATCTTCCTCGTGGCTCGCTTCGTGGCGCAGCTGCTCCAGGATGTTCTGATATTCGGCATTGACCATCGATTCGGGCACCGGGAAATCATGACGTGCGGCGAGCTGGTCGAGCAGCTGCCGCTTCAT
>DASVYN010000006.1:0-6682 GCA_036392155.1 Sphingomicrobium sp.
ATTACGATGGGCTCGAGACCACCGCGCGGGTCGGCGGCTCGACCGACGGCGGCGACTTTCAGCAGCAATTCAGCCTCGTCGGCGGCCGCCGATGGTCGTCCGGCGGGTTCATGATTGCCCTCGACGAGAACAGCGCATCACCGATCTACGCCGGCCAGCGCGATTATACGCGGAGCGTCGACCCTTCGCTCACACTGACCGACCGTATCCGGCAACTGAGCGGCGTCATCAGTGCTCATCAGCAACTCGCGCCCGGGCTGAGCCTCGATGTCGACGGCTATGCGATGAACCGCAGATCGCTCCTGCAGAACCCCTTCTCTCCGACGGCTGACGTGCACGTCAGCGGTCTCGTGTCTCGCAACCATGTAGGCTCCTTTGCGCTCACACCGACGCTCAGGGCCGAACTCGGCAGCTGGCAAGCGTCATTGAGCGCAACCGGTGCCGACAGCCGGACGTTTCTCGATACCAACAATTATTTCGGCAGCAGCGCTCGCCATGCGCATCTGCTCTATGAGGACCAACTCAAGGGGGTTGAAGCGACGGCCGAAGGCCCGCTGTTCGCGCTTCCGGGCGGCGATGCGCGGCTCGCGCTCGGCGGGGGCTTAAGAAGGATCGCGCTACACGATCGCTACCAGTTCCTCGCTGCCGGGCAGTGGCTTACCAACCATAATTTTACCGAAAGCCGGAGCGTCCAATTCGCTTATGGCGAGCTGTCGCTTCCTTTCGTCCGGCCCGAGCTGGGCCTTCCCTTCATCGACCGCCTGACGCTCAGCGCTGCGCTTCGATACGAGCATTGGAACGCAATCGCCTCGGTGACGACCCCCAAATTGGGTCTGGTCTATCAACCCGTGGCCGATGTGACGCTGCGCGCGACGTGGGGCAAGTCGTTCAAGATCCCCACCCTTCTCCAGGTGAACGAGGTCGAGGAGGGCGACCTCATTCCCGGCTTTATCTTCAATCCTCCACCCCAGCCGGCCGGTGCACCCGTACTCTTTCTTGCCGGAAGTGCCCCGAACCTCAAACCGGAGCGCGCGACGACCTGGTCGGGCACGGTCGAGTTGAAGCCGAGCTTCATCCCCGGACTCGATCTCGCGGCGACCTATTTCCACATCGATTATCGTGATCGCATCGCCGAACCGCTGACCAGCGTGCTGAGCGCTCTCTACAATCCGCTCTACAGCAACTTCATCGTCTACAATCCCACCGCCGCGCAGGTGAATGCGTTGATCGCGACGCTGCCCGGCGGCCTCTCCAATCAGACAGGTGCGCCGTTCGATCCCTCGGGCGTGGGCGCAATCATCGACGATTCGCTGCGCAATACCGAACGCCAGCGAATCCATGGCGTCGACCTCACCGCCGACTATCGCCTTGATCTCGGCAGCAACGGCAAGCTGCTGCTGACCGGCGCTGCAAGCTATCTCGCAAGCAAACAGCAGCTCGCGCCGGGCCAGCCGTACCTTCAGCTTGCGGGAACGATCTTCCAGCCGCCGCACTGGCGTGGGCGCGCCGGCATTGCCTGGGATAACCGACGGACCGGCCTGTCCGCGTTCGTCAATTATGTCGGCCCGACGATCGACAACAGCTTTACGACCCTCGAGACGATTGGGGCCTTCACGACCCTCGACTTGAACTTCAGCGTCCGGACGGATGCAAAGGAGGGCGTGCTGAGGAATGTGGAGCTGCGGCTGTCGGCGCTGAACGTCCTCAACCAGAAGCCGCACCTCATCCGGATCGTCTACCCCGAAGAAGCCCCATTTGACTCGACCAACGAGTCGCCGGTCGGCCGCTTCCTCGGCGTCGCGATCAGGAAGGTCTGGTGATGCGGAGGCTTGCACTCATCGCCGCCTTAGCGTCGACCACCCTCCCCGGTGTCGCTCACGCTGATGCAGCCGCCAATCCGGAGTGCAGCACCATTCTTCCGCCCGCGACCCTGCCACCGGGCCAACGTGCACTCGTGCCGGAGGATCTGGCGCGGCTGCGCGATATCGGACCTTCCGAGCCGCAATATTTTTCCTCGCCCTTCTTCACGCTTTCGCCTGACGGACGGTTTGCAGCGTTTCAGCTGAGGCAGGGCGACCCGCAACGAAACGCATATTGCCTGGCGATGGTGGTTTTGGATCTGACCGGCGCCATCCCGCCGCGCATCGTCGACGAAGGCTCTGAACTCATTCTCATGACCATGGATTTCCGCGGCCTTGCGGACTTCCCGAACGGTCTGCCACGCGTGATAACACCGCGCTGGTCGGCCGACGGGAAGTGGATTGCGTTTTTGAAACGTTCGGGCGGCACGACGCAGGTGTGGCGTGCATTTGCCGACGGAAGTGGAAGTGCGCCGCTCACCAATTCAGACGTCGACGTCGTCGACTTCCGGATCGGACCGGATGGGTCGAGCATCGTCTATGCAACGCGGCCCGGCTTGGAACGCCAGCGCCGCGCGATCGACCAGGAAGGGTTGAACGGTTGGCATTTTGACGACCGGTTCGCGCCGTTCGTCTCGAAACGGCCGCAGCCGAGATCGCCGGTCGAGCGGCACGTCGACGTGCTCGATACCGTCAGCGGGAAGGTCCACCCTCCAACGGCTGAGGAAGCTCGGTCAGTCCTCGTCGATGATCTCTACCCTGCTTATGCGGGAGCACCCATTCCTACCAACGTGGATGGCCTTGAGGTATCGGCGACCAATCTTTCAGGGAGCGCCAAGCGCGGGCGCCTCCATGCCCGTTTAGCCAACGGATCGATGGCGAATTGTGACGCACCGGCATGCGAAGGCGCGATGAACCCGTGGTGGATGCCTGGAAAAACCGACGTCCGCTTCCGCCGATGGGAAGGCTGGGCGAACGCGTCGACCGCGATTTATGACTGGGACCTCAGGAGCGGCAATGTTCGCCGGCTGTATCTAACCGACGACCTTCTGACGAGCTGCACCCCTGACGGCAACTCCGCCATCTGCCTTGTCCATTCGTCGCTCGTGCCCGGACAGCTGATTCGGCTGGACCCTGCGAGCGGCAAGCGCGACACCCTATTCGACCTCAACCCGGAGTTTGGGCATCTCACGCTTGGAAGCGCCGAGCGGCTTCATTGGCACAATGCGTTTGGTTCCGAGACGATCGGCGATCTCGTCCTCCCGGTTGGGTACCGGGGAGGCGAACGCTATCCGATGGTCGTCGTCCAATATGACACACGTGGCTTCCTTCGCGGCGGAACAGACGATGAATATCCGATCCAGGCCTTTGCCAATCGGGGCTACGCCGTCTTGAGCTTCAAGCGTCCCGCCTTTCCATCCACGAAAATGGGCGCGAAGGATTATGAACAAGGGGGTCGTCTCGACCTCGCGCATTTTGCGGACCGCCGGAGCGTGCAGTCCTCGCTCGAGGCCGGGGTCCGTATTGCGATCGACCGCGGAATCGCTGACCCCAAGCGCATTGGTATCACTGGGCTCAGCGACGGATCGAGCACGGTCGAGTGGGCGCTGATCCACAGCAGGCTATTTTCTGCCGCCGCGATGAGCAGCTGCTGCTGGGATTCGACGCTGGTCGCCGGGGTCGGTCCGTCCGCAGCCCGGCATTTCCGCAGTGAGGGCTATCCCGGCATCCTCGGGCGCGGCGATCCATTCTGGAAGGACGTATCCATATTGGAGAATGCCCGAAGCATTTCGACGCCTATCCTGCTCAACGCTTCGGAAGAGGAATTCAGCGATGCGCTGCTTACTTATACCGGTCTTCGGGAGGCGGGCGTTCCGGTCGATCTTTTCGAATATCCCGGTGAATATCACGCGCGATGGCAGCCCGCGCATCGGCTCGCAATCTACCGGCGTTCGCTCGACTGGTTCGACTATTGGCTGCGAGGCGTCCGGTCGGATGCTCCCGATCGCCAGTCCGAGCTCAAGGAATGGGACCGTTTGAAGAAAGAGGCGGGCCATGGACATCCGATCTGATGTCCGGTTTTCGTGGTTCACACGCCTGATTCAGACTTGTCCAATGATCGATCCAGGCTTCGCCATTGACCAGTTCGAGGATCCGCACGCGCTCAAGGTCAGGAACCGGACGCTCGCCGGCGAGCATTTTCTCGACGGCGACGGCATCGATGATCCGGTGGGCGGCGAGTCTGCCGCCGAGCAGCCGCTCACGGATCGGTGCTCGGAAATGATCCAGCAACCGAGCTGCGAAACGGCTTGGAGTACCCTTGACCCGTCTGTTGAGGACGATCGGCGGCAGCTCGTGCGCGAAGGCGCGCCGCGCCAGCGACCGGTCGCGTCCACCCGCTCGCCATTCCCAGGTCGGGATCGCCACGCAGGTTTCGATAATCGGTTGCGACATCAACGGGTTGAGCACGGGTAAGTCGGAGCCGCGGCTGGCCTCGAGATTGGGCTGCGCACGAAGGATTGTCGCAATGTGTGCGGCCTTGCCAGGGAGGGCCCCGGCAGGCGCTTCCAACCAAGGGTGCCAAAGATCTGAGGCAGCAAGACCGCGGGCAAAGTCGGGATCAAGCAAGAGAGAATTCGGTTGGACATGATGGGCTGGGGACCCATGGACGAGACGCCACGCTTGGCGAAAGGCATCGAACACGCTGCAGCCGGTTTGACGACAGACGTCGAGGAGCGCAGCGAACGCGCCCTCCGCCAGACCTTCGGTCAAGTAGCGATCGGCGGCCGAAGCAGCGGACTGAGAATAGCCAAAGACGTTGTCGCCGCCGTTGCCCGTCACAAAGGCATCGGCACCGATGTCGGCGGCCGCCTTGAGGTGAACCCGCTCATAGGCTGTAGCCTGGATGCGGTCTCTCGGCCTTGGCAAATGTGGCGCCAGGGGCTTGGTGATGTCGATGTCTTCTAGCCGGTAGGGCTGCTCGATCAGCGGTAGCCCCAGGCGAGCGCATGTTGCCCTGGCGAACGTCCGCTCATCCCCGCCAGGATCATCGGTAAACATGGTCAGGCAAACCGTGTCGGCACCGGCCCTTGCAAGGCAGGCCGCAACGATCGAGGAGTCGAGCCCGCCGGAGACGCTGAGCAGGAGACGCCGGTGGCCTGAGGCCAAAGCGTGGACAGTGTGCGCAAGCGTACGCGACAATCGTTCTGCGGCGCCCGGCGCATCGCCGCTTTCGAGAACATAGTCCCACGGCGACCAGGCGGACTCCTGATTGGTGCTGCGACCCGGGACAGACAGTGCGAAACCCGCAAGGAGCTCGCGAATTCCATCGAGCGCTGTTGTCGGCGCCGGAACGAACGCCCGGTAGAGTTGCCGGCCAATCTCCTCGAGATCGACGTGGATAGCGCTCAGTCCGCTCTCGATGAGAAGCACGGCGTCGGACGCGAGCACCACAAAGTCTGACCAGCTTGCGTAATAGCAAGGGAAAGTACCCGACGGATCGCGCAGGACCCGAACCGAATCCTGACCGGCGATTGCCGCGACATAGCCGCCCCAGAACGTGCTGAGCAGCGCCTGGCCATTGCTGCTGGCGACGGATGCTGCCTCATTGACAGCGAAGCCGGCGAGCGGCTGCGCCGGACCATGGCGATGGAAGAGCGATCCCAAAATGCAGCCGGATTTGGCGATCGGAAGACAGCGGCACGCCGGATTGGCAAAGGCTGCAATCCGCGCATTGGCAAATACCATCTCCAGGCCGGTACGGCGCGGGATGTGCGCGAGGAGCTCACTCCCGTAAGCGCTGGAATCGCCAACAATGAGAAGATAGCGCGGGCTCATTCGATCACCAGGATCGGGGTATAGAGCCGTGCCTGCTCGAAGCCGCCGACCAGCACTGCATTTCCAAGCTGCACCCAGCAATGCGCCGTGAACGGATGCCCGATTACGCCGAACACGAGCTTTGCCTTGGCACCGCTTTTGCGGCAGGCGGACTGGACGGCGAGCGCGCGTACGAGGCACCTGTCATGGCTTCGCATGAGAAACGAAGCGGCGATCGATGCCGAGACGATCGTCTCGAGCGAGCGATCGAGATGATGTCGGCTTCTCTGCCATCGCGGCCTGTCATTGAGAGCAGTCACGATCACTCGCTGGAGCGGCATCCTTCGAAGCAACCATGCCGCGCGCAATTCCGAACCGAGCGCCCGAAGGATGGGGATCAATCGCGCACCAGCCATCGCCTCATCCAGGAAATCGCGGGTGGGGGGCGTCAGCCGCGGAGGCCGCCGAATAGGGTCGCGCAGAGAAGTCTCGATCAGCAGGCCCCGGGCTATGAGCGAGTGCAGCCGTTCGGCATCGCCGGGCTGCGTTTTGCCGCCCGCCAACCTCAGGAAGGCGTCATTCGCCGCACCAGGAAGGCAGAAATAGCGATCTTCCGTGACGTCGAGAAACACCGCTCGACCGCCACAATCGCACCAATGGAGATTGTCACGCAGCTGAAGTGCCATGAGCGGGGTCCAACACTGAGCGTGCGCCCGCTCTTGAAGCGGGCGCACCGCCGCTACTCACTCGTCGCTAAGACCTTCGGCGGGAATGAGACCGCCCTGATGGTCGTCCCTGCCCACCGAGGGGCCCTTGGTTTCGGCGCTTGCGCGGCCGAGATCGATCAGATCTTCATGGTCATATTCACGGTTCATGGCTGTTTCTCCTTCTCGTGGCGTCATGGCCATGACCTTTGAGAAGCTAACCGAGCATCGGCCGAATTCGAATCTTATACGGTGGATGTAACGCGATTGTTTGATCGCCTTTGCCGTTCCGACTTGCTTTCG
>DASVYN010000007.1:0-4535 GCA_036392155.1 Sphingomicrobium sp.
CTGTTGGTGACGACGAACTCGGGCCCGAGATGCACCGAGCTTCGTCGCGGCGGCAGTGCGGCGTCGAGATAGACCTCGTCGACCAGGACTTGAGCGCGCACGCGCGCTGCAAGCTCTCCGAGCGCGCCGAGTTCATCGTCTTCTGCGAGCGCGCCGCTCGGATTATGGAGGTTGGTGATGACGATGAGACGCGTGCGGTCCGACATGGCAGCTTCGACTGCAGCGCACTCGAGCCGGAAGTCATCCTCCGGCTTGCGCTCAAACCGCTTGATGACTGCACCGAGGAAGCTCGCCGCGGCGAGGATCGGCTCATAGGTGGGAAACTCGATCAGCACCTCGTCGCCGGGCGAGATCAACGCCGCCATCGCCAGGAAATTGGCCATCGAAGTTCCGTCGGCTGCGACGACTTGCTCGACGGGTACATCGTAGCGAGCGCCGATGCGTTCGCGCAGCGGTTCGAAGCGCGGATGGCTTGCGCCATCGAGGTCGAGGTCCGCAACTGCGACCGGCAGCCGGTCCATCCTGAAGTTCGGGACCTCGCTGGTCGTGAGCGCATATCGCACTGGGCGCTTGAATTTCGCCCAATGCATATAGTCGGACTGCATCGCCCTCATGTCGCGGCAGTCCGGTTCTTGCGCTGCCAGTAGAGGCATGCCGGAATGCCCGCGGCGAGGATCGCATAGCCGATCAAACTGTTCTTCGGATTGTTCCAGACGGTTGCGACGACGGTGATCGCGCAGGCGGCCACGAACAGCCCGGTCGTCAAGGGGTGGAGCGGAGCCCTGAATGCGACCGGCTGATCGGGATCGCGGTACCGAAACACGAACAAGGCCGCTCCGGTCAGGCCGAAGAAAATGAAATCGACCGAGACGACGTAACTGAGAATTTGTCCGAACGTGCCCGACAGCGCAATGATCGCCGCCGCAGCGCCCTGGAGAATGATCGCAATGACTGGCACGCGGGTCCTTGAATTCACCTGGGCGACGCTGCGGAAGAAAAGCCCGTCCTCGGCCATAGCAAAATAGACGCGGGGAGCGGTTAGCATCCCCTGGCTCAAAAAGCCGAGCGCCGAGATTGCAACGCCGACCGCGATGAAGGTCGCGCCTTTGTCGCCGAGCGCGAGCCGCATCACGTCGGTCGCCGGCGTCTTGGACGCGGCCAGACCCGCGGGTCCGAGCGCATGGACGCACACGAATGCGACCAAAGTGTAGAGTAATATGACGCCGGCGACGCCGAGCAGCAGTCCGCGCGCAAGATCACGCTGCGGATCCTTCATTTCGCCGGCGACGAAGCTCGACGTTTGCCAGCCGCCATAAGAGAACATCACCGGCGTCATTGCAGCACCGATTGCGGCGACCATCGAGAGCGGTGTTGGCGCGGTCGCCTGCGGCTGTGCTGCGATCGCCGGTGCAAGCCAGAGTCCCGCGGCGACGAGCGCTGCGATCGCTCCGATCTTCAACAGCATCAGGATAGTTTGCACATTGCTCCCCGATCGAACGCCGAGGCAGTTGATCAGCGTCAGAACCGCCAGAACCGCGACTGCGACGGCGCTGTCGGGCACCGGCATCTGGACCAGATTGCCGAAATAGCGGGCGAAGGTAATCGCGACCGCGGCCATTCCGCCGGACTGGATGACGAGGAGCAGCGCCCAGCCGTAGAGAAACGCCGGCATCGGTCCATAGGCGTCGCGGAGATAGGCATATTGGCCGCCGACTTCGGGCCGGCGCGCGGCGAGCTCGGCATAAACGAAGGAGGCGGCGAGCGCGATTATTCCGCCGAGGATCCAGACACCGACGATGAGCAGCGGCGTGTCGACATGGCGGGCGACCTCGGCGGGAGTGACGAAGATGCCCGAGCCGATGATCCCGCCCATGACCAGCATGGTCGCGTCGAACGGGCCGAGGCGGCGTGCGAGGCTGCGAGATTCGACGCGCGCCCCCTGCTTGCTCAAGCGGCGTTCGCCTCGATGACGTCGCGCATCGAATACAGGCCTGCCGGCTTGCCGGCCAGGAAACGCACAGCCGCGATTGCGCCGCGTGCAAAGACCATCCGATTCTCGGCGCGATGCGACAGGATCAGCCGCTCGTCCGGGCCGAGGAACATCACATCATGATCGCCTGCGACGGTTCCTCCGCGAAGACTGGAAAAGCCGATTGAGCCGCGCTCGCGCCTGAGACCGATGCCGTCGCGGCCGCGCTGGGGGCTCAGCGGCTCGCCCCGACCACGCGCGGCAGCCCCGCCCAGCATCAATGCAGTACCCGAAGGCGCGTCCGCTTTCATCCTATGGTGGGTCTCGGCAATCTCGATGTCCCACTCGGGGCCGAGCACTTTGGCGGCGCGCTCGACGAGATCGGCAAGTAGCGCGACTCCAAGCGAAGTGTTGGCCGCGCGCAGCACCGCAATGTCCTTCGCCGCAGCGGCGATCCGCTCGCCGGCAAGATCATCCAGACCAGTGGTGCCGATGAGGATCGGAATGCCGGCCGAAGTTGCGCGATCGAGGCTTTGCTGGATCGCCGTCGGCATGGAGAAGTCGACCAGCACATCACCATGATCCTGATCGATCGCGAACTCAGGATTTTCGGCGACGGCCGCCGCAATCGCCCTGCCCATGCGCCCGCGGGGCGCGAACAGGCTGATGCGGATCGGCTGATCGGCGGTGCGCATCGCCGATGCTTAGCGAAGCCGCTCCTGCAGTGCCATAGCAGCGGCGGGTGCGCGGACCTTGGCTCCGTTGATCATGAAAATATAGGCATCCCGGCCGTCTTTCACCCACTTGCGCGCACGTGTTGCGAAGCCGTCAAGTGCACTATCGTCATAGCCCGTCGGAACGTCCTCGCGCATCCGCTGCAGCCGCGCATAAGCAAAATCGGACGTGTCGGCCTCGATCAGCGGATAGTCGTCCGAATCTTCAAAAACGACTGCGGCATTATGCTCGCGGCACAGGTCGAAGAATCTGTCGTCGCGGAAGCTCTCGTGGCGAGGCTCGATCGCGTGACGCAGGGTGACGCCGTCAATCTCGCGCGGCAGTAGCTTGAGGAAGGCGGCAATGTCGTCAGAATCGAATTTTCGGCGCGCTGCGAATTGCCAAAGGATCGGACCGAGCTTGGGGCCGAGCACCGAAAAGCCCTGCGCGAAGAATCCGGCTAGTCCTTCGCGTGTCTCGGCGAGCTTCGGCTTCATGACGCAATAGCGCGATCCCTTCACGGCAAATTGAAAGCCGACAGGCACGACCTTCTCCCACGCAGCCCAGCTCTTGGCGCTCTGCCGACCGTAGAAGGTGGCGTTGATCTCGATCGCAGTCATCGCTCGCGAGGCAAATTCGAGCTCTTGTCGCTGCGCAAGCTTCTCGGGGTAGAAGGTGCCGCGCCAGGGCGGATAGGTCCAGCCGCCGATGCCAATGCGGATTTGGGAGTTTGCCATGGCTCAGCCTAACGCCGGAACAACAATAAGGTGCCGCGTTCCCGTTGGAGGGTGAGACCTCGACTGGAAGGCGCCAAGCGCAAATCGGATGCCGACACCTGCAGCTCCGACAGCCAGTCCGACGGCGCGCTCCACGAGGAGGGGCGGCGCGTTCCCGGCCAGCCGCCCAGGAAGACGCGAGCGAAAGATGCTTCTCATGGCTCCCTCGCTTCAAGCCAATGCCCGAAAATAGGGATTTGCGGATGAGTCGTGCAAGCGACACTCATCGGATTAGAATAGGGCCATGCGTTCCCGGATTGACAACATCGTCGTGCTGACCGGCGCCGGCATCTCGGCGGAGAGCGGGCTCGCGACCTTCCGCGGAGCCGACGGATTATGGGAGGGGCACCGGGTCGAAGATGTTGCAACGCCTGAAGCGTTCAGGCGCGATCCGGCTCTGGTCCATGCCTTCTACGACGCGCGCCGGGCGCGACTCGGCGCCGTCCAGCCCAATCCAGCGCACAAGGCTCTCGCGCTTCTCGAGACAGAATGGCCGGGCGAGCTGCTGGTCGTTACGCAGAATGTCGACGATTTGCACGAGCGAGCAGGCACCAGACGGCTGATCCACATGCATGGCGAACTGGGCAAGGGCTGGTGCCTGGCATGCGGCGAAAGGTTCGCCTGGGCGGGGCCGATGGGCGAGGGGGCGGTTTGCCCGAGCTGCGGCACCCCCGGCCGGGTCCGCCCCGATATCGTCTGGTTCGGCGAAATGCCTTACCAGATGGAGCGGATCGAGGGCGCGCTCCAAGCCGGTGGCCTGTTCGTCTCGATCGGGACGTCGGGCGCAGTCTATCCAGCCGCCGGCTTCGTCCAGACTGCACGCTATTTCGGCGCCAAGACCTTGGAGATCAATCTCGAGCCGAGCCTCGGCAGTATCATGTTCGACGAGAGCCGAGTCGGGAAAGCAGGAGAGCTGGTGCCGCAGTGGGTTGAGGAAGTGCTGGGCTAGGGAACAAGATCTCGTTGATTCAAAATAACCGAGATACGATCTCTTATGATCGTAATCAATTGACTTTGACATAGTCGGTCCTTTCCGTCGATCTGACGAAGCGCTGAGTTCTGAAGCGTATGTGCAG
>DASVYN010000008.1:0-6565 GCA_036392155.1 Sphingomicrobium sp.
TTGTTGACTTCCCAGTCGACCAGCTTGCGGGTTCCCGGAGAACAGCCCTTCCGGCACGGCCGCAAGCGGGGCGAGAGGGGCTGACGATGCGCGCTTGAATTGACGCAGATCGACCGGAGTATGCGGGCTGTCGTGACCAGCGGACAAGGGGTAGCGGCCAGCCCGCGTCTCATGATGAGATCGGTCCCGAGTTAATTTTACCTCGACTTTGTCGGCTACTTAACGGAAATTAACGTTGATTGAGTCGCAAACTCGCGTGCGCGTGAACCTTTAAGTGGGCTTTGGTGGCTTCGGTGTGGGGGCCCTAGGCGTCATGGACAGAAAAGGTGGGGGCGTGTCCGGAACCGATATATTTCTGTCCTATGCACGGACGGACCGAAGCACTGCGCGCATGTTCGCCGAGTGCCTCGTCCAAGAAGGATTTACCGTCTGGTGGGACGCCTCGCTTCACTCAGGCGAGACTTTCGACGAGGTGATCGAGCACAATTTGCGGGAAGCAAAGGCGGTCGTCGTCCTGTGGTCGAAAGCCTCGGTTGCTTCGCGCTGGGTGCGTGCCGAAGCGACGCTCGCCGATCGACGCAACAAGTTGGCACCGGCGATCATCGAACCGTGCGATCGGCCGATCATCTTCGAGCTGACGCACGCTGCGGAACTTGCCGACTGGACCGGCGAGACTACCGACGCGCGGTGGCAGACATTCGTGTCGGATCTGCGGCGGCTTGTCGACGCACACCAAGACGACCAGCCGGCTGTCCCATCGTCCAAGTCGCAGGCTATTGCAGGGAAGTCCGACACCCACGGCCAGGCCGGACGCCAGCCGCTGCGACCCGGCAACGACCAGGTGATCTTTGCCGATCGCGTCCGAGCAAAGTCCGCGTTGCGGCCCGAGGCGCCTGCGGCAGTGGTCGAATATCCGCGCGAGGTGCATTGCCTGGAGGTCGAAGAAGGAAATTTCGCGGACGGACCAATCCTGATCGAATCCTCGGTGAAGGTCGGACGCACTGCTCCGGCCGATATCGTCATTTCGGACAAGAGCGTGTCGCGCGAGCATTGCATCATCGGTCTTGCGAACGACGAGCTGCTGGTCACGGACCTGAATTCGACCAACGGAACATTTATCGATGACATTCGGATCATGCGCGCAACGATCCTTCCGGTCGGATCCGTCCTGCGCGTCGGTCAGATTTCGTTGAGGCATGCGATTTGCAGCGGCCCTGAACGGCAACAGCTCAGCCGGGGCACGGGGGGTTTGCAGCCGGGACGCGCTGCCGCCACCTCCTGACCTGGGCATTCTGGACGAAAGCCTTGCCCGACCCGAAAACCATCGTTCTCAACGTCGGCATTACCGGCCATCGCGCAGGAGCGCTGAATGCGCCTGTCGTGCGCAGGTTACGGCCGATTGTCTACACCGTCTTCCGCGAGCTGCGCGAAGCGATTTTCAAGCTGCAGGCGTCCGAGGACGCTTTCTGCAGCTCGACCGAGGCTCAGCTCAATCTGCACACTGCGCTCGCGACCGGCGCCGATCAGATTGCCGCTATCTGCGCCCGCTCAAGCGGCTATTTCGTACGCGCCCTGTTGCCCTTTGAGCCGAGCGAGTATCGCAAGGATTTCGCACCGGGCGAAGAGCTCGAGGGTTTCGAACAGGCGCTTGAAGCTGCAGATGAGATTATCGCCCTTTCAGGCGATCGCTCGGACCTTCAAGGCGCCTACGTGCTCGTCGGGGAATCGCTCGTCGGGACGACCGACATGCTGATTGCCATCTGGGACGGCGAGCGGGCGCGCGGTCCAGGCGGAACCGGGCATGTCGTCGAGCTGGCGCTGCAGAATTCGATCCCGATCATTCACATCGAGGTCGACCACATTTCGGACCAGGTACGAATGCGCGCACTGGTCGACGGCGACCAGGAGACACCCTTTGCTGTCTCGCTTCGCGATCAGGATCTCTACAGCCGCGTGCTGCGCGAAGCACTCAAACTGGGTCCGGCGGCGGATCATTCCGTGCTGGACCTTGCGAAAACTTCCCAGCGGTCAACCGCCACCTAATTTTGCTGGCTACTGTTGCCGCACCAGATACTGGATATAGGCGCGAGTCTGGCTGGCCTGCTTGATCAGCTTGTCCGCCTCCTTGTCCGATCGAATCCCTCGCATCGAATCCTTGAGCGTCTTCAGATAAGAATCGTAGTTCCTGGCAAGCTGGACATTTTGCGCGTTGCCCGACCGCATGGCCTGCTTGGCCATTGATCGCGCGTTCTCGACGATCGAATTGAATTCGGCGATTTTCGCCGTGGAAACGCCGGACCCTTCCGACGAAGATGCTTTCGCCGACGCTGCATTGCCCTTTCGCTCCGAACTGCGCGCCGGCGGCGGCGGAGCTTCGGCGATTGCCTGCGCCTTGGCGGCCTTCGCCTGAGCCTTTTTCAATGCGGCGAGCTGGGCCTCGGCAGCAGCGGTCTTTGCCTTTTCGCTACGGAGCGCATCGGTCACATTGGCCTGCTCGTTCGGCGACGGAGTCGCAGTGGTTTGGGGCGCAGCGGCATTCTCAGAGACGTTGGACATTGCATTCATCTGCAGCGCCGCTTGCGTCGCCGCTGAATTGTCCATCACATTCGAAATAGGTTGCACCGCCGCCGCCGGTTTCGAGCTTCCTCCACGAAGCGTGAGCGCACCCACTCCGATAACCGCGAGCAGTGCGACCCCAGCGCCTGCCATTACCAGCGGGCTGAGCTTCTTGTTCGCCGTCACATCGCCGGGCCTAGTCGGCTTGCCGGCTGCTACGACGGTCTTCGGGGGCTCCTGCTTGGTCGCAGCCTGTTCCGGCCCCTCATTCCCTTCTGCGGCGCGCTTCTTGGCTTCGGTTTCCTCTCCCGCGCGCTTGAACTTCGCTTCCTTCGGATCAGCGGGAACGCCCGTTTCCACCGGGATATCCTGGTTCGGGGTCGGACGAACCGGCTTGATGTCCTCAGTCTGCACCTGCCTGGCGTAGAAGCGCGTGGCTTCGTCGCCCTCGTCCACCTCTTCGCCAACCTCCCTGCCGAACATGGGCAGCCAGTCGCTGATCGACTGCGGACGTTCATCCGGCTTCACGACCATCGCCGTGTCGACCGAGGACAGGAAGCGTTTGCTGTAGCCGGGCCACCTCCCCTCGGCGAGCGGCTGGCCGAGGCCGGCGTGGAGCCGCTCGAGCACTTCCGGCGGCTTCTCCCCGGTGACGCACTCGTACATCACGACTCCCAGGGCATAGATATCGGTCCACGGACCCTGCGGGTAGGTTTTCACATATTGCTCGATCGCCGCGTAGGGCGGCGTGTGGAAGGTCACCTTCGTGCTGGTCGCTTCCGCAGTGTCGAATCTGGCCGAGCCGAAGTCGATCAGCACCGGCCGGTTGTCCTCGGTGACGAGGATGTTCGGGGGTTTGATGTCGCGGTGGAGCACGCCAACGCGGTGGGCGCGTTCGAGTCCCTGGGCGATCGGTGCGAGAATGTTCCACAGGCTGCGCTCGTTGAAGCGCCGGCCTTGCTTGATCATCTTCGAGAGCGAAATTCCGTCCTCGAAATCCATGACCATGTAGGCAGTGCCGTGAATCTCGAACAGACTCCGGACACTGACGATGTTCGGATGGCGCGTCGGAGTCGACAGATTCCACAGGAGCTTGGCCTCTTCGACGAACTTCTTGAGGCCGAGAGCGTGGACCTCCTCCGCTTCGGAATCGATCGGGACTACCGTGTCTTCGGAATCGCGCTCACTGATCGAACTTGGAAAATATTCTTTGATCGCAACGAGTTCGTTGAAGTAGATGCCTGTCGCCTTATAGACGATGCCGAACCCGCCGACGCCGAGAACCTCCTCGATGCGCCATTCGCGCAGTACCGTTCCCGCCGGCAGTGCTTTGTTGCTATAAGCCCTGTTCATCGTCGTGCCCCGTCGAGCGATGTTATAGAACTGGAAATCGCATGAACGTTAAGCGATTACTAGTCCGGGCCGCGGAGGAGCAGCGGAGAACTATGCGCTTCGAATGCGTTAGCCGCACCCACGTCGGTCTCCGCCGCAAGGTCAACGAGGATTCTCTCTTTGCCGATTGCGAGCGGGGCCTGTGGGCGGTTGCCGACGGAATGGGCGGTCACGAGGCCGGCGAGATGGCCAGCGCGATGGTCACCGATGCGCTTCGCTGCCTGCCCGCAAGCACCGATCTCGACCAGACCGCAGCCAATGCGGTCGCGGCTGTGGGCCAGGTGAACCGCGAGTTGATCGAGCTTGCACGGTCGGGTCGCGATCAGCCCGGCACGATCGGAACCACCGTTGTCGGGCTGGCAATCGCCAATGGTTTGTTCCGCTGCTTCTGGATGGGCGACAGCCGCGCTTACCGGCTTCGCGACGGCGAAATGATCCGCATTTCACATGACCATAGCCTCGTTCAGAATCTCGTCGACGCAGGAATGCTGGCTCCCGAAGACGCCGATACCCATGAGAATGCAAACCTGATCACTCGGGCGGTCGGAGTCGACGAGCGCGCCGAAGTCGAGATGGTCAGCGGTGATGCGCGGTCCGGCGATCAGTTCCTGCTCGCGAGCGATGGGCTCACTCGCATTGTCCGCGACCATGAGCTTGCCGCTGAGCTCGAGCGTGGGTCGCCGGCCGAGACGGCTGACAGGATGATCGAAATGGTGCTTGCCCGCGGAGCACCCGATAATGTCTCGCTGATTATCACCAAGATTCTTTAGAGCGCCGCACGGCAAAGCTCGAACGCAAATGTTCGCAACAGTTTGGGAAGGATCGGCAGCTGGCTCGCACTGGGCATCGGCGGCACCACCAAACCTGCAAGAGTTCGGTGCAGATCTTGCGAAGAACCCGCCGGGCAATTTCACCGTTCGACGAGCGCCATTTTGCTGGCCTATGAACACTCCGCTCTGACCCTATGATCAACAGACCGGCCTTCCTCAATCTGACTCATCTCGACCGGCTCGAGGCCGAGAGCATTTTCATTCTGCGCGAGACGATCGCGGAGGCGGAAAAGCCGGTCATGCTCTATTCAATGGGCAAGGATTCGGCGGTGATGCTGCACCTGGCGAAGAAGGCGTTCTTCCCGGGAGTGCTGCCCTTCCCGCTGCTTCACGTCGATACGACATGGAAGTTTCGGGACATGTATGCGGAGCGCGATCGGATTGCCGCCGAAGCCGAGCTGATTGTCTACAAGAACCCCGAGGCGCTCGACAAAGGGATCAACCCTTTCGACCACGGGCCGCTGCACACCGATATGTGGAAGACCGAAGGCCTCAAACAGGCGCTCGACGCCTACGGATTCGACGCCGCATTCGGCGGCGCACGCCGCGACGAGGAGAAGAGCCGCGCCAAGGAACGGGTGTTCAGCTTTCGCGACAGGAATCACCGCTGGAACCCGAAGCGGCAAAGGCCGGAGCTCTGGTCGCTCTACAATGTGAAGAAGAACAAGGGGGAGAGCATGCGCGTCTTTCCCTTGTCCAATTGGACCGAGCTCGACGTGTGGCAATATATATTGCGGGAACGGATCGCGGTCGTCCCGCTCTATTTCGCTGCCGAACGACGAATTGTCGAGCGCGAGGGCCTTCTCATCATGGTCGACGATGAGCGGATGCGGCTCGAGCCCGGCGAACAGGTTGTGAACCGCATGGTGCGGTTCAGGACATTGGGCTGCTATCCGCTGTCGGGCGCCATCGAAAGCGACGCCGGCAGCGTCGAAGATATCATCGCCGAGATGCTCGGCTCGGCGACCAGCGAGCGCCAGGGCCGCGCGATCGACCGTGATGCCGGCAGCGCCTCGATGGAGAAGAAGAAGCAGGAGGGCTATTTTTGAGCCGGCCCGGTGATGTAACCTCCTGGCTTGCCGAGCAGGACAAGAAGGAGCTGCTGCGGTTCATCACCTGCGGCAGCGTCGATGATGGCAAGTCGACCCTGATCGGCCGTTTGCTCTACGAGACCCGGCAGATCTTCGAAGACCAGCTCGCCGCGCTCGAGGCGGACAGCAAGCGCCACGGGACGCAGGGCGAAGCAATGGACTATGCGTTGCTCGTCGACGGCCTTTCGGCCGAACGCGAGCAGGGCATCACCATCGATGTCGCCTATCGTTATTTTGGAAGCGAGAAGCGCAAGTTCATCGTCGCCGACACTCCCGGACACGAGCAATATACGCGCAACATGGTGACCGGCGCTTCCAGTGCCGACCTTGCAGTGCTGCTCGTCGATGCACGCAAGGGCCTGCTTGAGCAGACGCGGCGCCATTCGTATCTCGCCAAGCTGGTCGGCATCCGCCAGTTCGTGCTCGCGGTCACCAAGATGGACCTGGTCGATTATGATCCTCAGGTCTTCGAGGCGATCGTCGCCGACTATCGCACCTT
The DNA here is from genome assembly GCA_036392155.1 of Sphingomicrobium sp. Lineage (GTDB taxonomy): Bacteria > Pseudomonadota > Alphaproteobacteria > Sphingomonadales > Sphingomonadaceae > Sphingomicrobium. The sequence goes on from DASVYN010000008.1 coordinate 6,369, forward strand.
CGCCGAGAAAATCGGAATCGCCGACTGGCTCGCCATTCCCGTGTCAGGCCTCAACGGCGACAATGTCGTGGAGCGAAGCGACGCGACGCCGTGGTACGACGGACCGAGCCTGCTCGATCATCTCGATGCGGTGCCGCTCGATCTTGGCGCCGACACGGTCAAGCCGCTGCGCATGCCGGTCCAATGGGTCAATCGTC
>DASVYN010000009.1:0-1851 GCA_036392155.1 Sphingomicrobium sp.
GAGCAAGACCAACCACGCACCCGGTCCTCGACTTAGCGCCGAAACCGTCCATGCAAGTACCGTCGCAAGCGAAGGCCGCGCGGTGCTGATCACCGGACCGTCGGGTTCCGGCAAGTCGGATCTGACGCTTCGCCTGCTCGATCGCGGTTTTACCCTCGTCAGCGACGATCAGACGATCGTCCGCAAGGACGGCAACCGCCTTCTCGCCTCGGCGCCGGCGACCATCGCCGGGAAGCTGGAAATCCGCGGAATCGGGATCGTCAACATGGAGCGAGTCGACGATGTGCCGGTCGGTCTGCTCGTCGAGCTGACGAGCGACATCCAGCGTCTGCCCGACGACAGTCGCGAGCGGCCGATCCTCGGCGTGAAGCTGCCGTTGATCAGCATCGATGCGATGACTGCCTCGGCCCCGTCCAAGGTCGCGCTCGCCCTCGATCGCCTGGGTCTGAAGTTCTGATGACGAATGGCGGCCAGCGCCGGCCGCCGCGGCTGCTCCTCGTCACCGGCATGTCTGGGGCGGGCAAGTCTACCGTGCTCGACGCGCTCGAGGACATGGGCTGGGATATCGTCGACAACCTTCCCGCCGACCTGCTGAAGGGCTTCGTGCACGGCGGAGGCCAGTGCCGGACTGCCGATACCGCCGTCGGTATGGATGTACGCAGTCGCGGCTTCGACCCTGCGACGCTCACCGATTTCATCCATTCGATCGAGGGTGTGGATGCCGAGCTGCTCTATCTCGATTGCGCAGGCAGCGAACTCATTCGCCGGTACGACGAGACTCGGCGTCGCCATCCACTGGCCCAGGACCGACCGGCAGAAGATGGAATCGCCCGCGAACGGCAGCTCACCTGGCCGCTCAGAACAGCTGCCGACAGCCTCATGGACACGACCGATCTCTCGCCTGCAGAGCTCCGCGAAGAACTGAGGCGGCACTACGGCAGCGACAAGCAGCAGCCGGTGCTGACGATCGCCTCCTTCGCTTTTGCCCGCGGGATTTCCAGAACGGCCGACCTGGTGTTCGATCTGCGGTTCATCCCCAACCCTCACTGGGTCGAGGAGCTTCGAGGGTTGACCGGCAACGACCAGCCGGTCCGCTCCCATCTCGAACGAGACCCGGTCTGGCTCGAGACGATGGAGCGCATCGAATCGCTTCTCATCGACTGGATTCCCCGCTACTGGGCCGCGGGCAAAAGTTACGTGACCGTCGCATTTGGTTGCACAGGAGGGCGGCACCGCTCGGTGGCCGCGGCAGTAGAAATGGCGGAACGGTTACGTCGTGCCGGATTTGCACCCAATGTGCGTCACCGTGATCTCGCCTCGCAGCCGAGCCACACGATCGAACGACACTCCGGGCGCGTTCCGGAGAGCGAGGACGAGTTGAGTCGATGATTGGATTGGTGCTGGTGACCCACGGCCGATTGGCGGCCGAATTCGTCACCGCTATGGAACATGTGGTCGGCCCTCAGGAAGCGATCGAAGCGATCTGCATCGGGCCTGACGACGACATGGAAGGGCGGCGCAAGGATATTGCCACGGCGATCCAGAAGGTCGACCAGGGTCAGGGCGTAATCATCCTGACCGATCTGTTCGGAGGCACTCCGTCGAATTTGGCGATCAGCCTGATGAAGACCGAGAATATCGAGGTCATCGCCGGCGTGAATCTGCCGATGCTGATCCGGCTCGAAGGGGCACGGAAGGTGATGCCGGTCCATGCCGCTGTCGCCGCGGCGCGGGAGGCGGGTCGCAAATATATCTCGGTCGCAAGCGAGATTCTCGGGGAAGCCGCCGCTTGACTGCGGTCAGCCGCGAGGTCCTCATTTCCAACAAGCGCGGGCTCCATGCGAGAGCAAG
>DASVYN010000010.1:0-2514 GCA_036392155.1 Sphingomicrobium sp.
GGTCCAACAGTGAAAGTCGACGAAGTCCAGGCGCTTGGCGATGCGATTCGAACGGAGATCGCAAAGGCGGTCGTCGGACAGGATACGACCGTCGAGCTGATGCTCGTTGCTCTATTCGCCGGCGGCCACATCCTGCTCGAAGGCCCGCCGGGAACTGCCAAGACCCTCCTCGCCCACAGTTTCGCGCAGGCGGTCGGGCTCGACTTCGGACGAATTCAATTCACTCCGGACCTCATGCCGGCCGACATCATCGGCGCCAACCTTTTCAATTTCCAGACGTCGAGCTTCACGCTGACCCGCGGCGCAATCTTTACCGAGCTGCTGCTTGCCGACGAGATCAACCGCACACCGCCCAAGACACAGGCCGCGCTCCTGGAAGCGATGCAGGAGCGGCAGGTGACGATCGACGGCGAAAGCCACGAATTGAGCGATCGGTTCATGGTCGTCGCGACCCAGAATCCGATCGAGCAGCAGGGCGTCTATCCGCTGCCCGAAGCGCAGCTTGACCGATTCCTGTTCAAGCAGAGTGTCGACTATCCCTCGCTCGAGGAAGAACGGAAGATCATCGCGACCCACGGCGCCGAGAAGATGGCGATGGAGCCTTCGGCCTGGGGGGTCGAACGCAAGGCCGACCGAGCGGTGATCATGGCGGCACTGAACGCAGTGCATGAGGTCAGGCTCATTGACGAGATCATCGACTATATCGCCGCTCTGATCCGAGGCACGCGCGAAAATGCGGAGCTGGAGTCCGGAGCAAGCCCGCGCGCCGGAGCGATGCTCGCTGGAGCGGCGCGGGCTCGCGCAGCGCTCGACGGCCGCGATTTCGTGATCCCCGACGACGTGAAAGCGCTCGCGCCTGCGCTGCTTCGCCACCGCGTCATCCTGTCGCCCGCTGCCGAGATCAATGGCCGGAAGATCGAGGAGATCGTGCTGTCGATCATCGAAACGATCGAGGCGCCGCGTTGATCTATCCGACGCGAGCGGCAGTGATTGCCACGGCGGCGGGCGCTCCGCTGGCGCTCGCCTTTGCAGCAATCGAGCCCGGGCGCTGGTTCCTGGCGCTCGCCTGGCCGCTCGCGATTCTGCTGCTGACCATGTTCGATGCGCTTGGCGGCATTGCCTCAGCAACTGCACGCGTCGACTTCCCCGGCCATGCCTATGTCGGCGAAACGCGCGAGTGCAGCGTAAGCGTGTCGATCGACAGCCGTCCGCGCAGTGCCTGGGTGGCCCTTCAAAGCTCGCCGCTCATCAGCGCCGACGATGAAGGTCGCGCCCACGTCCCGCTCGAGGCCGGCCGGGGAACGGTGCTGATGCCGCTCGAGATGGTGCGACGCGGAGTTGCGCGTTTCGAACGACTGTGGCTGCGCTGGACCGGACCACTCGGTCTCGCCTGGAACCAGGGCACGGTCGAGGTCGGTGCAGCCTTTCCAATTCTCCCGGATTTGAGACCGGTGCACGACCAAGGTGCGCGCATCTTTCAGCGTTACGCGCTTGAAGGACTGATCGCGCAGCTGGCGCGCGGCGAAGGCTCGGACTTCGACGCACTGGTCGATTTCCGCACCGGCATGGACCGGCGCGCGATCGACTGGAAGCAATCGGCTCGGCACGTGAAGCTGCTCGCCAAGCAGTTCCGGACCGAACGCAACAACCAGATTGTCTTCGCACTCGATACCGGGCGGCAGATGAGCGAGCCGGTCGCTGGTCTGGCCCGTGTCGATCGCTGCGTCTCGGCGATGCTCCTCACCGCCTGGATTGCGCTGAAGCTCGGCGACCGCGTCGCAATCCATGCGTTCGATTCACGGCCGCGGCTGTCGAGCGGCCTGGTGTCCGGCGGCGGCGCCTTCACCGAGCTCGAGCGGATTGCCGCCGAGATCGACTATAGCGGTGACGAGACCAACTATACGTTCGCCCTGACGACGCTCGCAGCGCGCCTGACCCGACGGTCGATGATCATAATCTTCACTGAATTCACCGACACGGTTTCGGCCGACTTCATGCTGCGCGCGATCCGTCGGCTGGTGGAAACGCATCTCGTCATCGTCGTCGTACTGCGCGATGAGGAATTGGAGGCAATTGTCGCCGCGGAACCGGAAAGTGCCGACGACGTGACCCGCGCAGTGACTGCAGCCGGCCTGCTCAAGGATCGCCGTGTCGCGATCAACCGCTTGCAGCACCTCGGAGTCCATGTCGTCGAAGCAGAATATGATCAGGTCAACGAGCGGCTGGTGCAAAGCTATCTCGATCTTAAGAAGAGGGATTTGCTGTGAACGCGTCGCTGGCCGCATCGCGCGATACTCCGCTGGTCAATGCAACCCGCTTCCGCCAGGCCCACGAGGAGGATTGGGCGCGTCTCGAACAGATTGTTACTCGGATGGAGAAAAGGTCGATCCGCTCGCTCAGCGATGATGACCTGCTCGAGCTCCCAGCGCTCTATCGCACGACGCTCTCGTCCTTGTCGGTCGCGCGCGACACCTCGCTCGACCGGGCGCTCATCACCTATCTCGAGCGCCTCTG
>DASVYN010000011.1:0-3939 GCA_036392155.1 Sphingomicrobium sp.
TAGAGGCGCGGGTGGGCGTTGAAGATCATCAGGCCCGACATCAGCATGATGAAAACGGTCAATGCGTTGACCCAATGCCATAGCCGCGTCGGCAGACGGTGGCGGTAGGCTGTCCGTCTCGATGGCGGTGCAGGGGGCGCCGCTTCGAGCGGCTCAATGACCGTCGCTTGGTCCATCGGCGAAACGGTCATAGCTCAGGCGAGGCGCCGCGTCAGCGATCTTTCTTCAAGCCAGCCATGGATAATGGCTGCAATTCGGGCCGCTGCATGGCCGCTACCGAAGGCGGTATCGATGTGACCGGTGACATAGATTTCACCCGGGACCCGCTCTGCCCGGAGGTTTGACGCGGCAAGTTCGGTCGGAGCGAACAGCAGATCGGCATCCGCCTCGATTGCGGTGCGATATTCTTCCTCCCGCAAATCCAGCGTTCGATCACGCGTGCGAATTCCCGCCTCGACATGCGCGACCGGAACTCGCGCCATAAAGGCCGCGAGTGCACCGCCCAGCGCACTTGAGGTGCCGCCTTGGACGACGACCATGTCGGGCGCGCTCCGGAACCGAGGCAGCAAGAAGGTTGTGACCATCTGCACGTGGCGGTGCGGATCATCCTGCCCTGGGCAACAAAGATCGATGGCCGGAAAGGAATCGCGATCGACCGGGTCCACAGCCTTATGCTGGCCCGCGAAGATCACCGTCGGCGTCAGGCCATGAGCCGCGAGCGCGTGAGCGACGGGCGTTAGCTTGAGGGCTTCAGTTCTGGTTCCGATGACCAGCCATATGTCACGATAACGCAGTCTTCCCCCTAGCTCGGCCGGGGAGGAATGCGCCTCTTATGGATTCATCTCAACGGAAATTATCGGCATAGGCCTGGAGCTTCAGCTTCACCGGCGCGGCCGCAACGATGTGGAAGCTGAGGCCATGCTTCTCGCAATAGGCGATCGCTGCTTCTTTTGTCGGGCAGGTAATCCGCACCTGCGGGTTGGTATCACCCGATCCGTTCCAGCCAGTGAGGGGATCCGCGCGCAGCGGCTGCTGCCGTTCGAACTCCACAAGCCAGCGGCCGGAGTTCGCCTTTCCGGACTGGGTGGTCTTGCGGTCGAGCTCGGAAATTCGGGCGACTGTCATAAGCTGCGACGTGGCAAAGTGCGGCCAGTGAATCAAGGCCAGTGAATCAAGGCCAGTCGCACAACTGCGGTCGTTGTGGTAAATCGTCCGTCCTCCCTGAGCGAAGGAGGGCTCAATGACATCGAAGACTTTGCGCATGCTGCTGGCCGGAGCGGTGATCGCGACCGGCGCTTGCAATAAGAGCGCCAGCTACAGCGGCGAAAACACGGCGACTGCAGAGACGAAGACGACTGCGCCCTCGGCGAGCAACAGCGACCCGGTCGCAAGCGCGGAATCCGCCGCGCCGGCAGCGCTCGCTCATAAGGCGACAATCATGGTGGCCGACGCCAGCGGTGCAATGAAGACCGTCCGTCAGGGTACCAACGGCTGGACCTGCATCCCAGATGATCCGCAAACCCCTGGACCCGACCCGATGTGCTTCGACACCAATGCCGCCAAATGGGTGCAGGCCATGCTGGGGCACAAGCCGCCGCCCAACGGAACGCCAGGCGTCATGTACATGCTCGAAGGCGGCACCGATGCCAGCAATACCGACCCTTATGCGAAGAAGCCGACGAACGAGAACGACTGGATCAAGACCGGTCCGCATATCATGATCGTAGGCTCTAAAGAGATGCTGTCGGGCTATCCGTCGGGGGCGAAGCCGGACACGTCGGCGCCCTATGTGATGTGGGCGGGCACGCCTTACGCGCATCTGATGGTGCCGGTCACCAGATCCTAGGATGTGCGAGATGCGCGCTTTGTCCTGAGGGTCGGTGCCGCTGAGGCGGGATCGTCCGGCCATGAGTGCTTGGGATAGCGTCCGCGCATATCCTTGGCGACGTCGCGCCAGCTGCCGGACCAGAAGCCAGGCAGGTCTTTCGTGGTCTGGATCGGCCGTCCGGCGGGTGAGGTGATGGCGAGGATCAGCGGCACCTTGCCGTTGGCGATGGTTGGATGTCGGTCGAGGCCGAACAACGCCTGAGCGCGCACTTCGACACTTGGGCCGGCCGGGGCCGAATAGTCGATACCATGGCGGCTGCCGGCGGGACTTGCGAATTCTGGCGGAGCTAGGCGGTCGAGACGTCGAACCGCATCATGGCCGAGGAGGCCTTCCAGCGCCGAGGCCAGAGCGGCCGGCGCAACGTCTGCGAGGCGGCGCTTGCCCGAGAGCAATGGACCAAGCCATTCGTCGGCGCGATCGCGCAGGGTCTCATCGTCGAGAGCCGGAATGGATTTGTCGAAAGAATGAACAAAGGCCGCTCGGTCGCGCAGCTGGCGCGAGCGCTGGTCCCACTGCAGCAGGTCAAGGCCATGCTCGCGAACGCCGTCGAGGAGCGCCTGCTCGATGGCCGACTGATCCGGCTTGGGGTCGGGCCCGCTTGCAAGGCGGATTGCGCCAAGGCGGCGGCTGCGGGTCGGAGTGACCGAGCCGGTTGCCGGATCGAAGTTCCCGTCGTGTCGCGTTTCGATCGAATCGGCAAACAGGTCGAGGATCCCCTGCTCATCGATTGGGGCGGCGGACAGGATGCGGGCGCCCGAAGCGTGGCCTGCGACTTCCCCTATGGCGAGCCACTGGCTGGTTGACAGCGAGGAGGCCGGGTCCAGGCGAAAGCCGCGGCCGCCCACGGCTTGCCAGCTTTCGCCCGTCGGGTCGCGGCGGCGCGATACGCGCTCGGGAAAGGCGAGGGCGAGCGCCTTCGCGAGGTCCTGTGTGTCGACGCCAGCATCCTTGATTCCGAGACGCCGGCGCCAGCCGGCTGCAAGATTGCGCGCAGCTTCGGCTCGGACCGAGCGATCGGATCGCCAGTGTCGCCAGCGCACCTCCAGGTCCGGATCAGTGCCTCCAAGACCCCGCTCAGTCAGCAACACGGCAACGTCGCTGGCAGCGGCGCCGAAGCCGCGCTCGCGCGCGTCGAGCAGCATATGTGCGAGCCTCGGCTCCAACGGAAGCGCGGCAATTGCGCGGCCATGGCCGGTAACTCGGCGCTCCTCGTCGATCGCGCCGAGCCTCGTCAGCCGCATTGCCGCTTCGTCGAGGGCTGCGGCAGGCGGAGGATCGAGGAAGGGCAGCCGGCGCGGGTCGGATTCGCCCCAAAGCAGGCATGTCAGGAGCAGGCTCGACAGATCGGCTTCGAGAATCTCGGGCGGGTCCTGTGCAGGCAGCGAGGCGGTCGCAGCTTCCTCCCACAGACGGATTGCGACACCTGGACCCTGGCGGGCCGCGCGGCCCGCGCGCTGGATCACCGCAGCGCGACTTGCGCGTTCGGTGACGAGCCGGGTCAGACCGACGCCGCGATCGTAGCGAGGCCGGCGGGCAAGACCGCTATCGACTGTGATCCGCACGTCCTCCAGGGTGACGCTGGTCTCGGCGATGCTGGTGGCAAGGACCAGCTTGCGTTTTCCGAGCGGCGGCGCTGCGAGCGCTTTGCGCTGGAGCGCGGGCTCGATGCCGCCGTGAAGCTTGTGGAGTTCGACATTAGCCGGGAGCCTGCCGAGCGCCTCGGCGGCTCGCTCGATCTGGGCCACGCCGGGGAGGAAGGCGAGCAAGGAGCCGTCATGTTCGCCGAGCGCGGAGCGGATCGCCGCCGCCATCTGCGGTTCGATCCGCGCGTTCGCGTCGCGGCCGATATGACGGATCTCGAGCGGATAGCTCTTGCCCTCACTGACGATGGTCGGCGGATGATCGAGCAGGCGCTGGAAGCGCTCGACGTCGAGCGTCGCCGACATTGCGACGAGCCGGAGGTCGTCCCGCAAGGCGCTCGCAGCATCGATCGCGAGGGCAAGCGCAAGGTCATTGTCGAGACTGCGCTCATGCACTTCATCGAACAGCAC
>DASVYN010000012.1:0-5135 GCA_036392155.1 Sphingomicrobium sp.
ATGCGGTTTTCGGTGTGAGAAACATGAGGTCCAGATCGCTATAGGGCGCCATTTCGCCGCGCCCGGTCCCCCCGAGGCCGACAAGCGCAAGTCCAGTCAGGGGCCGGCCGATAATATGTTCGGCGACGAAGTCCCACGAAAGCCGGACGAGCTGGTCATGAAGGAATGCCGTCGCCTGGGCCGCCGAACGTCCATTGCCGGGCTCTTCGGCGAGACGCTTCGCGACCTCGGCGCGGCCATATTCGAGCGCTCCGCGGAGGATCGCTGCAGCTTCGCCGGCGGACTTTTTGCCCGACTGAAGGCTCGCAAGCCGGTCGGCGATCGCCCGGCGATCGATGATTGCGCGACGATTGTCGACGTCCAGCCCGCTCACGCTTGGTTCTCCGCTGCCAGCTTCTTGAGGCGATAGAGTTGGTCGAGCGCTTCGCGAGGGGTCAATGCGTCGGGGTCGAGTAAAGCGAGCGCATCAGCCAGCGGATCGCGTACCGGCTCAGGCCCAGCGGACGCAGCAAACAAAGGCAAATCGTCGAGGCCTGCCGCAATGCCGCCGGTCGCGTCCCGACCAGCCTCGAGCTTTGCAAGGACCGAGCGCGCCCGAGCGACGACCGCGGGCGGCAGGCCGGCGAGCTTGGCGACTGCGATTCCATAGCTCCGGTCGGCGGCGCCGTCGGCAACTTCGTGGAGCAAAACCAGCTCGCCCTTCCACTCGCGGGCTCGGACATGGTGAAGCGAAAGCGAATCCAGCCGCCCTTTCAGTCTGGTCAGCTCATGGTAGTGCGTCGCGAACAACGTTCGACATTTCACCTGGTCGTGCATCGCCTCGGCCACCGCCCAGGCGATCGCGAGTCCGTCATAGGTCGACGTGCCCCGGCCAATCTCATCGAGGATGACGAGGCTGTTGGGGCTTGCCTGCGCGAGGATCGCTGCAGTCTCGACCATTTCGACCATGAAGGTCGAGCGCCCGCGCGCGAGATTGTCCGAGGCGCCGACGCGGCTGAACAGCCGGTCCACGATTCCGACCCTTGCGCGAGCTGCGGGAACGAAGCTGCCGACCTGGGCGAGCAGGGCGATCAGCGCGGTTTGCCGGAGGAAGGTCGATTTGCCGCCCATGTTGGGGCCGGTGATCAGCCACAGCCGATCATTGGGTCCGATTGAAAGATCGTTGGCGACGAACCGCTCGCCAGTGTCGCGCAGCGCGGCCTCGACCACGGGGTGACGCCCGGCCTCGATGTCGAGGCACGGCTGGTCGGTAAGCTGCGGAAGGGTCCAGTCACCCTCCGCTGCGCGGTGAGCATGGCTTGCGGCGACATCGATCCGCGCAATCGCTTCGGCGGTCGAAATAATCTGGGGTGCGGCGGTAACAGTCAGCGCGGTCAATCGTTCGGCGTGAGCGGCTTCGCCGGCGAGCGCATGCGCTCCTGCCTCGATCACTCGGCCCGCCTCATCGTGCAGCTCGGGTGAGTTGAAGCGTACTACGCCGGCAAGGGTCTGGCGGTGGGTGAAGCCCGAATCAGGCCGCATCAGCTTGTCGGCATGCCGCGCCGATACCTCGACATGGTAGCCGAGCACAGCGTTGTGGCGGATCTTTAGCGAACTGATCGCGGTCACGTCGCGATACTTCGCCTCGAGCGCGGCGATCGCCCGCCGGCCGTTCGATGCGGCGATGCGCAGAGCGTCCAGATCGCTGTCATAGCCTTCGGCTATGTAGCCGCCCTTCGAGGCATCGATCGGCGGCGAGGCGATAAGTGCGCGCGCGAGCTCCTGGACCAGTGCATCATGGCCGCCGAGCTTGGGCAGCAGGTTGCCCAGCAGGGGCGGACGGTCGCGCTCGGAGCCCAGCTCTTGGCCGAGCGCGGCAGCGGCGCCAAGCCCATCACGGATCGATGCAAGATCGCGCGGAGACCCGCGTCCAGCTGCGAGACGCGCAAGTGCGCGCGCGAAATCCGGCATGGACTTCAGCGCGAATCGCAATCGTTCGCGGCGGATCGCATCCTCGTGCAGCCACTGGGCGAAGCCCAAACGTTGGTCGATCGCCTGGCGATCGGTCAGCGGCGCGGCGATGTCCTCGGCGAGCAGGCGCCGCCCGGCCGCGGTCTGGCAGCGGTCGATTTCGCCAAGAAGGCTCCCGGCCACGCTGCCGGATACCGATCGGGTCAGCTCCAGACTGTCGCGGGTTGCGGCGTCGATTGCCATATGGCTGGCACGCGCGACGCGGCGCGGGGCGTCGAGCAATATTCCGGCGCTCTTTTGAGTCGCGTCGAGGTAAGAAAGGAGGCCGCCTGCGGCGGCGAGCTCGGCGCGCGAGGGAGATCCGAGGCCGTCGAGCGTTGCGAGTCCGAACCGGCTCCTCAGCGCTCGCTCGCCGGCGAGGCTGTCGAAGCCGCCCTTGCCGGCGCTCGTTCGGATAGCCGGGACCGACGAATCGGCAATCGTCTCGGCGGGTGCGAGGCGCGCCAGTTCGGCAGCAAGCTCGCCGGGGCCGCAGGTCACCAGCTCGAAGCGGCCGGTCGAAATGTCAGCGGCAGCGATTGCCCAATCGTCGCCGCCGCGGCCGATCGCCGCAAGCCAGTTGGCCGAGCCGGATTCGAGCAGGGCGTCCTCGGTCAAGGTTCCGGGCGTGACGAGGCGGATTATCGCCCGTTCGACCAGCGCCTTGGAACCGCGCGCCTTGCGCGCTTCCACAGGACTTTCGATCTGCTCGGCAATTGCGACCCGGTGGCCGGCCTTGATCAGTCGGGCAAGGTAGGATTCAGCAGAATGGACCGGGACCCCGCACATCGGGATCGGCTCGCCGGCATCTTCGCCGCGCCGGGTCAGCGCGATGTCGAGGCAGGCCGACGCAAGTTTCGCATCGTCGAAGAACAATTCAAAGAAATCGCCCATCCTATAGAAGAGCAAAGCATCGCCCGCCTCGTCCTTGAGGCGCCGGTATTGAGCCATCATTGGGGTTGGTGCGTCGGCTCGGGCCATGACCGGAACCGTAGCGGCTGGGCCGCCGCCAATCGACCCTCTAATCGGCTTGCGCGTGACTCTTGTGCAACCTGTCCGCTAAGGCGCGCGACCATGTCCGAAAGCAATGTCAAATATACCGAGGCCGAAGCGCTCGATTTCCATTCGCGCGGGCGGCCCGGAAAGCTCGAGATCATCGCCACCAAACCGATGGCGACGCAGCGCGATTTGAGCCTCGCTTATTCGCCCGGAGTAGCGGTTCCGGTGCGGGCGATCGCCGAAAATCCGACCTATGCCTATGATTTTACGGCCAAGGGAAATCTCGTCGCAGTGATCTCCAACGGCACTGCGATCCTCGGCCTCGGCAATCTCGGAGCGCTCGCCTCAAAGCCGGTGATGGAGGGCAAGGCCGTCCTGTTCAAGCGCTTCGCCGACGTCGATGCAATCGACATTGAGGTGAAGACCGAAGACGCGCAGCGGTTCATCGATGCGGTCGAATTGCTCGAGCCCAGTTTCGGAGGGATCAACCTCGAGGATATTGCCGCACCGGATTGCTTCATCATCGAGCAGACGCTGCGTGAGCGGATGAACATACCGGTGTTCCACGACGACCAGCACGGCACTGCCATCATCACCGCGGCGGGACTGATCAATGCCTGCCTGATTACCGGCCGCAAGCTTTCGGACGCAAAGGTGGTGGTGAACGGAGCCGGCGCTGCGGCGATAGCCTGCACCGAACTCGTCAAGGCGATGGGCGTCAAAGGCGATCACGTCATCATGTGCGACCGCAAGGGCGTGATTCACAAGGACCGGACCGACCTCGACCAATGGAAATCGGCGCATGCAGTGGAGACCGAAAAACGCACGCTTGCCGAAGCGCTCGAAGGCGCCGACGTTTTCCTCGGCCTTTCGGCCGCGGGCGCGCTTCTGCCCGAGATGGTCAAGACCATGGCCAGGGACCCGATCATCTTCGCAATGGCCAATCCCGACCCCGAGATCTGGCCGCCTGAAGCAATGGCGGCGAGGCCGGACGCGATCATCGCCACCGGCCGTTCGGACTTTCCGAACCAGGTGAATAATGTGCTCGGCTTCCCATTCATCTTCCGCGGTGCGCTCGACGTCAGAGCAACTGCGATCAACGATACGATGAAGATCGCTGCCGCCGAGGCGCTGGCGGAGCTGGCGCGCGAACCCGTGCCGGAGGAGGTCGCTGCTGCATATGGCGGCCGCGCGCAGAGTTTCGGGCGCGATTATATCATTCCAGCGCCATTCGACCCGCGGCTGATGGAAGTGGTCGCGTCCGCAGTCGCCGAAGCGGCCGTGCAAAGCGGAGTGGCGCAAAAGCCAATCGCAAATATGGAGGCCTATCTCCAGGAGCTTCGTGCACGGCTCAATCCGACGGTTTCGGTAATGAGCCTCGCTTATGAGAATGCGCGGCAGAATCCGAAGCGCGTGCTGTTTGCGGAAGGCGAAGAACCCAATGTCTTGCGAGCAGCGATCGCCTTCAGGGAAGCGGGTTACGGAACGCCGGTGCTGGTCGGACGCGAGGAGGTCTATGATCTGCTGAAAGAGTTCGGCGTTGAGAACCCCAGGGAATATGAGGTGCTCAACAGTCGCAACTCGCCGCTTGTCGGACGGGCGGTCGATTTTATTTACGCCAAGCACCAGCGTCACGGCATGCTGCGCCGCGAGATCGAGCGGCTGGTCAATCAGGACCGCAATTATTTCGCCGCAGCAATGCTCGCCCTTGGTGAAGCGGATGCGATGATCACCGGCACCACTCGGCCGTTCAGCCAGTCCTTGAAGCAGGTTCGCCTCGTAATCGATGACGAGGCCGCGACAACGCCCTTTGGAGTCACCGTAGTGGTTGGCCGAAACCATACCGTGCTGGTTGCCGACACTGCGGTCACCGAGCGTCCGACGGCCGAACAATATGCGGCCATAGCGATGCGATCGTCGACTTTCGCCAGGCGCATGGGAATCGAGCCGCGGATCGCCTTCACAAGCTATACGACGTTCGGCAATCCGCCGGGGATGCATGTCGAGGGCCTGCGCGAGGCTGTCTCGATCCTCGACGGTTTCAAAGTGGATTTCGAATATGAAGGTGAAATGGCGCCCGACGTTGCGCTCAATTACGACATGCAGAAGCGTTTCTATCCGTTCACACGATTGAGCGGAGCGGCGAA
>DASVYN010000013.1:0-28704 GCA_036392155.1 Sphingomicrobium sp.
CAGCACCATTCTCTGGTCGTTCGGAGCGATCGATCTGCTGATCAGATCTTGCTCCTCGAGATAGCCCAACCAGCGCAGACTGGTGGTCAAGGGGACGAGCGTGATTGCCGTCAGGTCGGCGATGCTGAGCCGCCGCTCAACACTATCGATGACGAAGAGTGCCAGAAGGATGTCCCATCCGGGCTCGCCGAACAGATGTTCCCCGAACAATTTGCGACGCAAGGCGCGCTGAAACTGTTCGCGCACCGCGTCCGCTCGCAGGACCTCCCGCTGCGGAGGGGTTGATGCGCGGGACGGCATTTCTGGACCGCCAAAGCTGAAGGCCGGTGTTCCAGTCTGGCTTCGAATGGACCGGCGGGTCATACGCTCGGCTCCTCGCCCCGACATGATCGGAATTCTGTTCCCCGAGCAGCGCACCTAATAGGTCACCGGAGTGGTTCGATCAAGGACAGCCGGCCCGCGCAACTGCTCTGGACCAATTGTCGGGCGGCCACTGCAAGAACGAAACCGATCGGGGAACGGACTCGACCTGTGGATAACTTGCGTTAAATTCAGCCTCAACGACTCGGTGGGAGGGTCGCGGTGATCCGGGAGGGGCGATTTGGAATCCGACATCCGCTTTTACCGCCGAAGAGCATGCGAGGAGCTGTCCGCAGCCAATCGCGCGGTCACCAAGTCCGCTCGCGAGCGGCGGATGCTGATGGCGGGGATCTTTCTTGAGCGCCTGAAAGCGCTCGACCCCAGCGGCAGAGCAGCAGATGATTCTGCAGCCTCGGATCTTCCGGCCTTTCAGTGGGCGAATGAAGTGTCCGCCGAGCGGGCCTGAAGCGTCAGGCCTCAATTCAACTGCATTCGCGACTTTTTAGATTCCAGGGCCCCGGACGAAATGGGTGGCGGAAATTCTTGTGGAGGAGAGCGGCGGCCCATCTGCCGGACGCTTGCGCCATTCGATTGCCCGACGACCGCCCCGTCAGCCGTGACCCATTTCGGGCCGCTCCCGTTCACCGCTGCCTAAGGCATCATTGTTATTGGGGGCAATGAGCCTATTTTAAGACAGTAGGCGTTTTGCCTCGAGAGACGACGCGATGAACGACAAAGAGAAGAAGCCCGGCAATCCGTGGACCAAGAGCCTGCTCATCTGGGCAGGCGTGCTGTTCGCGCTCGTTCTTTTCGTCCAGATGATCGACGGCGGCTCGCGCGCGGCGACCGGACAGGCGATGGCCTATTCCGAGTTCGTCCGCCAGGTCGACGACCAGAATGTCCGCACGGTGATCATGTCGACGAGCTCGACTGGCAACTCCACGATCAGCGGTAAGCTTTCGAGCGGTGAAGACTTCCATACCGTCGCCCCTGCCGGTGCGAACATTGCCGATCGCATGATCCAGAAGGGTGTCGCAGTCCAGGTGAAGTCGGAAGAGCAAGGCAGCATCTGGCTGTACATGCTCTATAATTCGCTGCCCTTTCTGCTGATCCTCGGGATAAGCTTTTTCGTCATGCGCCAGATGCAGAAGAATGCGGGCTCGGGGGCGATGGGCTTCGGCAAGAGCCGCGCCCGCATGCTGACCGAGAAGCAGGGCCGGGTAACCTTTGCCGACGTCGCGGGCATCGATGAAGCCCGCGAGGAACTTCAGGAGATCGTCGAGTATCTCAAGGACCCCGGCAAGTTCGCGCGTCTTGGCGGCAAGATTCCCAAGGGCGCGCTGCTGGTCGGCCCTCCGGGCACCGGAAAGACGCTTCTCGCCCGTGCCATCGCGGGCGAGGCGGGCGTTCCCTTCTTCACCATATCCGGTTCGGACTTTGTCGAGATGTTCGTCGGTGTCGGCGCAAGCCGTGTGCGCGATATGTTCGATCAGGCCAAGAAATCGGCGCCGTGCATCGTCTTCATCGACGAGATCGACGCCGTCGGCCGCCACCGCGGCGCCGGCCTCGGAAACGGCAATGATGAGCGCGAGCAGACCTTGAATCAGCTGCTCGTCGAGATGGACGGCTTCGAGGCCAATGAGGGCATCATCATCATCGCTGCGACAAACCGCCCCGATGTGCTCGACCCGGCGCTTCTGCGTCCTGGCCGATTTGACCGTCAGGTTGTCGTCCCTCGCCCCGACATCGACGGTCGCGAGCAGATTCTCGGTGTCCATATGAAGAAGGTGCCGCTGGCGCCCGATGTCGATGCTCGAGTGATCGCTCGCGGTACTCCCGGCTTCTCCGGCGCCGATCTCGCCAACCTCGTCAATGAGGCTGCCCTTCTCGCAGCGCGCCGCGGCAAGCGCCTGGTCGCAATGCAGGAATTCGAGGATGCCAAGGACAAGGTGCTTATGGGCACCGAACGCAAGTCCATGGTGATGACCGAGGACGAGAAGCGAATGACCGCTTATCACGAAGCGGGTCACGCCATTGTCGCACTGCATGAACCGGCATCCGACCCGATCCATAAGGCGACGATCATCCCGCGCGGCCGCGCACTTGGGCTCGTCATGCGACTGCCGGAGCGCGACAGCTATTCCTATCACCGCGACAAGATGTACGCGAACCTCGCCGTTTCGATGGGAGGCCGAGTCGCCGAGGAGATGATCTTCGGCCATGAAAAGGTCTCGTCGGGCGCGTCGTCGGACATTCAGTACGCAACCCAGCTTGCGCGGGATATGGTGACCCGCTGGGGGATGTCGGATGCGCTCGGTCCACTGCAATATGCCGAGCCGGAGGAAGAAGTGTTCCTCGGTTATTCGGTCAATCGACAGCGCCAGATGTCGAACGAGACGGCGCAGGCGATCGACAAGGAGATCCGGCGCATCGTCGAAGACGGCTACAAGCGCGCACAGGGATTGCTGAGCAAGAACCGCGAGCAGCTTGAATCGCTCGCTCAGGCATTGCTCGAATATGAGACTCTGTCGGGCGACGAGATCAAGAAGGTGATCGCCGGCGAGACGATCGATCGCGGCGGCGTCAAGGGTCCGGCACTCCCAGCTGCAGGCTCTTCGATCCCGAAGGCGAAACGGCCCAAGCCCGGCGCGATCGGCGGCGCGGCTCCTGCAGGCGTTTGATCGGTCTAGCTGCGGACTGATGAAAGCCAGTTCAGCGCATGGGCATCCGCCGGCGCTACGACTCGGAGGCGGATAGCGCTTTCTCGATGCGATCCATGCGGCCTCGCTCTGCTCAATCGAACACGCCAAGCGTCACGAGCAGGCTTGCGAACAGCCCGATTGCGATAAAGGCGAATATGGTGAGCGCAAAGCTGCGCGATACCGCGCCCCACTTGCCAACTGCATAGGTACCCCGCAGCTGCCGATACATGTGGATCGGCGGGATGAACCAGGCGAGACTTGCCAAGTCCGTCGAAACCAAAGCGACGAGCGTCCCGGCGCTGAGCAGAAGCATCATGAAGCACAGCGAATAAGTCACGAACACCGTGTGATCGTAGAGCTTGAAGCGGCGCGAGAATGGAAACAGCAGCCACACGAACGGCACCGAGATCGGGATCAGCGCCCAGCTGAATTTATAGGCGTTGGTCTTAAGCTTGTAGAACAGCAGCTCCGGGTTCTTGGCCGCTTGCCCGAGCTTGCCGTCGATCCCGCCAAGGAGATCGCTCTGGATCTTCAAGGTCGACGCGTCGACCTTGCCGTCCTTCACCGCCTGCAGCGCGTTCATCTCGTCCTTGAGATCACTGATCTTCTCGTCGAGCCTGGCCGACACCGGCCCGCTCGTCCCGGCGCGCATTCGCTGGAGTTCGGTCAGCTTCGTCTGATCCTTCTGGATTTGTCTCGCAGCATCCGCCGATGCTCGGTTCATGTCGAAGCTATTGCTGGTCAGGCCGATCACTCCGAACATCAGGAAGACGCAGAACAGGAACAAGGCGATGGGCGAGACGAAGCGCGCGCGCTGACCGTCGATGTAGCGGCGGGTCAGCTCGCCCGGCTTCCACGCAAGCAGCGGTATGGTCCGCCAGATCTTGCCCTCGAAGTGCAGCACGCCATGTGCAAAGTCGTGGAAGAATGCTTCGAGCGTGCGGTGGACATGAGCATGCTGGCCGCATCGGTAGCAGTAAGGGCCGTTGAGCGGCGTGCCGCAATTCAGACAATTGGCCTCGTGCGAATGACCGTCTGCCGCTTCTCCGGCCTCCGGCTCTACTGCCCGGCCGAGCACGCCTCCGGTGACCGCATCCGCAACCGCTTCCAATTCGCCCATCCCAACCCCCTTGCACTCACATTATGCTCGCTTCGCTGCGCATGCTAGCTGGAGCCGCATGGCGCGCATCGGCCTCCTCGGCGGCTCGTTCAACCCGGCACATCGGGGTCACCGGCACATCAGCATCTGGGCTATGCGCACGCTCGCTCTCGACGAAATTTGGTGGCTGGTTTCGCCCGGCAATCCGCTGAAGGAGGGCTCGAAGGACATGGCAGCCTTCGAAGCGCGCTTCGCCTCAGCCGAGCGACTTGCCCAGCGAGCGCGTGTCCGCGTCAGCGACTTCGAGCTGCATGCGGGTACGCGCTACACCGTCGATACCGTCCAAGCGTTGAAGTCCAGGCATGCTGACCATCACTTCATCTGGTTGCTCGGAAGCGACACTCTGCCAAATTTTCACAAATGGCGTGATTGGCGGGGATTGGCACGCGAAGTGCCGATTGCGGTGATTCGCCGCCGGGGTTATGATTCAGCTGCCCACGCGGCGCGCGCGATGGGATGGCTCAGGAGGTTCGTCCATCCTTCGAGCCAGGCGAAAAGGTGGACGGAGTGGAGTGCACCGGCGATCCTTTTCCTTCGCCTGCCGCCCGATCCGAGTTCCGCAACCGCCATTCGCGCGCAAGATCCCCATTGGCATTGCCGATCGTCTCCACGCGTGCAGCGTGTCGTGCGGATCGGCTTGCCATTGTTCGCCAGGAGACCACTTGACCGAACATCCCGCTGAAGGCGCCGCTGGCGGTGAGACCGGGCGAGCTCCGATTGACGTCGAAGATCTCCACAAGCTCGTTCTTCAGTCGCTCGACGACGACCAGGCCCAGGAGGTTGTGTCCATCCCGCTCGCGGGCAAATCCAATATCGCCGATCATATGGTGATCGCGTCGGGACGCTCGACACGTCAAGTCGCGTCCATGGCCGTTAAGCTTGCCGACAAGATCAAAGAGCGATTTGGAAGAAGCGTGAGAATCGAAGGGCTTCCGGCAGCGGACTGGGTGCTCATCGACGCTGACGACGTAATCGTGCATATATTTCGTCCCGAAGTGAGAAATTTTTACAATTTGGAACGAATGTGGGCATTTGGGGATGAGTCGGGCGTGAGCGCGGCTGCACGCGGGTAGGGCACATGCGAGTCATTGCGTTCTTTTTTCTGTCGCTCTTCGCGTTGGTGGCGCAGCCCGTTGCTGCGGCCTCGTCGCCGAACCTAACGAATCTGGAGCAGCAGCTGAGTTCGCTGGTCGCCAACAAGTCGGCAGACGTCGGGATAGCCGCGCTCGACCTCAACACTGGCGAGACCGTCAGCATCAAGGGCAATACGCCGTTCCCGATGGCCAGCACGGTCAAGGTCGCGATTGCAGCGCTTTACCTCGCGCAGGTCGACACCGGCCGCCGTTCGCTCGACGATACGATCAACGGTCAGTCGGCCCGCAGCCTGATGGCCAGAATGCTGATCCACAGCGACAATCATGCAACCGACATTCTTCTCAAGGACCTTGGCGGACCAACGGCGGTTCACGACTGGCTGCGCGACAATGGGGTGACGGGTCTGCGGGTCGACCGGACCATTTCGCAGCTTCTGAGCTCCAGGCGGGACCTTTGGGACCGCCGCGATTCGAGCACTCCGGTGGCGATGGTCGATCTGTTGAAGCGCATCTACAAGGCCGAACTGATCAAGCCGGTGAGCCGCGATTATCTCCTCGACCTGATGTCGCGCTGCGAGACGGGCAAGAATCGCATCAAGGCACTGCTTCCGGGTGTGCCGGTCGAGCATAAGACCGGGACACTCAATGGTCTGGCCGACGACGTGGGCTTTATCAGCCTCCCCGACGGACGCCGTCTCGCGGTAGCGATCTTCACCCGCGGCGGTACCGACCGCCCGCGCACGATCGCCGAGACGGCCCGCGCCATTTACGACGGCTTCAAATCGATCTTCGCCTGGCCGTTCGGCACGCCCGCCTACCAGAAGTAGGTGCTGCTCCACATCGTCGCTCGAGGAAAGATCGGCCGCTCTCCGGAGGCCGACCTGGTCGAGCGCTATCTGAAACGGATCAGCTGGCCGACCAAGGTTACCGAGCTGCCTGACAGGGGCGGCAAGATGCCCGAGCTCGCGCCGAGCAGCATCATGGTCGTCCTCGACGAGCGGGGGAAATCCCTGCCTTCCAGCCAACTTGCGAACAAGCTTGAAACATGGCGCGACGGCGGCAAGCGTGAGGTTCGGTTCCTCATCGGCAGTGCGGATGGCCATGATGAGGAGCAGCGTCGGTCGGCCGACTTGCTGCTCTCCTTCGGTCCGGCGACCTGGCCCCACCTGCTCGCGCGGGCAATGCTCGCAGAGCAATTGTTCCGGGCCACTTCGATCCTTGCGAACCACCCCTATCATCGCGAAGGCTAGAATGATGCGCGCCGTCCTCTTCGCACTGCTCCTTTGTCCGCTGCTGGCGGCAAGCGCCAATGCCCAAAGTGGCAGTCAGCCGGTCGATGCTGCGCTTAAGCGGGCATTGGCGGAGCAGGCGGCGGCCCAGGCGCAAACCGCGAAGCTCGAAAGGGCCGCGTCGCAGGCACTGACTGAAGCGGACCGGTTGCGCGACGAGCAAGCCGCTTCAGCGCAGGCGATCGAGGCCGCGGAGGCGCGGATCACCGCCGCCAACGCGCGCCTCCAGCTCGCCTCGGCTTATGTTGCCGCCTACCGGCAGCGGCTCGCGGCCGAACAGCAGCCTGTTGCCTCGCTGCTTGCAGGGCTTGCGACAATGGCTCGCCGTCCGCCTCTGCTGGTTCTCGCCGACCGAGGCGGCGCCGATGAGCTGGTCGAAGTGCGGCTTCTGCTCGATTCGACCCTTCCCGCGATCCGCAGCCGGACGAGCCGTTTGTCGGCGCAGATTGAGCAAGGACAGCGCCTGCAGCAATCAGCGCTTGCAGCGCGCGCCGAGATTGCCCGCAGCCGCGACAATCTGATCAGCAGACGCCGGCAATATGCCGCGCTGGAGCAAGCAGCGCTCCAGCAATCCCTTGCGTCGAGCGGACAGGCGCTGAGTGCAAGCGATGTCGCGATGGCTGCCGGCGAGGATATCGAAAAGCTCCGCGGGGAGCAGGCAAGCAATCAGTCGATCCGAAGCGTTGCTGGTCGGCTTGCGGCCGAGGAAGCCGCCCCCTTAAGTCCGTTTGCGCCGGAGGGGCCGTCGCAGCCGGCACCCTTCGCCTATCAAATGCCCGCAATCGCGCCGGTAACCGAGGGCCTGGGCGCCGTGGACGACAGCGGCGTGCGTTCGCGAGGTCTCACTTTGGCGACGGTGCGCGGCAACTTGGTCGCCGCGCCGGCCGACGGCGTGGTCAAGTTCGCCGGTCCGTTCCGTGACTATGATGGAGTGCTGATCATCGATCATGGCGGGGGATGGCTGAGCGTGATCGTGAACGTCGCTTCGACCCTCCACCCGGGGGATCGAGTGTCGCTGGGCCAGGAAGTGGGTCGTGCGCTCGGCCCGCTGCAGGTGGAATTGTCTCAAAATGGGCGCCGAATCTCGCCCGCTCTCATCGCAGGTTCATCTCAATCCCTGTCAAAAGAGGCGAAAGCCAGCTAGACGCGTAGCGCTGCCCGAATAGGACGCGACCCATGAGACTGAATGCCAAGCTTCTTCCTTCGATCGCGCTCGTCGGAGCGCTCGCCCTGGTACCCGTCACCGCCAGCTCGTTCGCGGCTGCGGACACGACCAACTATCAGGAACTCGAGAAATTCATGAGCGTCTATGAGCGGGTCAAGGCGAACTATGTCGACCCGGTCGATGACAAGACACTCATCAAAGGCGCGATCGATGGCATGCTTGCGGCCCTCGATCCGCACTCGAGCTATGTCGAGGCCAGCGATTTCGACCAGCTAAAGACGACCACCGACGGCAATTACGGCGGGCTCGGCCTGACCGTTTCAATCGAGGACGGGGCAGTGAAGGTCATCGCCCCGACCGAAGACACGCCGGCATGGCGCGCGGGGGTCAAGGCGGGCGATTACATCACCCACATCAACGGCGAGCTGGTTTACGGCCTCACCCTCGACAACGCAGTCGCCAAGATGCGTGGCGATCCGGGGACGTCGATCACGCTCACCATCGTCCGGCCCGGCCGTGACAAGGAATTCGATGTCACGATGAAGCGCGAGCGGATCGAGCTTCGTCCGGTGAAGTGGGAGATCAAGGACGGCATCGGCTATATCGACATCAACACCTTCTCGGGCAATGTCGGCGACCAGACCAAGGCTGCGCTGGTCGGGATCGACAAGGCGACCGGGGGGCACCCGCTCGGCTATATCGTCGATCTACGCTCGAACCCCGGCGGGCTGCTCGACCAGGCGGTCGACGTTGCCGACGACTTCCTGGAAAGCGGCGAGATCGTCTCGCAGCGCGGCCGCACCAAGGATGATATCGAGCGCTATTACGCGAGGCCCGGAGATATGGCGCACGGCTTGCCGGTCATCGTGCTGACCGACGCGGGCACCGCCTCCGCCTCCGAAATCGTCGCTGGCGCTCTGCAGGATCATCGCCGCGCCTTGATCATGGGTGAGAAGAGCTTCGGGAAGGGCTCGGTACAGACGGTCGTACAGACCGGCCCCGAGAGTGCGCTGAGACTGACTACCGCGCGCTACTACACACCGTCCGGTCGGTCGGTGCAGGCGGGCGGGATCGAGCCGGATGTTGTCGTGCCGCAGCTTAGTGATCCCGATTACAAGGACCGCAAGGTTGTGCGTGAAGCGGATCTGCGCCGGCACTTGCTCGCCCAGGCCAAGGTCGAGGACAAGCTGCTGGAGGCCGACGACACGCCCGATCCGCGCTTCACTGCAAAAGCGGACGAGCTGGAGAAGAAGGGCATCAAGGACTTCCAGCTCTATTATGCGATGAATACTCTGAAGCGGCTCGCCGCGCCGACGGCCATTGCCGCGGCTACGCCGGCGAAGAAGGCGCATTAGGCGTTCAATGGAAGCCGTGGCGTCCGGAGCAGAGCGGCCCAGGCGATTGCCGGCGGTCGGGGCCGCTCGACTGATTGCCCTTCTGGTGCCGGCGGCGCTGCTCGGCGGCGCATTCGGCTCCCAATATCTGGGCGGGCTCTATCCATGCGAGATGTGCTGGTGGCAGCGCTATGCGCATATGGCGGCATTGCTCGCTGCGGCGCTGGCATTCACCATGCCCGCGGAGAGCAAGCGCGGGCGAACTTTCACGCTCTTCGCCGCGCTCGCAATTGCGGTTTCGGGTGCGATCGGCGTCTATCACGCGGGTGTCGAGGCCAAGATTTTCGAGGGCTTCACACAATGCACTGCGACGACCAGCAGGGGCCTCAGCACCGCCGAGTTGCTGAAACAAATATCGCATGCGCCGCTGGTCCGCTGCGACGAAGTCCAGTTCCGCTTTCTCGGGATCTCGCTCGCAGGGTGGAATGCCATATTGTCGCTCGGAGGAGCGGCCCTGATCATCCTTCTGACCTTCAGGGCCAAGCGCGCGTGACAGGCTGGCGTCCAGGCGATCGCCGCGCCGACACCGCCTCAATGCTGCGCGTCGACCAGGCCGGCGAATATGGCGCGACCCGAATCTATGCCGGGCAGCTGGCAGTCCTCCCTCGCAATGGCAGCGAGTCCAAGCTGATTGCCCGGATGGCGGCACAGGAGGAGCGCCACCTGCAGCGCTTCAATCAGCTGATCGCCGAGCGGCGGGTTCGCCCGACCGCGCTTCAGCCGCTGTGGAATGTCGCAGGATTTGCGCTTGGAGCGGCCACTGCACTGATGTCGGAAAAGGCAGCGCTTGCCTGCACCGACGCGATCGAGACCGAGATCGACAAACATTATCGGGAGCAGCTGGGCGAACTCGGCGATGACGATCCGGAGCTTGCCTCAGATATCGCCGATTTCCGCGCCGATGAGCTCGAGCACCGCGATACGGCTCGTAACGCAGGCGCAACGCAGGCTCTGGGCTATCCCTTATTGACCGCGGCGATCCGTGTCGGCTGTAGGATGGCAATCGAGCTTTCGAAGCGAATATGAGGAACGAAAAGCGGTTCCAGCCGCTGGAATCTTGAAAGGACGTGTTCGATGACCAGGCTGATGATCATGCTAGCTTCAGGCGCAGCGGTCGTCGGGGGATTTGGTTTCCTTCCAACTCCGGCAGCCGCGCAGCAGAACACGAGCGAGATTACCGTCTTCGGAAATGATCCCTGCCCGCGGTCGACCAATACCGAGATTTACGTCTGTAACCGGCGTCCCGAGAGCGAGCGCTATCGCCTGCCCAAGAATCAGCAGCTGCAGGGCACCCGGCAGCAGCGCCAGTCCTGGGCGAAAAAGGCCCATGACCTGACAACCGTGGGCAATACCGGCGTCGGCAGCTGTTCGGCGGTTGGTCCCGGAGGCCGGGAGGGCTGCCTGGTTCAGGAGATCAACCAGGCCAAGCAGGAATCGAAGGAACAGCAGCAGAGCAGCCAGCCGCCTCAGCAATAAGAGCGGCGCTGCTCAGAGCTGCAGCCCTCAAAAAGGGGCTGTCCGCCGCGGCTGGGCCTTGTTACGCCGGCTCGTCATTTGCGGAAGTGGAGCCGGCATTTGGGCAGCGCGCCAGCAATTGCGCTCGACGAGCGTTCCAGCAGTGGCTTTTTCGGCCATCCGCCGGGCCTTGCCTATCTTGCCTTCACCGAGGCCTGGGAGCGCTTTTCCTATTACGGCATGAGCGCACTATTGGTGCTGTACATGGTGGGGCAGCTGCTGCTGCCTGGCCATGTCGAGCATGTCGTCGGTTTCTCGACGTTCCGAGGCCTGATCGAATCACTGTTCGGGCCGCTGTCGACGCAGGCGCTGGCCTCCGAGATTTTCGGTCTTTACTCGGGTTTCGTCTATTTCACGCCGGTGATCGGCGGCTGGCTCGGCGATCGCATCGGCCAGCGCAATGCGGTGGTGATCGGTGCGCTCTCGATGAGCGGCGGACATTTGGCGATGGCCTTCGACCAGAGTTTTCTGCTGGCGTTGTTGCTGCTCATCACCGGTTCGGGACTGCTCAAGGGGAATATCTCGGCGCAAGTCGGCAGCGTCTATCCGCCTGACGACGAAGAACGGCGGACGCGCGGCTTCGCAATCTTCAGCACCGGCATAAATTTCGGCGCGGTCGCCGGACCATTGCTCTGCGGATATTTGGGTGAGCGGTACGGCTGGCACATTGGTTTCGGCGCCGCCGCCTTCTTCATGCTTGGCGGCTTGCTGACCTATTTGAGCGGTTACCGGTATCTGCCTGCTCGGGTCGAACGCAAGGCCAGGGCTAAGGCCATGCCGCTGACCGCCCAGGATCGCAAGACGATAGCGGCGCTGCTCGTTGCAATGCTCATCACGATCTTCCCGCACGTCGCTTATTATCAGCTCTCCAACGTCCTGCCGGTGTGGCTCGAACAGCATGCCGATATGAATGCGGGAGGATTCCGGGTGCCGATCCCTTGGTATCAGTCGATCGATCCCTTGTTCAGCATTCTGAGCTTGCCTCTGCTGTTCGCTTTATGGCGATGGCAGGGCCGGGGAACGGGCGGCGAGCCCTCCGAACTCTTGAAGATCGCGACAGGCTCGTTCATCTGCGGCGGCGCCAACCTGATCCTGGTTGCAGCAATTGCGGCCTACGGCTCGGGCAGGGTTCTTTGGATCTGGCCATTTCTCTACTGCGCCATTCAGGGCGTAGGCTTCATGTATTTCTGGCCGCCTTTGCTCTCGCTCGTTTCACGTACCGCGCCGCCCAGGATCAACGCGACGATGATGGGCGGCGCCTTCCTCGTCCTGTTCGTTGCCAACAACCTCATCGGCTGGATCGGCACCTTTTACGAGCAGGTGACTCCGATCGCTTTCTGGTCGCTGCACGCGATCATCGGCGCGACCGGCGGTGTGCTCGCGTTGATCTTCGGCCGCACTTTCGGCCGCGTTCTGGAGCCTCAGCCCCGACTTGAACGTTAGTCCGCAGAATGACCGCCGCCGAAGCAACACCCGATTTTGAGCAGGTCCAATCGAGCGACCGCGCATTCCTGGGCCATCCTAAAGGGCTCGGCTATCTCGGCTTCACCGAGGGATGCGAGCGCTTTTCCTACTATTCCATGCAGACGCTGCTGACGCTCTACATGGTCAATTACCTGCTCGTGCCCGGCCGCATGCAGAAGGTGATCGGGCTCGATTGGCTGCAGGCGCATATCTATCACGGCATTTCGGGACAGCCGCTCGCTTCGGCGATCTTCGGCACCTACACGTCGCTGGTCTATGGTACGCCGATCCTTGGCGGGTTCGTTGCCGACAAATGGTTAGGGCGGAACAGGACGCTGATCCTGGGCGGCATCCTGATGGCGATCGGCCATTTCCTCATGGCCATCGAATCCGCCTTCGTTTTCGCATTGCTGTTCCTTCTGCTCGGCGTCGGCGCCTTCAAGGGAAACATCGCGACCCAGGTCGGCGCGCTCTACGGCCCCAATGACCTCAGGCGCGCGATGGCGTTCCAGATCTTCTACATCTTCATCAATGTCAGCGTGATCATTGCCCCTTTGGTCTCGGGGACGCTTGGGCAGAAGGTCGGCTGGCATTACGGTTTCGGCGCTGCCGGCATCGTGATGGTGATTGGCCTGCTCATCTATCTGAGCGGTCGCCGTTACCTGCCGGCCGAGGAACTCGCCGCGCCGGTTGACGTGCCGGCGCTCAGAGAAAAGCTGACCGGCGACGACTGGCGGTGCGTGCTTTACCTTGTCATTCTGATCCCGGTGCTTGCGGTTTCGCTTCTGACCAATCAGGAGATCTTCAACGCCTATCTCATCTGGGGCGACCAGCATTTCGACCTCAGGCTCCTCAACAATACGAGCAGCTGGCTGATCACCGTCGATGCTGCAGTGAGTTTTACGATGCTCGTCGCAGTTGCCGCATTCTGGAAATGGTGGGCAATGCATCGCCGCGAGCCGGACGAGATCTCGAAGATCATCATCGGCAGCATCTTCACCGTTGCCGGCGGGCTCTGCTTGTTCATGGCAGCGTTGATGCAGCCGACGGGCGGCAAGATCAGCCTCTTCTGGCCGATGATGTTCGAGCTGTGCAACAGCATCGGCTTTGCGCATGTGCTGCCGATCAGTCTCGCGCTTTTTTCGAAGATTTCGCCCAAGCAGATCACCGCGACGGTGATCGGTCTCTATTATCTCTCCTTCTTCTTCGCGAACGCGATCGTTGGCTACGTCGGCGGTCTATATTCGAGTTTGCCGACGACGAGTTTCTGGCTGATCCACACCGCAAGCGCAGCCTTCGGCCTGATTGCGTTCGCGATCTTCAAAGTCGCGCTGGGTAAGCGCCTTGGCGGGACGAGCGTCCGCGAGCAGGCCCAAGCCCTCGGTTAGGAACCATCGGCAACAGAATTGCACTGGCGGTCGCGCCGCCGTGATCGATGCTTTGCGTCGCTTGTTTGTAATCGCCGGCCCTTCGCGTTGAAGATGTTCGCAACGAAGGC
Organism: Sphingomicrobium sp.; assembly: GCA_036392155.1. GTDB lineage: Bacteria > Pseudomonadota > Alphaproteobacteria > Sphingomonadales > Sphingomonadaceae > Sphingomicrobium. Next base: position 13,641 of record DASVYN010000013.1, read on the forward strand.
GGTCGAGTGGGCACCCAGGTTCCTTGCGAGCGGACCTCAGCCCGGCTCGAGCCCGGCTTCGCTGATCCAACCCCGCCCGATGGCAGTGCGGAAGAGCGCATTGACCAGCGGGTTTGACCAGCCGGTGTTCGTCGCGAAATCCCTGCGCAATGTTTCGTGATGCAGTGCATGGGCGTCCGGTGTCATCAACAGGCGCATGCGGCGCATGACCCGAACGATCAGGGGATTATCCGCGCGATGGAGGGTGCCGTGGAAATATTGCGCCAGCGTTCCGCCGATCGTCAGCACCACGAGTCCAAAGATGAGCCATCCGGGAACCTGCAGGACGAGACACAGCAAGTTGAGCAGGATCGAAGTCGGGAGCGAGACGAACAGGATCGTCGAGCCGATCTGCACCATGAACGGCCGGCGGCCGAGGGCTTCGGGGCGCGGGTGATGGTTTTTGAAGTCGTACACCAACCGCTCGAAAGGGGATATTCGTGGCAGGACCCGGTCACGAAGCTCGAGATATTCCGCGCTTTCGCGCGAGCCGGCATAGTGAAACATCAGATCGAGGCCGATGCCGGGCGTGCAGGGACGGTAATCCATATACATGTGGGTCAGGCCGGAAAGCAGGTCGGCGACATACCAGGCGGCCAGCGCCGCGGGGATCCAACGCCAGTCGGGCACGCCGGCGAACCACAGGTTCAATGCGAGCGACAGGGCGAACAGCGCCGTCACCGGCCAAGGCGCGGCCTTCATCATCGCCCGGTCCCTTCCGTTATGCGCAAGATTGCCCCCATCTGCCCTACGTCGACCGATTTTTAAACCAGCGCAATGACGCTCGTCTGAACGGATCGTTCGCAACATGGTGCTCGCTCGCTCGTTCAAAGCGGCGATGGCGGACGTCGCGACCGAAGGGCTGCGCCATGCACTGGAGGTCGAGCGCGCGATCGAGCCTCGAGGCAACATGCGCAGAGCGTGGGAAGAGCTGCTTGCGGACGCTCGCACCTGCACCCGCTGCGACCTTTACCGGCATGCGACGCAGACGGTGTTCGGAGAAGGGCCGCTCGAGGCCAGGATCATGTTCGTCGGCGAGCAACCGGGCAACCAGGAGGATGTTGCCGGGCGTCCGTTCGTCGGACCTGCGGGAGCCTTGTTCGACGCAGCGCTTGAGAAGGCCGGGATCGATCGCTCGGCCGTTTACGTCACCAATGCGGTCAAGCATTTCAAATTCGTGCTGCGGGGCAAGAGACGGATCCACAACAGGCCCGACACCGGGGAGATCACCGCCTGCCGCTGGTGGATCGAGCGTGAGCGCGAGTTGATCCGCCCGCCGCTGACGGTGGCGCTCGGCGCGACTGCGGCCCGGTCCCTCGTCGGGAAAGCGGTGACAATTTCCAAGGTCCGCGGCGAGCCGCTGATGCTCGCCGACGGAAGCGAATGCTGGGTGACGGTGCACCCGAGCTCCATTCTCCGTGCCCCCGACGAGGCCAGCCGCAGAGAAGGAAAGCGATTGTTCCTGCGCGATCTCAAGCTCATCGGAGCGCGCGCCGAAGAGCTTGCTTAGCGCTTTATCTCCTTGCAATTGCGAAGCAGTCGCATTAGCGAGAAGACAAATCGATACATAGGGGAAATCATGAAGCGCATAGTGGTGCTGGGCGCAGGCCTGGCAAGCCTTGCTGCAGCTCCGGCGCGAGCCGACGAACAATATTTCGGCTACACCTACAGCGCCGAAGTCCTCGCCAAGGGCGAGACCGAGACCGAGCTTTGGGCGACGGATCGCCGGGGCAAGGAAGATGGCCATTATGATGCGCAGGATTACCGGCTCGAACTGGAGCACGGATTCACCAATCGGCTGACCGTTTCCGGCTACGCCAATTTCGTCAGCCACAACATTCATGGAAGCGCCGATCTCGAAGACACGAATCGCGACTTTGCCTTCCAGGGGGTCTCGGCCGAGTTCAAATATAATGTGCTGAGCCCATATAAGGACGGCCTTGGTCTGACGCTCTACACCGAGCCCGGCTGGTCGCGAATTCACACCGTGGAGGGGAGGAAAGGCAGCGAATATGAGCTCGAACTCAAAGCCATCCTTCAGAAGAATTTCCTCGACGATCGACTGATCTGGGCCGCGAACCTGACATTCGAGCCCGAATGGGAGCGAGCAACCGAGCCGGATCCCCTCACCGGTGAAATCGGAAGGGAATGGAAGAAGGAGCTGAAGGTCGAGGTCAGCTCCGGCGTCTCCAATCACTTCGCACCCGGCTGGTACGCCGGGGTCGAGGGCCGATATGCGAGCGTCTACCCCGACTGGACGCACGGCCTTCACCGCGAGACCTATGCAGTCTTTGCAGGCCCGGCAGTGCACTATGGCGGCAAGAAGTGGTGGGCAACTTTGTCGTACCAGCCGCAACTGTTCGGCTCGCCAAGCCCGAGCGGAAGCCTGGCCCTCGACGAATATGAGAAACGCGAGATCCGGTTGAAGATCGGCTACGATTTCTAGTTGCGGCGCCGACCACGAGAAACCTTGGCTGCTTTCCAAAACAAGGAGAGTGATGTTGCACCGCCCCTTCATTCGACTGCTTCCGCTCGCCGCGCTGGCCTTTCCTGGAGGAGTCTCCGCAACCGTCTATCTGACGGTCGATCAGGCCCAATCTGCGATGTTTCCCCATCAGAAGCTGACTCCCGCCTTCCGTCAGCTGCAGCCTGCAGAGATCGCCGCAATCAAGCGCGCCTCGGGCGAGACGCCGCTTTCGAAACAGCTCCAGGCCTGGCGCGCCCAGGACGGCGGCTGGTTCATCGTCGACCGGGTCATCGGGAAGCATGAGTTCATCACCTACGCGGTCGCGCTGACCCGCGACGGCGCAGTCCGCAATGTCGAAATCCTCGACTATCGCGAGACTTACGGCGGTGAGGTTCGCAATCCCGCCTGGCGGCAGCAGTTCGTCGGCAAGCGCTTCGGGGCCGGCGTCGAGCTCGGCAAGGGCATCAGGAATATTTCGGGAGCTACGCTTTCCAGCCGACACGTGACCGATGGAGTCCGCCGGCTCCTCGCCACCTGGGAGGTGGTGCTCAAAAATGCTTAGGCGCTGCCGGCCGCTCCTCGGCACCTTCGTCGAAGTGACCGCGGGTCGGGAAGAGGCCATCGATGCCGCTTTCGCCGCTATTGCGCGTGTTCACCGGCTGATGAGCGCGCACGAGCCCGACAGCGACGTTTCACGCATCAACCGCTTCGCGCATATCGATCCGATCCGGGTCGATCCCTGGACTGCGATGCTGATCGAGCGGGCGTTGTTCTGGTCGCGGTGCAGCGAGGGCGCGTTCGACCTGGTCCGGGCCGGGAAGGCGGCAATTGAATGCGGCATGCTTCCGCGCCACGCAGACCAAAGCCCGCCGCTCGCCTCTCATTGGACGTTGCTCGAAGCGCAGGGCTCGTCGGTGCGCATGTTGAAGCCCGGCTGCATCGATGTCGGCGGAATCGCCAAGGGTTTCGCAGTCGACCGCGCCGTCGACGCGATGCGTCAGGCCGGCTGCGCGCGCGGTCTCGTCAATGCCGGCGGCGATGTCCGCGGTTTTGGAAGCGAGCCCTGGCAGATCCAGGTCGTTCATCCCCTCACGCGAGTCCCGATCGGATTGGTCGAGCTTGGCGATTGCGCACTGGCCACCAGCGCCGGTCTACGGACGGGCGAAGGTCTCAGCTTCGACCATTTGGACGGTGAGGAGCTTCGCTGGGTCTCGGTTTCGGTGCACGCCCGAACCGCATGCGACGCGGACGCACTGACGAAGATCGTCTGGAAGAGCGGCGACCGGGCAGCGGCATTGCTCGAACAGGTCGATGCAAGCGCCTTCGGTATCGGCCGCAATAGCAGGATCGAGCCGATCGGCGAGCCGGAGACGGTGCCGGCATGATCAGGCGTCGCCCCGGCCGACTGCCGCGGTGGCAGGAAATCGCCGTCTATCTAAGTCTCGGCCTGCTTGTCGCGACCGGCGCCATTTGGTTGCTGTTCGATCATTTCGTGCGCATCGCGGGCGAATTCGGCCCCGAGCATCATCCGGCTCAGCATCTGGTGCTGATCGCGCACGGAATTGCCGCTTATGCATTCCTCATCATCGGCGGAGCAATGATCCCGGTGCATATCACGCTTGGATGGAATATCCGGCGTAACCTCAAAAGCGGCCTTACGCTTGCCGCCGCCTGTCTCATTCTCGCCGTCACTGCGCTTGGACTCTATTATATTGGCGACGAGGTTTCCCGGAACTGGGTAAGCACCACTCACTGGATCGTCGGGCTCGTTCTCATTCCTGCTTTCCTGATCCATGCACTGGTCAAAGGCGCTCGATCATGAGCGGCAGTCCGCCCTTTGGCCGCAAAGTTACCATTCCCGACACCTCCACCTTGCGGCCCGGCACCGGGGCGAACCGCCATTTGGCAAGCCAATGCGCGAGGATCGTCAGCCCTTCGGCAATCGCAAAGCGGGCGCCGACGCACGTTCTTGGACCAGCACCAAAGGGAATGTACTGAAATCGGTGATAGGCTTTGCGCCGCTCGGGCGTGAAACGCGTCGGGTCGAACACGTCCGGCTGGTCCCACAACTTGTGGTGGCGGTGGATCAGCCAGGGCCAGATCGAGACGAAGTCGCCGGGCTGGACCTCGACTTCGCCGAGCCTGTCCGCACCAACCGCCTCGCGATCGAAACGCGGCGCCGACGGATAGAGTCGAAGCACTTCCTCGACGATCATTCGGAGGATCGGCAGCTTGTCCGGAAAGTCGGAACGGACCCCGCCCGCCAAGGCGGCACGCGCTTCGGCAGCGGCGCTCTCCTGCCACTCGGGCTGCTCGGACAGAATGAACAGCGTCCAGCTGATCGCATTGGCCGTGGTCTCGTGCCCGGCGAGGTAAAAGGTCGCGGCATTGTCCAGGGCCAGTTCGACCGCTTCCGCGGGTGGAAAGGCGCCATGTAGCGCGCGGATCATTTGCGTCACGAAATCTTCAGGAGCGCCAGGCTCCATCCGCTCGTGAACAAGAGCCATCAATGTCCTTCGCAGATAGATCTGGCCCTTGCGGCCGCGCAGGCCGCGGAGCGTGATCGGAAACACCGGCAGCCCCATCAGCAGCTGCATCCTGGCTTCGCTGACGCCCTCCAGCGCATGGGCGATGTGCGCCATCGCCTGTTCACTGGTGAGTCGCGGATCGCCGCTGAACAGGGCGCGCGAAATAAGCTGCATGGCCGCTCGAGTCGCCTCGCGCGCCATGTCACGCGAACCGTTGCTCCAGTCTGCCGCGGCATTTCGCGCAACATCAGCGAACACCGGCACCAGCGCATCGACCGCCGGCGGAGCAAAGCTCGCAGCGACAATCTTGCGCTGGGCACGCCAGAGGTCACCGTCCGAGCTGAGCAGCCCTCGTCCGATCACCGGCTGGAGCAGTTTCTTGACCAGCTTCGGCTTTTCGTAATTGGCGGCATTATCGAGCAGGACGCGCTGGACCATCTCCGGCCGCATCACAATGTGCACGCGGTGCCCGAAGACCTTGCGGTCGATATGCCATTTCTCGAACGCTTGCTCCGACCAGCCGTAGACGGCGGTCCTTGCCCGCTCCCCAACGAAGCCGCGCCACACCGCTACCGGCCCGGCGGGGCGCGGCGGATGCGGCGGAATGAAGGGCTTGGACATCGGCCGGTCACTTATCGGCGATAGGAACCCGAGAGCGGACATGCTGCAAAGACGATGAGCAGGCGCATTCGCTCATTCCGCAGCGAGCAGCGTCTCAGCGCCTCCAAGATCCACCGAGACAAGGCGACTAACGCCCTTTTCGATCATCGTCACTCCGTAGAGGCGGTCCATCCTGCTCATCGTCACCGCATTGTGCGTGACGATCAGATAGCGCGTGTCGGTCTCCTGCGTCATTCGATGGAGCAGCTCGCAGAAGCGCTCGACGTTGGAATCGTCGAGCGGCGCGTCGACCTCATCGAGCACGCAGATCGGGGCCGGGTTGGTGAGAAAGAGTGCGAAAATCAGCGCGATTGCAGTCAATGCCTGCTCGCCGCCCGACAGCAATGTCAGGGCCGAGAGTCGTTTGCCGGGCGGCTGAGCCATGATCTCGAGCCCGGCTTCCAGCGGATCGTCGCTTTCGACCAGCTCAAGATGCGCTTGTCCGCCTTCGAATAGCGTCGTGAACAAGCGGCGGAAGTGGGCGTCGACCTTCTCATAGGCGTCAAGCAGCCGAACGCGTCCCTCGCGGTTCAGATTGCCGATCGAGCCGCGAAGGCGGTGGATCGCCTGAGTCAGCTCCTCGGCTTCCTCCGCACCTTTTTCTCGCGTGGCGTCCAGTTCCGCCAGCTCCTGCTCGGCGACGAGATTGACCGGACCGATCCGCTCGCGCTCGGCGGTCAGCCTTTCCAGTGTCGCGGCCTCCTCGTCGGCATTGCGGGGCGAATCGGCATCGAAGCCGAGCTTCTCCGGCAGCCGCTGCGGCGCGCATTCGAATTTCTCGGCAACCTGGCGCGCGAACTCCGCGCTGCGCGCCTGCTGCGCCTCGGCCCGGGCAGCTGCGGCTGCGCGGCGCTCGCGCGTATCGGCCGAGCGCTCATTGGCGGCGGATAGCGCCTGCGCCGCGGCGACGACGGCTTCTTCGGCCTCGCGCTCGCCTGCGGCAGCTTCGCCGATCCGCACCTGACTTTGATCGTTGGCATGTTCGAGCTCGTGGATGCTGAAATCGAGCTCGGTTGGTTCCATCTCGAGCTCAGCGCGCTCGACTGCTTGATGCCTTTGGCGTTCCACGGCTGAGGCGAGGCGTTGTTCGGCATCTGTCTGGCGCTTGCGCCATTCGGCCTGCTCGCGGCCTGCAGCACTCGATCGCTCGCGATCGGTTGCGGTTTCGCGCGCTTTCGTGGCCGCTTCGGCGCGCTTGTCAGCGACTGCCGTGGCCGCTGTCGCGGCGCTCGCGCGCGCAGTTTCGATCTCATGCTCGAGCGCTGCCGGATCGGGGAGCGCAGCGAGCGACCGCTCGGCTGCAATCACTGCTTCGCGGGCGGCTTGCAGCACCGGCTCAAGGTCCGCCTGGCGTTGCGAAAGACTTGCTCGCTGTGCCTCAATTCGTTCGAGCGCCGCCGCAGCAGCGTCGATCGCCCGCGCGGCATCGCGCGCGTCGCGCTCGGCAGCGAGTGCTGCGCTGCGGGCTTCCTCGGCAGCCTTGCGGCATTGCTCCATCGCAGCCAGCGCGCGTTCGCGTTCAGTCGAGGCAGAATCCGCCGCTTTGTCCAATCCGGGCAGTTCTCCGGCGAGCTGCGCGAGACGGTTGACGCGGAGCAGCCGCTCTGCCGCGGCTGCGCCGAGACCGATCGCCACGAAACCGTCCCAGCGCCGTAGCTGCCCGTCGCGGGTGACGAGCCGCTGACCGACCGCAAGCTGTTGTCCAACGTCCTCTTCGACGACCGCCACCTGCCTCAATCGTCGCAGCAATTCGTTTGGAGCCCGGGCAAGATCGGCGAGACATTGGGTCCCCGCCGGAAGCGCCGGATCGCCCGGGAGCACGTCGCTCCCCTGCCAACGTCTCGGACCCTCGTTGCCAATTGCGGCATCGGCATCTTCGCCAAGCGCTGCAGCGAGCGCTCGTTCATAGCCCGGCTCGGCTTTGAGGCTGGCGATTGCCGCGCCGCCGCCATGCTCGAGCGCTCGGGCAAGTGCGTCGTGCTCCGAGCGCGCAGCCGACAGCGCCGCGCGCGCCGAAGCCAGCTGACTCTCTGCAGCGTCGCGCGCCTCGGCCGCCGCAGCGCGCCCTTCCTCCGCCCGAACACGCAAGACCTCGGCTTCCTTGAATGCCCCGGCCGCCAATCCGGCTTTCGCCTCGGCCACCTCCTTGGCGCGGATCTGTTCGCTTGCGTCGCCGAGCGCATCGAACTGATCGGTCAGCCTGTGCAGCTCCTGCTCGGTGCGCGCGAGTTGTGCCCGTGCAGCCTCCAGCGCGGCTTCGGCGACCCGCCGCTCGGCGCGCATCGCCGCTTGCCTCGCGAGCACTTCGGCAAGCTCCGCCTCGGCCTCGCGCGAGGCCGCTTCGGTGCTGCTGAGCTCATGAGCAATCCGCGCCGAATGGGCCTCGGCATCCTCAAGCCGCAGGGCGATTGCAGTCCGTTCTTCCTCGAGCAGGGCGATTGCCCGAGCGGCATCGCCTTTCAGCGCTTCTTCGCGCTGGATGTCGGCAGCGAGGGAAGCATCAAGTCGATCGAGTTCCGCCAACCGCCGTGCAACCGTGTCGCGCCGGGCCCGCGCCGCCGCAAGCTGGTGGGCAAGCGCATGGCCCTTCTCGCGCAGCTCGGCCAGCGCATTGCGCTTCGCCGAAAGCGCATCGTTCGCGCGAACATGTGCGGTCTGCGCCTCTTCGATGGACTGGTGGATACGCTCCACCTCTTGGGCTGCGGCGCCGGCTTCGGCGGCCGCCGCTTCCGCCGCCCGCTCAGCCTCGAGCCACCGGGCATGCAGCAACCGGGCCTCTACGCCGCGGATCTGGTCGGTGAGCTTGCGATACCGTTCGGCGGCGCGGGCCTGGCGCCTGAGCTGTGCCGCGCGCTGTTCCTGCTCGCCGAGGATCTCGGCGAGGCGCGCGAGATTCGCTTCGGTTGCGCGAAGCTTCTGCTCGGCATCCTTGCGCCGAGCGTGAAGCCCCGAAATGCCGGCCGCTTCCTCAAGTAGCTGCCGCCGCTCGGCGGGCTTGGCCGCGATCACCGACGCGATCTTGCCTTGGCTGACGAGCGCGGGGGAGTGGGCACCGGTCGCTGCATCGGCGAAAAGGAGCGCCACGTCCTTGGCCCGGACGTCACGCCCGTCGATCCGATAGGCCGAGCCCGCGCCGCGCTCGATTCGCCTTGTGATTTCGCTTTCTCCGGCGCTCGCTTCCTCACTCGCATCGCGCTCGAGGAGGATCGAGACTTCCGCGAAATCGCGCTGCGGTCGAGTAGCGGTGCCGGCGAAGATCACATCGTCCATGCCTCCGCCGCGCAGGGATTTGGGGCTGGACTCGCCCATTGCCCAGCGGATCGCTTCAAGCAGATTGGATTTGCCGCAACCGTTCGGACCGACGACACCGGTGAGGCCCCGCTCGATCCTGAGCTCGGCCGGCTCGACGAAGCTCTTGAAGCCGCTGAGCTTGAGCCGCCTAATCCGCAAGCCGATTCACCCTCCCCGAGCCGCCCTTACCCGCCTGCCGCTTGCTTGAGCTCCGGCTCCAATTGTTCCCAAGTCGCAGAGTCGCTCACCTTGCCGTTGATGAGGAAGGTCGGCGTGTGCGTGATGCCCGCATCTGCCGCCGTCTTCGTGATGTCGAGCAGCCGTTCGAGACCTTTGGGATCGGCAAGGCACTGGCGCGCTCGTGCGGGCATAACCCCGAATCGAGCCGCGATTTGCGGAAAGCCTGCAATCTCTCCGAGACGAACGATCCGTTCCGCGTCGGAGAGCTTGGCAATCTCTCCTCGTTGCTCTTCGGTGATCGCAGCGACTTTCGCCTGCCACTGCGGCTGCGTCGCGAAGATCATCTCCGACATCGGGAAGAATTTGGCCGGTCCGGCGCAATGGGCCAGCAGGCTTATTGAAATGTCTGGCGCGTTCAGCAGGAAGTTGCGGAACTCGTAGCTGACCCGGCCGGTGCGCACATAAGCCTGAACGAGCGGCTTGAAGCCGGTCTCCTCGAAATGACGGCAGTGGGGGCAGGCCAGCGAACCATATTCGACCAGCTTCACTTTGGCGTTCGGATTCCCCATCCTGAAGCCGCCTTCCGGCGTTGCGACAACCGTGCGCGACCAATTAGCCTTCGCTGCGGGTCTGGCAGCCGACTTCGCCTGAGCTCCTGACGCGACCCCGGTAATCGCCAAAGCAGTCGCAACGGCGGCAGCCAGCCTCACTTCAGCGCCGCCTGTAGTTGCGGCTCGAGCTTATCCCAGCTCGCGACGTCCCGCCCAGCCATCTTGCCGTTAATGATGAATGCCGGCGTGCCTGAGAAATCCGGATATTGGCTGCCAACGTCGCTCGTTACCTGGACCTGGTGATCGATCATCTTCTGGTCGCTCAGGCACTGATTGCTCTTGGCTTGCGGCACCCCGCGCGCGGCCGCCCAGTCCTGCAGCCCGAGCAGGTTCGCCATGGTGACGAATAACTGATTGGTCGGCAGGTTCTGAATCTCGTTGAGCTTGTCCGCCGGGGCGGATTCGACCTTGGCCATCCAGATCGCCTGGTCCTTGTACAAGGCGCGGGCCAGCGGGAAAAAGCTCTTTACGCCATTGCAGCTGACGACGAGATTGGCGGCCATGTCGATTGGCCCGTGGATCAGGTACGGGCGAAATTCCCAGCTGACCTTGCCGGGCTTCACATATTTGTCGATCAGCGCCGGCACGCCTTCGTCGTCGAATTTCTTGCAGTGCGGGCAGGAGAGCGAGCCGATCTCGACCAGCTTCACCTTGGCGTTGGGGTTGCCCATCATGTAACCCGATGACGTCGCATTGACGACGTCGGCCCAGGTGCCGCCCGGCGGCGGATTGGCCTGTGCGATCGTCACCGTTTCGTTGCTGACCGGAGTCCCCCCAGTCTGGGTCTTGTTTTTGTTGCAGCCTGCCAGCGCGAGAGCTGCCATTGCGCCGGCGAGAAAAATGCGGACCTTCATCGGTTCAATTGCTCCGGTTGATCACAGGTATCGGCTCGTCGCCCTCTTGCAAGAGTGACGGAGGTCCGCTGCTAGCCGCAATTTGAGCCGCAAGCGACTCCAGACAGGCACGAAGCCCGGGATCGGCAATCTCACGCAGCCCTTCGCCCAGCTCCTTCGGTACCGGTCGAAGCTCCGGCCGTTTAGGCTTTGGCGGCGGAGCGGGAGGCCTCCCCTGGCGGAAGACAATGCGGTTGATTGCGGCATAACCGAAGAATCGGTTCACGCGCTCGACGATCATCGGAGTCAGGTGCTGGATCAGCGGTGCATGGGCGCCGTCGACCATCAGCGTGAGGACCCCGCCGGCTTTTTGGCCGGCCGGAAATTTGATCGATTCGGGGCAGGAGGCTTTCGCATAGCGCTCGCCGACGATTTCTGCCCAGCGGCTGACAATCGAATGCTGGACGAACCCGAAGCGCTTGAACGACTGTCCGCCAATGTCGCCGACGAGCTCGCCAGCGGAGCGCGCGCGGCAGCTTCTTGGCGAATCTTCCCGGCTGTTTCTCTTCGACATGCGGCTCAAGCATGCCATAGCAGGAAGGTGACCGCCAACGCCGCAACGCGCCTGATCCAACATTATGTGGATAACTTCCGGACCCTGCCGTGGCGCTCGCCGCCCGGCAAGACGCCGCCTGATCCCTATCGCGTGTGGCTGAGCGAGGTGATGCTCCAGCAGACCACGGTGGCGACGGTACGCCCGCGCTTCGAGCGGTTTGTCGCGCGCTGGCCAACCGTCGAAGCGCTAGCCGCGGCCAGCGACGAAGCGATCCTCTCGGAATGGGCGGGTCTCGGCTACTATGCCCGAGCCCGCAACCTGATCGACTGCGCGCGCGAAATCGCGCGGCTCGGGGGCTTTCCTCAGAGCGCCGCCGAGCTCGTCAAGCTGCCCGGCATCGGCAGGTACACATCGGCAGCGATTGCAGCGATTGCGTTTGGCGAGAAAGCAGCGGCGGTGGACACCAATGTCGAGCGGCTGGTCGCCCGGCTGTACGGCTTGAGGCGACCCTCTCGCGCCGAGATCGAACGTCTGACTGAGGAGCTGTTGCCCAAGGACCGACCCGGCGACTTCATCCAGGCGATGATGGATCTCGGCGCGACTGTCTGCCGGCCCAAGCGCCCGCGCTGCGGCCTGTGTCCGCTCGCGGCGGACTGCAGAGCCCTTGCCGCTGGAGCGGCGGAAGACTTCCCTGAGCGAAAGCCGCGAGCGGCTCGTCCGCACAAATATGGCGTCGCTTACTGGATTGAACACGGCGGCGAAGTCTGGCTCGTGCGGCGTCCGGCCAGGGGATTGCTTGGCGGCATGGCGGCGCTCCCCGGCGACGAGTGGACCGACGCAGCTCCCGAGCGGCTAAACAGGCTCGGCACGATCCGCCACATCTTCACCCATTTCTCGCTCGATCTTCAAATTGTCGCTCGCGCTGATCCCCAAGGCGAAGGATGGTGGCAATCGCTCGACAGCCTCAAGGAGGCCGGGCTTCCGACCCTCTACCGAAAGGCCGCCGACCTGGCGCTGAACTGCAATGACCGACTTGCCGCTTGAACCATTCTTCAGTGGCCCTGGCCTCGATCGGGCCGACGCGCTGCGTGCCGATGAAGCGGCGATCGCACGCCTGGCAGCCGACCCGTCCGCGAGACAGCTGCAATGGCGTGACGCTCTGCCCGGGCTTGGCGAGGATGGCAGGCTCACCTGGACCGGGGTGAGCAACCCGCAGCTTTTCCTGGGGTTCGACGGTGAATTACCGTGCTTCTCGTCGATCGAAGAGGTCACTGCCGACGCTCGAGCGGCCTTCCCCTTGATGTCGCTTCTAAATCCTGACGATGCACCCTTGTTCGCCGCTGCGCTGAGCCTTGCGCGCTGGCATTGCCGTCACCGCTTCTGCGCCAATTGCGGGCAGGTGAGCACGCTGGTTCGCGGCGGCTGGTCGCGCCGTTGTTCCGCCTGCGGAGCCGAGCACTTCCCCCGGGTCGACCCGGTCGTGATCATGCTTGCCGAGCATGACGGCAAGCTGCTGCTGGGCCGGCAGCCGCACTATCCGCCAGGGCGCTATTCGGCGCTCGCCGGCTTTGTCGAGGTCGGCGAGAATCTCGAGGCCGCTGTGTCGCGCGAGCTGTTCGAGGAGGCAGGCATTCGCGTGCGCCGAGTCCATTATGTTGCGAGCCAGCCCTGGCCTTTTCCGTCCTCGCTGATGATCGGCTGCCACGCTTTTGCCGACAGCGAGGAGCTGAGGATCGACACTAGCGAGCTCGATGACGCTCGCTGGTTCGCCCGCGAAGATATTGCGGCGGCGCTCGCCGGAAACGCCGACGCACCCTTTCTGCCTCCGCCGAAAGCCGCCATTGCGCGCACGCTTCTCGAGCATTGGCTCGGTGCTTGAAGCCGCGCCGACTCGCCCCTAAGAGGCGGCGAAAATTCTATTCCTCTCTATCCTGAGATTAACAGGGAAACTCCATGGACGACCGCTTCAACACGATTGCCGGCTGGGTGCTGTTCGCAGGAATCGTCGCATTGGGATCGTCGATCGTCGGTGGCGAAATGTTTCGTTCGGAACGGCCCGAGAAAATGGCCTATCCGATCGAAGGCGTGGAGCAGCAGGCCGGTGAAGGCGCTGCGGCCGAGCAGCCGATCGAAGTCTATCTCGCAAAGGCCGATCCGGCGAAGGGGCAGCAGGTCTTCAACAAATGCATGGCCTGCCACAATGCCGACAAAGGCGGTGCCAATCAGCTCGGTCCCAACCTCTGGGATGTGCTTGGCGAGCCGGTCGGCCAAGGCAAGGGTTTCGCCTTCTCCGACGCGCTATCGAAGAAGGGCGGCACCTGGGGTTGGGACAATCTTAGCCAGTGGCTGACCAGCCCTAAGGCGTTCGCGCCGGGCACCAAGATGACTTTCGCTGGTCTCGGCAATCCGCAGGACCGCGCGGACGTGATCGCATTCCTCAATTCGCATAGCGATGCGCCCAAGCCCCTGCCGGCTGCGCCGGCAGCGACGGCTGCGGCAGGACCTGGAGCGGCGAAGCCCGGTGCAGGTGCCCCGACGACCGGTGCAGTGACCGAACCGCAGGTCAGCGGCCAGGCGAGCGCCGCGACGAAGAAGCCGGGCGCCTAACGTCTCACTTCGTCGGTGCCGACGGCATCGCCGGCGCGGCCGGATGGTCGGCATAGAAGTTCATCACGAACTCCCATGCCTCGTTCGCATCCTCACTCCAGTGAATGAGGTCGAGGTCGTGCGGCGCGATCACGCCCTCATCGACCATCGCTTCGAAATTGACGACGCGATTCCAATAGTCCTTGCCGAACAGCAGGATCGGCAGCGGGCGCACCTTGCCCGTCTGGATGAGAGTCAAGAGCTCGAACATTTCGTCGAAAGTGCCGTAGCCCCCGGGGAACACCGCAACCGCGCGAGCGCGCAGCAGGAAGTGCATCTTGCGAAGCGCGAAATAGTGGAATTGGAAACTGAGGTCCGGGGTGACGTAGCGGTTCGGCATCTGCTCGTGCGGGAGGACGATGTTGAGCCCGATCGACTCGCGTCCTTCATCCGCAGCGCCGCGGTTGGCCGCTTCCATGATCGAAGGGCCGCCGCCCGAGCAGACGACGAATTGCATTTTTCCTTCCTCGTCACAGCCGCAGCGGCTCGCCAGCCGCGCAAGATCGCGCGCGACGTCATAGTAGCGCGCCTTCTCCTTCAGGCGCGCGGCAATCCGTTGCTGCTGCTCGTTGGTCGCCGCAGCGATCAGCGTATCGGCCATGTCCGGCGCCGGGATCCTCGCCGAACCGTAAAAGACGAAGGTCGAACCGATATTCGCTTCGTTGAGCAACAGCTCCGGCTTCAGCAGCTCGAGCTGGAAGCGGACCGGGCGCAAATCCTCGCGCAGCAGGAACTCGGTATCCTGAAAGGCCAGCTTGTAGGCGACGCTTTCGGTCTGCGGGACCGAGGGTACGTGCTCGGCGGCGCGTGCGTCGACCTTTGACGTTGGAAAGATGCGCTTGGGCGGTAACGGTCGCGAACTCATCACCGCCGACTAGCGGCAAAGATTCAGCTCGTCACGCCGCCGAAGCGGCTTGGGTCTCGCTTCGCTTCGCGCTCCAGTCGATCCGGCCCGTCGCATACATCACTCCGGCGAGCGCGGCAAAGAGCAGCAGTGCACCGATCAGCAGCGAGAAAGGCTTCGAGGCTGAGCAGGATATAGAGCACCGCATAGAGACCGGCCAGCAGACCGCCGATGAACCCGGAGCGTCTCCAGCCGCCGAGTACCGCAGCCGAATATGCCGTATTGAGGCCCGCGATTGCTGCGGCGGCGACGATATAGGCCAGCGCGAAGACCTCCCGATGACGCGCTGAAACTCAACTCGTCTACAAAAATGCACGGTTCATCGTCAAGCTTCGTCGCAAAATACAGT
>DASVYN010000014.1:0-6040 GCA_036392155.1 Sphingomicrobium sp.
GCAGTGGCGAGCGGCGTAAAGCCGATCGCAGGAAGTTGGCCAAAACCAGGGAAGCGCTTCCGCAAGGCGAGCGTCGCAGCGTCGATCGCAGGAGACGCGACCGCCGACGGCCGGCGGGCAAGCCGGCCTAAAGCGCTTTGCCGCCCCTTCGCTCTTCGGCGCTCTTCAGGACATCATAGGCCGCCTGAATCTCGCGAAAACGTACTTCCGCCTCCTTGTCCCCTTGCTTGAGGTCGGGGTGGTGCGCCTTGGCGAGCTGACGATAGGCGGTGCGCACATCCTTGAACTCGACGTCGCTTTCGAGACCGAGGACCGAGAGTGCGCGCATTTCGTCACGGCTCCTTGTGCCGTCACCGGGTCCGGCCCATTTCCATTGCGCGGACTTGCGGAAGCCCTTGGCGTCCCGTTCTTCGTCGGCGGCGCGGCGCGCGGCTTCCTCCGGACTGAGGCCTGCAAAATAGTTCCAGTTCCTGTTGTACTCGGCGGCATGGGCCTCGCAAAAATACCAGCGCTCGCGACTGTTCGGCGCCTTGGGCGCAGGCCGATCGCCGATCTCACTGCAGCCCTCGCGATCGCAAAGGCGCACCTTTGCCGCGGTTCGGCCCTTGTCGCCGTAGGAACGCCAGCGGGGAAATCCCCAATCGTCCGATCTCTTCTGCCGAGCCATCCATTTCTCATTAGGCATTGCGAGCGTAGCGAAGCAATCCAGTGCGGAGGCTCGCGATGACGTTTGCGCCAGAGGGCCTGTAAGCCGGGTTCTGTCCGTCGCGCTTCTGGGAAGCGAGACTGTGCGGCCATTCCTCTAGGAGACGGGTTGCCCCGCCCCTCCAGCAACCAACCCGGACGCCGAGCCGGAACCAGGCTCATGCGGCGCCCCTATTCGGTCTTGCACCCGGTGGGGTTTACCGTGCCGCCCCTGTTGCCAGGGCCGCGGTGCGCTCTTGCCGCACCCTTTCGACCTTACCCGTCCGAAGCCGGGCGGTATCCTTTCTGTGGCACTATCCCTGACCTTCACTTGCGTGAGGGCCGCCGGGCGTTACCCGGCACCGTAGTTCCATGGAGCCCGGACTTTCCTCGTTGGAGCAAGCTCCCCCGCGGCCGCCCAACCCTCTGGCTCACGAAATATGGTTCATTGCGGCCTGGGAAGCAACAACGCCAACAGCTTGGCCCGGCATTCGCCGTCGATGATCCCGTCGATGAGGTCGGGCCGGAAACGCCGCTGGAAGGCGATAACCGCCTTTTGCGGATCGGTCACGTCATAGCCGAAACGTTCCAATGCCAGCAGAAATCCCGCGTCGGTCCAATAGGGGTCGATCAGGTCCCGTGTCGGGCTCGGCAGGGCGAGGCGGCGCTTGGCCAAGGCGCTCCAGGGAAATAGCTCGCCGGGATCCTCCTTGCGTGCCGGAGCGACATCGGAATGGCCAACAATATTGCCCCGGCCGATGCCGTGCCGCTCCTTGATGTCGGCGACGAGCGGAATGAGCGATGCGATCTGTTCGTCCGGAAAGGGCCGATAGCCGAACTCATGCCCCGGATTGACGATCTCGATTCCGACGCTCGCCGAATTGACGTCGCCAATGCCCCGCCATCGCGACTTGCCCGCGTGCCAGGCGCGTCTGGATTCATCGACGAGTCGGTAAATGGTGCCGTCCTCGTCGATCAGATAATGAGAGGAGACTCTGGCTTCGGGCGAGGTTAGCCGATCGAGCGCGCCCTGGGCATCGGGCATACCCGTATAGTGCAGGACAATCATCGAGACCGGCAGTTGCCGATCGTCGAAATTGGGCGAAGGCCGCTCGATGAACTCGAAATCCACGCGCCTAATGGCGCATTCGCCCCGAACTTGGTCAAGCCCCGCCTGCAGCAGCTCGGCGGTCGCCGTGGCGTTTTTCGACCCGACTGCCGTCGCCGATCAGGCGATAGAGGCCGCGAGCGCTGACATCGGCGCCCAGCTTGCTCGTCTGGCCGATCACTGTTTCGCCGGCACCCAGCATCAGCCAGCCGTCTTCGGCCATTGCGCCAGCGATGCGCTCGAATGCGAGCGTCTTTTTTTCCGGGCTGAGGTAGAGAAGGACGTTGCGGCACAGAACAATATCGAAATCACCCGGATGAGGCGGTTGCTCGAGCAGATTGTGGACCTGGAAGCGCACCGGCTTGCGCAGGGTCTCAGCCGCACGCCAGCCATCGGGGCATTCCTCGAACCATTTGATCATCTGGTTGATGCCGAGCCCGCGCTGAACTTCGAACTGACTATAAGCGCCGCTGCGTGCCCGATCGACGCAAACCGTGGACACGTCCGTGCCGAGGATGTCGATCGACCAGCCGCGCCACTTGTCAGGCTCTTCGGAGAACAGCATCGACAGGGAATAGACTTCCTGACCGGTCGAGCAGCCGGCAGACCAGATGCGCAGCCGTTTCGACTTCTGTCGACGCTGCGCGAGCTCAGGCAGCGCGTGACGCTGGAGCATGTCGAACGGGGCGCGGTCGCGGAAGAAATAGGTTTCGTTGTTCAGAAGCGCCTCCACCACGCGCTGCGAAAGACTGGGCTCCGTGCCCATGACAAGGATCGTGATGAGCTCGTCGAGCGAGACGATTCCGCGCTCGCGCAGCAAGGCCGAAAGTGCAGTCTCGATGCGCCAGCGGCGACTCATCGTCAGTTGCTGGCCGGTACGCGCCTCCAGCAGACCAGCCAGGATCCGGCTCGAACTATCGCTTATCTGCACGCCGGCGGCTCCTCGGAACGTGAAGCGATTCGGCGCGCGATCTTGTCCGGCGGCAGCACGGCGCAGGCGAGTCCCGCCTCGAGAATCGCACGCGGCATCCCCCACACCGCGCAGGTTGCTTCGTCCTGCGCCAGTATCGAGCCGCCGCACTCGACCAGGCGCGCCGCACCTTCGACCCCGTCGCGACCCATGCCGGTGAGCACCACGCCGAGCGCACCAGAACCGTAGACAGCTCCAACTGACGCAAGCATCGGATCGACCGACGGCATGCAGCCGCTGGCGCTTCGAGCGTGGGTTAGGCGGACGACCACCCCGTTCCGCGACGGCTCCAGCGTAAGATGCGCATCACCCGGCGCCACAAGGATGCGGTCCGGCACAAGCTCCATGCCATCTTCGGCCACAAACGCTTCGCGCCGGGCAGCAGTACCAAGCTGCCGCGCGAACACCGCCATGAACGGGATCGGCAGATGCTGGGTTACAAGTATTGGGACGCCGATCCGCTGCGGCAGCGCGTTGAACAATACTCCAAGGGCGTGAATTCCGCCGGTCGATGCGCCGATCGCCAGCACGTCAATGGGATCAACCGGCATGACCCGCAGGAGCGGCTGCGGGCAAGTTTTTGCCGGTCCGAGAGGCGGCGCCTGATTGGAAGCGCGACCGAGCCCCTTCAGCTTGTTCAGCAGGATTTCCGAGAATTTGCCGTTGAAGCGGCCCGTTCCCGGCTTGGGCATCGTATCGGCGGCGCCAAGGGCAAGGGCTGCGACGGTCTGCTCGGCTCCGTCTTCGGCAAGCGAAGAAACGATCATGATTTTCGCGCCCGCAGCGGCAGCGATGATGCGCGGAATCGACTTCAAGCCCCCGGCCCCGGGCATCTCGAGGTCGAGGACAACCACGTCGACGCGGCATTCGCCGAGGGCCTCGATGGCGTCCTCGGCAGTTCCGGCAACGGCAGTGATTTCGAACGCGGGGTCGCTTTCGACCATGCGCGACAGCACCGCCCGCGCAACCGTCGAATCGTCGACGATCATCAACCGGATTCTGCGGTGTGTTTGCCGCGGGTCCGGAAAGCGGTCCCGCGATCTGGCGAGCGCCCGCTCCACGGCCGGCTTAGGCGACGCCGACAAGCTGAAGTTTGATATGGAGCGTCTCGCGGTCGAACGGCTTCATGACATATTCGTCGGCCCCCGCCTCCAGAGCTGCGCGAATATGCGCCATGTCATTTTCAGTCGTACAGAAAACAACTTTGGGCTGATCGTTGTGCCCCCGCTGCCGCAGCAGGCGCAGGAACTCCATGCCGCTCATGACGGGCATGTTCCAGTCGAGCAGGACGACGTCCGGCATCTTCTGCTCGCAGCGAGACAGCGCCTCCTGCCCGTCGCCAGCTTCCTCAACCTCGAATTCCAGAGTCTCGAGGATGTGCCGGGCGACCTTTCGGATCACCTTGGAGTCATCGACGATCAAACAGCTTTTCATGTCTCAGGCATCCCGCTTCCAACGTGGGTCTGATAAACGCTAAGGGTAACGAAGAACTTAAGCGGCCTTCGCTTCGGTTGCGCCGGCGAGGAGAGCCGCGACATCGACCAGCAGCAGCGGCCCGACTTCGGTTTCGACCATGCCCAGCGACACGCGCTCCCAGCCCGGCCCCATTGCAGCACGGATCGGCGAGGGATCAGAGAGCGCCTCGACAACATCTTCGACCAAATCGACGATCAGCGCATAATGGTGGCCGTCAAGCTCGACGACTGCGGCTTCGCGGATTCCGTCCGAACAGTCGGTGTCGCCAAGCTCGAGGGACCGCATGCAGTCGATCACGGTCAGGACGCGGCTCCTGAGCGCCGAGAGGCCCGCGACATGCGGTGCCGCCCGGGGGACCGGAATCAGCGTGTCCAACTCGACCACGGATTCGACTGCAGCAGCCGGCAGCGCGACCCTTTCGCCGGCGATCGTGACGACCAGCAGAAGCTCGTTCATTTGCCCCTCCCAGTCCCGGTGGATTTGAGGGCCATCAGCAGGCCCGCGCGATCGTAGCGATAGATGCTTTCGTCCTTCTTGCCCTTGGGTTCGGGCTCGGCGCGGAGCCAAATCGTCTTGTCGTCGGCGCCGTCGGGCAGTTCCTCTCCGAGGGAGGCAATAACCACGTCGGCTCCTCCATCCTCGGCATCGTCGATCACCCGATATCCGGCAGCCTCAACCAATGGCCTCAGCATGTTTTGCATCCACGGGTCCCAGCCTGGAACCAGGCAGACGAGCTGCTCCTTCGCGCGAGCAACGACGCCGACGTGATTGGCGAAGAGCCAGTGGGCATCGATGACTTCCGCCGGTTCGCCATTGATCAGCGATACGCCGCTGACTTCCCCAGGACGCTCGGCATGGATCACATCATGTTCGATGGTCGCGAAGTCGATGACCTCCGCAAAAGCGTAGCCGATCTCGTGGTTTCCGTCATTGAGTCGGAACAGCCGGACCTTGCCCTCACCGATTTCGGCAGCGGTCGCACCGGCAAGCGGCAGAATTGCGTCGCCGACCTGGACCCTCAGCTGACCTGCGGACTCCTTGATGCTGTCCCTCGGAACCTCTTCGATTCGGTCGACAATCGCGAGGCGAAGCGCACGACGACCGCCATCGAGTCCGCGGAAAAGAAGCACAGACGTTGCTTTCGACACTGCCGCGCTCGGATCTTCGGCGATTCGGGCGGTTCGCTCCTGGACCTCGAGCTTCACACCACCGACCTGGGCGATTCCCGCCGGATCGAAGAGAAGGATCGGACTGCCATCATCCGCCAGCGTCGTTCCCGCATAGAGGCCCGTCGCCATCACCGCCGGCGCTGCCGGCTTGACCACCAATTCCTCATGATCGTGAATCCGGTCGACCGACAGGGCGTAGACATCGCCGCCCGCCGGGCGAAGCACGATCAAGGTGCGGTCGCGCTGGTCGATCTCGCTGCGCAGACCGAGGACCGAGGCGAGCGATACCTCCGGAACCCGGCGGCCACGAATGGTTGCAACGCCGGCTCCGCCCAGATGTTCGAGCGTGACGCTCTCCCCATTGGCGCGCACTATCTCTTCGATTGCCGATCTTGGAATTGCAAAATTCTGGCCGGCGATCGACACCGTGAGCGCCGGAATGATGGTCAAGGTCAGCGGTACGCGCAATGTCATGCGCGTTCCCTCGCCGAGCCTGCTGTCAACTTCGACAACCCCGCCGATTCGCTCGATGTTGGAGCGGACCACATCCATTCCGACGCCACGGCCGGAAATTGCGGTGACCTCCCTGGCAGTGGATAGGCCGGCCTCGAAGATCAGCGCCAGCTGCTCGCG
>DASVYN010000015.1:0-10859 GCA_036392155.1 Sphingomicrobium sp.
TCCGCCGTGTGGTCACTGCCGATGGCCGAATGCTCTACAGCCACGACAGCGATGAACAGCGCGTGCTCGTCGCCCCGTGGGTCGCTGCCGAAATGACCGACCTGCTGCAATCGGCGGTCCTCTCTGGCACCGGCCGCGCCGCCCAAATCGGCCGGCCGGTTGCCGGCAAGACCGGGACGACCAGCTCGAACAAGGATGGCTGGTTCGTTGGCTTTTCGAGCGGTCTCACCACCGGCGTGTGGATGGGCCGTGATGATGCCCGGCCGGTGGCTGGTCTTCAGGGTGGCACCGCGCCGGCGCGGGCGTTCCACGACTTTATGAACGTCGCGGTCGCTAATCGTCCGGTCGAGCAGTTCGAAACCCAGGTTCCGATGCCGGATTGGCAGCTGACTCCGGAGGAGGAGCTGTACGGCGATCAGGCGATTGACGCCAATACGAGCGCGCCGATGGTCGATGAGAATGGAATGCCGCTCGGCACCGCGCCTCCTGCTGAACCGGGAGCTGCGCAGCAGCAGCCGACGAGCCGGCCCGAGGGCACTGGCGAACCAACCCAGCAGGGGCTGGATCAGGTGCTTCCGCCACAACAGCAACCGCAACAGCTCAATCCGCCGCAACTGTCTCGAAGGCCGGCTCGCCAACCGCCGCAACGCGCGCCGCAACCCGATTCAACGCCTCCGGCCGATACGCCGCAACCGCGGCCCTATCCGACGTAGGGCAGTCTTCGCTTCGCTCAGACCTTCACCGTAGAGGCGCGCTTCAAGCGCCTTGAATTTCGCGCTGTGGTCCATGTGAACGAGGTGCGCGACTTCGTGGGCGACAACGTAGCGGCGCACATCGGGCGGGGCCAAAATAAGACGCCAGCTCAAACGAATTCGCCCCTGTGACGAGCAGCTGCCCCAACGCGAGCCGGCATCGCCGACACTGACCGAGGACGCAGCGACTCCTGCGCTTTTCGTATATTCGGCGACTTCGCGTGACATCACGTCGAGCGCGCGTCGCTTGAGGAAAAGCTCGATTCTGCGGGCAATCCCGGCTTCGGAACCGCCTAGACGCAACTGATCGTTGGCGAGCAGCGGCGTGCGCGGCGCCGACGGATCCCAGACGATGCGGACGTCCTCGCCCTCGAGCGGAATGACCGCATCCTGCTCGAATGGTTCGGCCGGTTCGGCACGCGCAAGCTGTGCCTCGATCCAGTCGCGTTGATCCAGCGCCCAGGCCAGCGCGGCGCGCCGGTTGGTTCGCCAGGGACAGGTCAGTTTTAGGGTTCCGCTGGCCTCGTCGAATTTGAGACGCAGCCGCTTCGCGCTCCTTAACGGCCGAATTTCGATCGGCGCTGGGAGCGCAGCTTCAAGTGCTGCTTCAGAGCGGCCGGTCGACCACATGATATTCGAGCTCTCCGGCATCCTCCTCGCTGACGGTCCAGCCGCGCGTTGACTGCCCCGCCTCGTGCACGGTCTCACGGCTGCCCGAGATCAGATAATGCCACTTGGGCAATGGCTCGCCGGCAGCCCGCAATCGGTAAGCACACGTCTCGGGGAGCCAGTCGAGCCCGCTCAAATTTCTGCGGTCGAGTTTCACGCAATCGGCAACCAGCTTCATCCTGTTCCTGTAATCAAGGCAGCGGCCATTGCGACGATCGAGCAACTTGCAGGCGACATTCGTCGGATACAACAGGCCGGTCTCTTCGTCCTCGAGCTTATGAACACAGCAACGACCGCAGCCGTCGCATAGTGCTTCCCACTCGCCGCGGTTGAGCGTCGAAAGCGGTTTTTCCCAAAATGGCGTGCAGCCGTTCATTTGAAGTCGGGCTTTGCTCTGCTAAGCCATGTTGATCAAGCGGGCTTATGAGGCATAAAGTCGTGAAACAGCTGGGTTTTGCTTTGGTTCTGGCGTCCATGCTGCTTTCCGCGCCGGCGGCAGCGCAATCGCTTTCGACCCCCGGATATGATTTCGTCGAGGCGGTCAAGAAGAGCGACGGTGACAAAGCGACGCAGGCTTTGTCCGGCCATCCGTCGGGAATCGTTGATACCAAGGATGGTGAGGGCAACACCGGGCTGATCATTGCGATCAATCGCAATGATGAAGCGTGGACTGGATTTCTGCTCAACAAGGGTGCTGACCCGAATCTCGCCGGCAAGGGCGGCGATACGCCGCTGATCGCCGCAGCCAGGGTTGGCTTTCAAAATGCGATCGAGTGGCTGCTCGGCCTGGGCGCGAAGGTCAACACGTCCAATCGAATGGGCGAGACCCCCTTGATCATCGCCGTTCAGCTACGCGAAACTCCTGTCGTCCGCTTACTTCTCAATTCCGGAGCCGATCCCGACAAGGCAGATCATGCTGCCGGATTTTCGGCCCGCGACTATGCCGAGCGCGATCCCCGGGCCCGCGAAATCCTCAAGTTGATCGAAGACAAGAAGCCCAAGTCTCCGGCCACGGCCGCTAAGTAAGCGCTCCCAGCGACGGATCCACCTGCGTCGCGAGCCGACGCGCGGCGCGCCGCGCGAATCGCAACAGCTCCGCCTTACGCCGGGCGGGTGGGAGCGGTCGGTGGGCGGCTTCGCGAACGACTGCAGCGTCGTAGCGGTCAGCAACGATGAGGCCGGCGTCGTTGGGCAAGTATCGCTCTTCCTCGAGGATTCGCGCCAGGTGCGGCGGCACGGCCCAAAAGAAGCGGTCGCAATATCCAAGATAATCGGTCCACTTGCAGTCGCCGAGAAGATCGGCCTTGGCGACCTTTATTTCGACGATCGTGAAGCCGCCCTTCCCGTCGATCGCCATCAGATCGGCGCGGCGGCCATTTGGCAGCGGCATCTCGCACACTGCGAACAGATCCTGGCGACAGAAGAGGCGCGTTACCCCTCGCGCTACTTCGGCCGCAATCGGAGGAGCGTCGGTGAAACAGGACTCGGCGATTGCGGCCATGGCTCATCTAGAACAAAGCGTGGCCAAAAAGAAAGCGCAGGAGGACAAGTCCTCCAGCGCTTTGCGCGAACGGATCTAACGGTAGAAAACGTGATTGCCGATCGAGGCGATGCGCTTTGCATGCCAGCCCGGTGCCACGTAGCGAGCGTGAAAGAAGAGCGCGTCACCTACTGCGGAGGGCTTTAATCCTTGATCGACGATCTTGGCGATCGCAACTGCGGTCTGCCATTGCCTGCTCGACCGAGGAACGCTCGGCAGCGAATGGCCGTGAACGAAGGAAAATTGGCCGCGCTGGAACAGAACGCCGCAATAGCTGTCCGGGAAGCGTCCGCCGCTTTGCGAACGATTTGCGATGACCTGGCCTACGGCGAGCTGGCCGGTGAGCGGCTCGCTCTTGGATTCAAAGTAGATTCCGGTCGCTAGGCACTCGAGCTCGCGGCTGCCCGCGTCGGTACCGCGCAGACCGGCGACCATCGAGGCGAGGTCGCCGCTCGGCTTTTGGGGCTGCTGGGCGTCCGAACTGTCATTGTCGCTTTGAGCGCCGGAGGGAGGCTGGGCCAGAATCGGCTCGCCCTCAGGATCGAGAACATCGGGAATTGCAACCGTCGCTGGGGTTGCATTTGCCGCCGGTCGTATGGCGTCGGCGGAAGGACCGGCTTTAGCCGGGGCAATAATCGTCGCGGTAAGCGCAGCAACCATCAGCAGCGCCGAGCGAAAAGAAGCCAACATTCTAGCCGTAAAAACTGCGGTTAATCGCCAAAAAGATGTGCCGAATTACTTGCGAATACTTACGCCGGCACCCGTGGTGATTCCCCGTCTCGCGTGGCATTTCCGGCGTTTATTGCCTGGAAAATACCCCCCGCTCTTGCTGTTGATACGAGGTTTCGTGCGATCCGCCCGAGCGGTCAACCCGTCGAGGTCGTTTCAGCGATGAACCGTTCGGCGTCCGCGATATCCAGTTCGATCGCCCAAATATCCTCGTCGAACCGTGTCCGGCGAGCGAGGAAATCGGCGATTTCCGCGGAACTTGCCGATTCGGCAGGACCGACGCGTTGCCAGGAATAGCCACCGTCGAGATTCAGAATGCGTTCCAATACTGCGATATGATCGCCGCGGCTGATGATGAAGAGCAGCAGCGAGCCTCGCTGCTCGTCGCCCTTCCTCATTACTGTCGCGAAACCGCCATCAGCCGCGACGCGGCGCAGAATCCCCGCGACTTCGACATGCGTCGGAAGGCGATTGTTGATCAGGCGGCGTCCAGTTCGTCGGCGCCCATCAGCAAGGCGGCGAGCGCGTCGCGGCTCCGTGCGCCGCGCAGGCGTTCGAGAGTCGCTGCGTCACGCGTGACCCGGCTGATCGCAGCCAGAGCCTTCAAATGTTCGGCGCCGGAATCGGGCGGCGAGAGGAGGAGGAAGACGAGGTCGACCGGCCGATTGTCGATCGCTTTATAATCAACCGGCTCGCTCAGGCGCGCGAACAGGCCGTAGATCCGTTTCAGCCCCTCGATTTTCGCGTGCGGGATTGCAACGCCGTGACCAAAGCCGGTCGGGCCCAGCTGTTCACGCTCATTGAGCCCAGCGAGGACCACTGCCCCCTCGATGCCCAAGCGCTGAGCGGCAAGCTCCGCAAGCTGCTTCATGAGCGAGCGCTTGTTGCTGCCCGGGAGCGCGGTCTTGATCGCGTCGCAATCGAGAAAATCGGCAAGCTGCATTGGGTCAGAACTCGTGACTGGTGCGACCAGTCGCACCTTGGCCGCTTGGAGTTTCAAATGGGGTCAGTTGTTGTGCGGCTCAACCCAGCCGATGTTTCCGTCCTCGCGTCGATAGATCATGTTGAACTCGCCCGTCGCGCTGTTTCTGAACATCAACGCCGGAGTGTTGCGCAAGTCCATCAGCATCACAGCGTCGGAGACGCTCGATTCCGGGATGTCGACACGCGTCTCGGCGACGATCGTCGGGTGGTCCGCCGACTCGCCCTCGCCCTCGCGTCTGCCCGAAAAAATCGTATAGGCTGCATTTTCGACATAGGCCTGGGCGGCATCGTCGATCTTATGTTCCTTCAACCGGTTGGTGTATCTCCTCAGCTGCTTCTCGATCCGATCGGCGGCGCCGTTGAACGCCATTTGCGGCTCGCGCGCGCCGTAGGAAGCCTTGAGCACCATCCCCTGGACAACCGGAGCGACGATGTCGCAGGTGTAATCGTTGTTCGGACCACGGCCGAAGGTGACGTTGGCTCCCACCGAGCGCGAGAAATATTTCTCCGTGATTTCCGCGACTCGCCGCTGAGCATGCTCGCGCAGCGACTCGCCGGTATCGACCTGATGACCCGCGACCCGTACGACCACTTTGACGGCTCCTTTTAGATCTGGCGCGCTTAGAACCGCGCCGAACTCCGCGTCAACCAGCCCCTAACGGGTAGCTTCCGAAGCGTTCCCAAAGCGGGTTGACCAGCTTTGCAATAAACGCGCGGTGACGTTCGAGTTCCTCAGCAAGCGCAGCATGAGGCCGCTGCGGACGAAACTCGCCAATCATGGCTGGTCGGCCGGTCTGCGCAGCAGAAACAGTTCCAGCCTCGGCAATCAGCCCGAGATCGATCTGCCTCCCGCCCGTCAGTTCAACATAGACCTGCGCGAGGAGCTGCGCGTCGAGCAAAGCACCGTGCTTGACCCGATGACTGCGGTCGATTCCAAAGCGCATGCACAAGGCATCGAGGCTGTGTTTCGCTCCAGGGTGCCTGGTTCGCGCGAGCTGAAGCGTGTCCACCATCCGATGCATCGACACCGCAGCCCGACCGCAGCGCTCGAGCTCGAAATTGAGAAAGCCGAAGTCGAAACCGGCATTGTGCGCAACCAGCGGCGAATCGTCCAAGAATTCGAGCAGTTCGTCGGCCCTTTCGGAAAAAAGCGGCTTGTCCGAAAGGAAGGTCGCGGTGAGGCCATGCACCAACTCGGCCTCGAACGGCATGTCGCGCTCGGGATGGAAATAGGCGTGGAAGTGGCGCCCGGTTTCGACGCGATTGACGATCTCGACGCAGCCGATCTCGACCATCCGGTCGCCGCCGCCCGGGCTGAGGCCCGTAGTTTCAGTATCGAAGACGATCTCGCGCATCAGCGTGGAAATCTATCCACCCACCGGGATTCCGAGACAAGTCAGAATGTCGCGCACCTGGCTTTCAGTTGTGGATAGGTCGGTCCCAGTATCGACGATGAAATCGGCGTTACGGCGCTTTTCTTCGTCCGGCATCTGTCGCTCGAGGATCGATTGAAGCTTGCCGCTACTCATGCCAGGGCGCTTCAAGACCCGGCCCAATTGCACTTCGGCCGGAGCAGATACGACCACGACCTTATCGAACTCCTTCTCGCCGCCAGTCTCGTACAGCAGAGGAATCTCGAACAGGAGTGCCGGAGCCTTGCTGTGTCGAGCCATGAATCTTTCGCGTGCTTCGCGAACGGCGGGATGGACAATGGCCTCAAGCGCCGCAAGCTTTGCCGGATCAGCAAGGACGATCTGCGCAAGGCAATCACGGTCGAGCGTGCCGCGGCGAACGCAGCCGGGGAACAGCTCGCCAATCTTGTCGACCAATTGGCCGCCGGGTCCCTGAAGCTGCCTGACTTCCGCATCGGCGTCGAAGACCGGGACTCCCGCGCGCTCGAACATCGCGGCGACGGTCGACTTGCCCATGCCAATTGAACCGGTCAGTGCAATCCGGATCATGCCGCGAGCAATCCCCGTTCGCGCAGGGCGCCGAGCAGCGCGATCAGCGGCATACCCAATATTGTGAAATGATCGCCGTCGATCTTCTCGAAGAGCTGCACTCCGCGAGCCTCCAGCCGGAATACGCCGACAGTGTAGCCGACCTCAGGCCATTCGGCATCGAGATAGTCGGCGACGAAAGATTCGGAGAGCGCACGCACCCGAAGCCGCGCGGTTTCTACGTGCCGCCAGTCTAGTTGACCGCCGCGCGCAAGCGCGACCGCGCTCGTCAGGCGCATCCACTTGCCCGAAAAGAAGCGCAAATGCTCTGCCGCTTCGGCGCGATCGCGGGGCTTGTCGAACAAGCGGTCGCCGGCGCTCACGACGCTGTCGCTGCCGATCACCCAATCGGCGCCGGCAATGCTGCAAGCCTTCGCGGCTGCAAGCTCGCCCGCCATTTCAGCTGCGTCGGCTAGCCGCGCTTTAATTTCATTTTCATCGACTTGCGGCTCTACGGCCTCATAGTCGACGCCTGCAGCATCGAGCATGTGCCGGCGGATTGCGCTGGTCGAGGCGAGGATCAGGCTCAAGGAACAACCTTGTGGAAAAGGACAGGGCAAAGCTAGCGCGGAGCTGGGGAGCGGCTCAACCGCTCAATTTTGCGATTCCGGACAGCAGCAATTCGCACATTCATCCACGGGGATAGATTCAATCCCCAGTCTGTGAATCATGGGGCCGAATCAGCGACTGGCACATCTTTACAAGGCGCGTCGTTCAAGCCGCCTTGTTGGCAACTTCGGAAAGCCTGCCTAAACCCCGTACTTCAGCGCCCAATTACATCATCAAATCTAGATTCTAATATATCTATAAGGGAGAAAAGAGGGGTGTCCCCGAAGCCTGCGCACAAGACAAAGACGCAGGCGAAGCCCTTGCTTGCAGTGCTTCAGGGAGAGCATCACGCCCGTCCTCCGTTATGGCTGATGCGCCAGGCGGGCCGCTATCTGCCGGAATATCGCCTGCTGCGTCAGGAGAAGGGGAGCTTTCTCGATCTGGTTTATGACACCGATGCGGCTGCCCAGATCACGCTCCAGCCGCTCAAACGCTTCCCCCTGATCGATGCGGCGATCCTCTTTTGCGACATCCTTATCGTCCCATTCGCGATCGGGCAGAATTTGACCTTCGTGACAGGCGAGGGGCCGCGCCTCACCCCACTCGTCACCGGCTCCCTCGATCAGCTCACCTTTTATCCCACGCGGCTCGAGCCAATTTACGACACTGTTCGCAAGGTCAAATCACAGCTCGCTCCCGACAAGACGCTCATCGGTTTTGCGGGAAGTCCATGGACCGTTGCCACCTACATGGTGGCTGGCCAAGGCAGCCGCGAGCAAGCAGAGACGAGGCGGCTGGCCTATGCGGATCCAGGCAGATTCGGGGAGATTATCGCTCGCATCGAGGAGGTCACCCTCGACTATCTCTCGGGCCAGATCGCAGCTGGTGCCGAAGCGTTGCAACTGTTCGACAGCTGGGCAGGGAGCCTGTCTCCGTCGCAGTTCGAACAATGGGTGATTGCGCCAACTGCTCGGCTGGTCGCTGCTCTGAAGAAGCGACATCCGATCGTGCCGGTAATCGGCTTTCCAAAGGGCGCGGGAGGCAAGCTCTTAGCCTATGCACGCGAGACCGATGTGGCCGCGGTCGGTCTCGATGAAACGGTTGATGTGGGCTGGGCGGCGAAGCAGCTGCCGGAAAAGCTGCCGCTACAGGGCAATCTGGACCCGCTCGCACTGATTGCCGGCGGCGGGGCACTCGAGAGCGCCGTTAAACGCATCCTTGACGCGCTTGCCGGTCGTCCTCACATCTTCAATCTCGGGCACGGAATCCTTCAGGACACTCCGATCGCCCATGTCGAACGGCTGATCGCATTGGTGAAGGGGGATAAGTGAGCAACCTGACAGGCTGGCTCGGACTTGCTTATCCCTGGGTGAAGGCAGCGCACATCACCTTCGTCATCTTCTGGATGGCAGGCCTGTTCCTGCTACCGCGCTTCTTCGTTTATCACCAGGAGACGAGCGTCGGCTCGCCCGAGGACCGCGCCTGGATCGAGCGCGAAGCGCGGGTCCGTTCGATAATCCTGACCCCGGCCATGATCCTGGTGTGGATCCTGGGTCTGATGCTGGCCACGAACCTCGACCTCTGGGGCGAGCACTGGTTCCAGGCCAAGCTCACTCTAGTCATTGCGCTGAGCGGCTATCAGGGTTGGCTCGGCGCCTACGGCAAGAAGCTCGCGAACGGCCAGCGACCGCTTTCGGGAAAGGCAGTCCGCGCAATCAACGAGATTCCCGGAATTGCAGCGGCAATCATCGTCGTCCTGGTGATCGTCCGCCCCTTCTGAACGATTCGACGCTGGAACCGCTCGCCGCTGATTGACAGCGGGGCACTCGAGACATACCTCGAATGTCAGGCGGCTCCCCGGCCAGTTTCTTCAATCGCCGGCCGTCGCTTCTTCCCGCTTTTGCGGCGTCCTGCCGCCTCCGGCTTTCGACTAGTTTTGAGAAGCTCGAGCACCCACTCCCCAAGAAAAGACTATCCACCATGCATTTGAAAGAACTGAAAAAAAAGACCCCCGCCGACCTGGTCGCAATGGCCGAGGAGATGGGCGTCGAAGGCGCATCAACCATGCGCAAGCAGGACCTCATGTTCTCGATTCTCAAGGTCCAGGCCGAAAATGGCGTCGAGATCATGGGCTCGGGCACGATCGAAGTCCTGAACGACGGATTCGGTTTCCTCCGCTCTCCCGAGGCAAATTATCTCGCTGGGCCTGACGACATTTACGTTGCGCCGTCGATCGTTCGCCGTTTCGGCCTGCGTACCGGCGACACCGTCGAGGGCGAGATCCGCGGCCCGAAGGAAGGCGAACGCTATTTCGCGTTGACTCGGGTCATCACGATCAACTTCGACGATCCCGAGCAGGTGCGCCACCGCGTCAATTTCGATAATCTGACGCCGCTCTATCCCGACGAGAAGCTGAAGCTCGACACGCTCGACCCGACGATCAAGGACAAGTCGGCGCGGGTGATCGACATCGTTTCGCCGCTCGGCAAGGGCCAGCGCGCGCTGATCGTCGCTCCGCCGCGCACCGGCAAAACCGTGCTTCTGCAAAATATTGCCCGGGCGATCACCGACAATAATCCGGAAGTGATCTTGATCGTCCTGTTGATCGACGAGCGACCCGAAGAGGTCACCGACATGCAGCGGTCGGTGAAGGGCGAGGTCATTTCCTCGACCTTCGATGAACCCGCCAGCCGCCACGTCCAAGTTGCGGAAATGGTGATCGAGAAAGCCAAACGCCTGGTCGAGCACAAGAAGGATGTGGTGATCCTGCTGGATTCGATCACCCGCCTCGGCCGCGCCTACAACACCGTGGTGCCCAGCTCGGGCAAGGTGCTGACCGGCGGTGTCGACGCCAACGCGCTGCAGCGCCCCAAGCGCTTCTTCGGCGCGGCGCGCAATATCGAGGAAGGCGGTTCGCTCACCATCATTGCCACCGCGCTGATCGATACCGGCAGCCGCATGGACGAAGTGATCTTCGAAGAGTTCAAGGGCACCGGCAACTCGGAAATCATTCTCGACCGCAAGGTCGCCGACAAGCGCGTGTTTCCGGCCATCGATATCCTGCGTTCGGGCACCCGCAAGGACGAGCTCCTCACCGACAAGGGCACGCTGTCGAAGATGTACGTGCTCCGCCGCATCCTGGCGCCGATGGGTACCGTCGATGCCATCGAGTTCCTGCTCGACAAGCTGCGCGGCACCAAGAACAACGGCGAGTTCTTCGAAAGCATGAACACCTGACTTGACGGGAATGTGAATATCGCATTCCTGTAAAATACACGGACCGCGCGTATCCTTTCTCTCGGCGGAGGGAACCGATATGCGC
Organism: Sphingomicrobium sp.; assembly: GCA_036392155.1. Taxonomy (GTDB): domain Bacteria; phylum Pseudomonadota; class Alphaproteobacteria; order Sphingomonadales; family Sphingomonadaceae; genus Sphingomicrobium. The sequence continues at coordinate 10,546 of DASVYN010000015.1, forward strand.
GGTCTTTGTGTTTTGTGGGCCTTTGGCCTTCTGAGTACGGGCGCCTTTGCGAGCGAAGCCCGGTCCTACAGCATCGATCTCAAATACGAACCCGGAACCGCCACGGTGACGGCAGTGGCCGGCGTGGTGTTGAAGCCCGAAACCGGCGCCAAGACGCTCACGTTCTATCTGCACGACGAATTGAACGTCACCTCGATCACCATCGCCGGCAGGAAGGCGGCGTTCCGCCAGACCACGGTGCCTTACGAGTACAGCTATGATACCAAGGCCAATAAGGTCGAGGTCGAAGCGGCCGCAGGCCCGCTCGTAGTGAC
>DASVYN010000016.1:0-8875 GCA_036392155.1 Sphingomicrobium sp.
TTCATGTCGATCATGTTCCCGACGATTTTCGCAGCGTCGATCCGCGGCCTTGGCGACCTCACCAAGCTCGGCTCCTCGCTCATCGTCATGGCCATCATTGGCGGCGCGGTGTTCACGAATCTAATGGGCTTTGTTTCGGACAGGACCGGCCACATTCGGTTCGCCATGGTGGTGCCGCTCATCTGCTTCGTTGCGATCACCGGCTTCGCAGCGCGCAGCCGGGCCGCAGCGCAAGCGGAAAGGCTCGCCGCAGCCGCTCAATGATCGACACGCACGTCCATCTGTGGCGGCTCGGGCAGAACGGTTGCACCTGGCCTACGCCGGATCTCGCGCCGATCTACCGCGACTTCACGCTCGACGATGTGGGTCAGCTCGCGCAGGCCGCAGGGGTCGATCAGCTGATCCTGGTTCAGAGCCAGGAAGACGCTCGGGACACCAGCTGGCTCCTCTCGCTTGCCGGCAACCCGCTCATTGCCGGAGTGGTCGGCTGGACCGATTTTGCGCAGGCTGATGCTGCGACGGCAATCGGCGAGCTTGCGTCGAACCGGTGCTTGCGAGGGCTCAGGCCGATGGTTCAGGACCGCGAGTCGGGGTGGTACGACGCCCCCGAGCTCGATTCGGCATTTTCGGCAATGACCGCGCTTGGGCTCGTGCTGGATGCGCTCGTTCGGCCGCAGCATCTGCCCTCGCTTCTGAGACTGGCGCTGCGTCACCCGTGCCTCAGCATCGTCATCGATCATGCAGCCAAGCCAATTGCGGGTGATCTTGATGGCTGGTCCCAGCAGATGGAAATGCTCGCGCGACTACCGAACGTCTGCTGCAAATTGTCGGGACTCCTGACCGAGCTCCCGCCCGGCGCAGCAGCGGATGGCATGGCGCCCATCTTCGCCCATCTGTGGAGCGCGTTCGGCGCGGAGCGGCTGATTTGGGGCAGCGACTGGCCCGTTCTCGCACTCGCGGGGAGCTATGCGGACTGGATTGACCAGTGCCGCCGGCTGATTCCCTCAGTTCATCATGAGCGCGTGTTCGATTCGAACGCGCGCCGCATTTACGGGATTTGAAATCATGAAACTTGCGCGTTTCGGTACAAAGGGCGAGGAGCGCCCTGCCATGGTCGATGCCGACGGGCGCCTGCGCGATCTTTCCGCGCATGTTTCGGACATTTGCGGTTCGACCCTGAGCCCGGAGAGGCTCGCCGCTTTGGCTGCACTCGATCCTGCTTCGCTACCGGTCGTCGAAGGGGAGCCGCGCCTCGGCCCATGCGTCGGCTCGGTCGGCAAATTCCTCTGCATCGGCCTGAATTATTCCGATCACGCGGCCGAAACCGGCGCGGTCGTACCGCCCGAGCCGGTGCTGTTCACCAAGGCGACGAGCGCGATCATCGGTCCCAATGACGATGTCCGAATTCCGCGCGGATCGACCAAGACCGACTGGGAAGTCGAACTTGGGGTCGTGATCGGCACCGCAGCCAAATATGTGAGCGCGGAAGAGGCTTCGACGCACATCGCCGGCTATTGCGTCGTCAATGACGTCTCCGAACGCGAATATCAGCTCGAGCGTCATGGGACCTGGGACAAAGGGAAGGGCTGCGACACATTTGGACCGATCGGGCCGTGGCTCGTCACTCCCGACGAAGTCGGCGATCCGGGCAATCTGACGATGTGGCTCGAGGTCAACGGCCGCCGCTTTCAGGACGGCACGACCGCAACGATGGTCTATAAGCCGGCGTTCCTCGTCAGCTACATCAGCCAGTTCATGACCCTCCAGCCGGGCGACGTGATCTCGACCGGAACGCCGCCCGGAGTGGGCATGGGTCAAAAGCCCCCGCTGTTTCTCAAGGCCGGCGACGTCATGCGCCTGTCGGTCGAGCGTCTCGGCGAGCAGCAGCAGAGCGTCGTCGCAGACGATTGATCTTCCAGACAGCCTCAGTCGAGCTTGCGGATCGTGCCGTCGACCCGGGCAAAGCGAATGCCGAACTTCTTCGCAATCACGTGATTGGCGAGACTGCTGCCGTCGCTCTGCAATTCGAGCTGCTGGAGGATTTTGAGGTTCCCGTCCTTCATCGTGTAGCGGATCGTTGCTGACGAGCCGCTTACAATCACATCCACCGGGCCGACAGCATCGCTGAGAAAACCGCTGAAATGGCCGTCGCCGACCGGGTGCATGACCCAGGTTCGCTGGCGCACTGGCTTGCCCTCCTCGCGCACCGTGTCGATGAGGACGAACTCGCCTTTCTTGTTATGGCCGCCGACACTGTCGACAATCAGCTTCTTGTCGGCGTGAAACGCGACCTTCATCACATTCTCGGCATGGCTCTTGCCCGTGAAGAACGCGATCATGTCGAGCTTTGGCTTGTCGGCTGCTGCGGCCGCGGCGAAGGCTAGGAGTGCGACGGCCGCAAGCTTCACTGGCGCCCGGCCACCAGAGCATCGACAATCGTCGGGTCGGCGAGCGTCGAGATGTCCCCGAAGCCGTCTCTTGCTCCTTCCGCTATCTTGCGCAGGATCCGGCGCATGATCTTGCCCGAGCGGGTTTTCGGAAGCGCTGGAGTGAAGTGAATCTTGTCCGGCGCAGCGAGCGCGCCGATCTCCTTGCGCACTTCCTGATTGAGTTCCTTGCGCAGCGCATCGCTGCCAGTCTCGCCGGCGTTGAGCGTTACATAGGCGTAGATCGCCTGGCCCTTGATGTCGTGCGGGTAGGCAACCACAGCCGCCTCGGCGACCTTCGGATGCGCGACCAGAGCGCTCTCAACTTCGGCGGTTCCGATGCGGTGTCCGGAGACGTTGATCACGTCATCGACCCGGCCGGTGATCCAATAATAGCCGTCTTCGTCGCGGCGGCAGCCGTCGCCCGTGAAATAGAGACCGGGATAGGCTTTGAAATAGGTCTCGAAGAAGCGGCCATGGTCGTTCCACACGGTCCGCATTTGTCCCGGCCAGGACTGGGCGATGCACAGATTCCCGCTGGCGGGCCCTTCAAGGACATTGTGCTGCGCGTCGACCAGAAGCGGTTTCACGCCTGGTAGTGGCTTGGTCGCGCTTCCCGGTTTCATTTCCGTCGCGCCGGGGAATGGCGAAATCAGGATCCCCCCGGTTTCGGTCTGCCACCAGGTGTCGACGATCGGGCAGCGCTGGTCGCCGACGACTCGCCAGTACCATTCCCAAGCTTCCGGATTGATCGGCTCGCCGACGGTGCCGAGCAGCCGCAGCGACTTGCGCGAATGGCGCTTCACCGGTTCTTCGCCTTCGCGCATCAGTGCCCGGATAGCAGTCGGTGCAGTGTAGAAGATCGTGACTCCCAGCCGGTCGACCGTTTCCCAGAAGCGATCGAAGGCCGGATAGTTGGGAACGCCGTCGAACATCACGCTTGTCGCACAGTTCATCAGCGGCCCATAAACGACATAGGTGTGGCCGGTGACCCAACCGACATCGGCAGTGCACCAGAAGATGTCCTCGGCGCGATAGTCGAATATCCAGTCGAAGGTCGTTGCAGCGTAGACCGCGTAGCCGCCGGTCGTGTGCACCACACCCTTGGGTTTTCCGGTCGAGCCCGAAGTGTAGAGAATGTAAAGCGGATCCTCGGCCTTCATGATCTCGGGATTGCACTCGGTCGAAAGGCTTTGGCGCACATCCGAATAAAGGATGTCACGACCCTCTTTCATCGGCACGTCGGCACCGGTGCGGGTGATGACAATGACAGTCGGCACGTCTCCCTCCTCGAGCGCAGTATCGACGTTGCGCTTCAAGGGGATGCGCTTCCCGCCGCGAACTCCTTCGTCCGCGGTGATCACCGCTTTGGCTTCGCAATCCGCAATTCGGCCGGCGAGGCTTTCGGGCGAGAAACCGCCGAACACGACCGAGTGGATCGCCCCGATCCGCGAGCAGGCCAGCATCGCCGCTGCAGCTTCGGGTATCATCGGCATGTAGATCATGACGCGATCGCCGCGTCCGATCCCGCGCTGTTTCAAGAGATTGGCAAGGCGGCACGTCTCTTCATAGAGTTCCCGGTAGGTCCAGCTATGACCGTGCCCCGGCTCATCGGCTTCGAAGATCAGCGCGCAGCGCTCGCCGTGCTCGGCGAGGTGACGATCGAGACAGTTGACCGATATATTGAGCTCGCCGTCCTCGAACCAGCGGATGTGAAAATCATCCTCTTTGAACGACCAATCGCCGGCCTGGGTCGGGAATCTGTTCCAGCTTAGCCGCTTCGCCTGATCGAGCCAGAAACGGTTGGGATCGGCGTTTGCGAGATCGTTGAGCTCGGCGAGCGAGCGCGGCCCGATGCGCGCATTGAACCCTTCAGGAACGGGATGAACGATTGAACTCATAGCCCTCGGCTCTTGTCGATGATGAAGCGGTGACTGATGTCGCTTTCGAATAGGCTCTTGTCAGCATTCGGTTGTGCCGTTCTCGCCATGATTACTTCCTATCGTTGCCGTTCCAGCACGCGCCTGGCCTGCGTGAGATGCGGGCGATCGACCATCTTGCCGCCGACCGACAGGACTCCGGCGTTGGGATGTGCCTCGAACGCTGCGACGATTTCTTCGGCGCCGCGAACGTCGTCCTGAGAAGGAGTGAAAGCGGCATTGATGATCCGCACTTGGTCGGGATGGATTGCGAGCTTGCCGGTGAACCCCTCCCGCCGGCCTGCCTCGGCTTCTGCGCGCAGGCCTTCCTCGTCGCGAAAATCGGCGAATATGGTGTCGACCGGCTGGACTCCGGCAGCGACGGCTCCGGCCAGGCACAAGGATCGAGCAAGCTTGTAAGTGAAGCTCAGCTCTCCGTTGACGTCATATTTGGATGAAGCACCAAGCGCTGCAGAGAGATCCTCGGCGCCCCAGCTCATCGCCGCCAGCGGCAAATTGGGATCGCGATAGGAGAGCAGTCCGAAGAGGCTCGCCGCGGTTTCGGTGACGATCGCATGCACTGGGATATTGCCCGTGCGGTGCGCGAGCTCGGTGACGTCTGCTCCATTCTCCGCTTTCGGGAGGACGATGCCGCGAATGTCGGCAAGGCCGATCAGTTCGAGATCGTCCTTGATGAACTCGGACCCGAGCGGATTGACGCGCACCCACCACTCGGGTCCACCAGATCGCTTGGGCAAATTGTTGAGCAGGTCGCGCGCGACCGACTTCATTGCCGGGACGACGCTGTCCTCGAGGTCGAAAATGATCGCATCGGCTTCGCTTTCGAGCGCCTTCGTGATCTTGCGCTCGCTGTCGGCGGGGACGAACAGCCAGGAGCGGGGTTCACTCATTGCGGCTTCTTTTGAAGCAGAGCGGTGCGCGTGCATTGGCACACCAGCTCGCCGCGCTGATTGAAACTGCGATGCGTCCAGGTGACAATTCCGGCGTTGGGGCGTGACTTGCTTTGGCGCACTGCGATACATTCGCTTTCGCTGCGCAAGGTGTCGCCAATGAACACCGGGCTTGGGAAGATGACCTTGTCGTAGCCCAAATTGGCGATGAGCGTTCCGAGCGTCGTGTCAGCGACACTCACTCCGATCATCAGTCCGAACGTGAACACCGAATTGACGATTGGTTGCTTGAACTCGGACTTGGCGGCGAGCTCGCGATCGAGGTGCATCGGTTGCGGATTGTGAGTGAGCGTCGAAATGAGGAGATTGTCAGTCTCGGTGACCGTACGGCTGATCGAGTGCGACACGCGGTCGCCAACTTGCCACTCGTCGAAATAGCGCCCGGCCATGCTGAGCTCTCCTATTGAGGCAGGAGCAGCTCCGCAACGGCCTCGGCAACTGCTGCGCTGTCGAGGCGGTAGGCGGCATAGAGATCGGCGAGGCTTCCGGTCTGGCCGAACTTCTCGACCCCGAGCGGAGCGACACGCTGGCCAAGGACCCCGCCGAGCCACGACAGTGTTGCGGGAGCGGCATCGGCGAGGGTGACGAGACCGGCCGTGGGCGAGAGGCGGCCGAGCAGTTGTTGGATATGGCTTGGGTTGGGCTTCCCGCGCCAACGCCCAGCCTGGGCCGCGGTCCACCCGCGGTGAAGCAGGTCGGGCGATGTCACTGCGAGCAGTCCGAGGCCCGGAACGTCCTCATTGAGCTCTTCCCAGGCGTTAAGCGCTTCCGGGATCAATGCTCCCATTGCGACAATTGCAGCGTCGGCGCCCGGACCGGGTTCGCGCAGCCAATATCCGCCCAGGAGCGCACCTTCGCGCCAGCTGTCGTCGGCCCGCGCAACCTGCCGGATGCTGCGCGTCGAGAGGCGCAGATAGGTGCTTTCGCCGGCAGGATCATCGATCAGTCGGAAGGCCTGTTCAATCATCGCTGCAAGCTCGTCGGCAAAGGCCGGCTCGTAATGGCACAGGCCCGGCTGGCCGAGCGCGATCAGCGGCGGATTGATCGACTGGTGAGCGCCGCCTTCGGGGCCAAGGGTCAGCCCACTCGGCGTGGCCACAAGCAGGAAACGGGCGTCCTGGTAGCATGCGTAGTTCAGCGCATCGAGGCCGCGGGCGATGAACGGATCGTAGAGGGTGCCGATGGGGAACAGCCGCGTTCCGAACAAGTCGCCCGAGAGACCTGCTGCAGCGAGCATCAGGAAGAGATTGCTCTCGGCGATGCCAAGCTCGATATGCTGCCCTCGCTTGTCGCCGCTCCACTTTTGCGCGGAGGCAATCTTTGCGTTGGCGAATACATCGGGCATTTCGCTTCGGCGGAAGAGTCCGCGCTGGTTCACCCAGGCGCCGAGGTTGGTCGAGACCGTGACGTCGGGCGAAGTGGTGACGATAAGGTCGGCGACTTCTCCGCCCGACTTCGACAGCTCCAGCAGGATCCTGCCGAAGGCGGCCTGGGTGGATTGCTCCTCGCCCGCCGGTGCGACGATTGTCGGTACTTTGACCTCGCCGAAGACGCGCTTGCCTTTCTCACGGGCAATTCGAGAGCGCTCGATGAGCGCCTCAACCCCGCCGCGCGCATTGTCGCCGATCCCTTCGAACCTTTCCCACTCATGTCCCTCGCGAACGCCCATGGTTTCGCGCAGCGCAGCGAGCTGCGTCGGATTCATCAACCCCGCATGATTGTCCTTATGGCCCGCGAACGGCAGTCCGAAGCCCTTGATCGTGTAAGCGAGGAAGAGTGTCGGAACATCGTCGTCGCAGCGGTCGAACGCCTCGATCAGGCTTTCGAGGTCATGGCCTGCAAGGTTCGTCATCAACCGGTGCAGTTCATCGTCGGTCCGCCGATCGACGATCGGCCGCACCTGCGGTATGTCGGTCAGCAGCCGCTCGCGCCATGCCTTGCCGCCGAGATAAGTGAGCGCCGAATAATCGGCGTTGCTCGCCCGGTCGATCCAGTCGCGCAGCGCTTCGCCGCACTCTTCCTTGAATGCCGTTTCGAGCAGCTTCCCATATTTCAGAGTCTCGACGCGCCAGCCGCAACTTTCGAAGATTTCGTCGAAGCGCTCGAACATGCGGTCGACGCTGGTCGCGTCGAGGCTCTGGCGATTATAGTCGACGATCCACCACAGGTTGCGGACGTCGTGCTTCGCACCTTCGATCAGCGCTTCATAGATATTGCCTTCATCGAGCTCGGCGTCCCCGACCAGCGCGACGAAGCGGCCGCGATCCTTCTCCTCGAGCAAGCCGTGCGCCGTCAAATAGTCCTGGATGAGGCTTGCGAAGAGCGTGACCGCGACCCCCAGGCCGACCGAGCCGGTCGAGAAATCTACCGGAATCCTGTCCTTGGTTCGGCTTGGATAGGATTGGGCGCCACCGAAGCTGCGGAAATTCTCGAGCGCTTCGCGCGATTGGCTTCCAAGCAGATAATGAATCGCATGGAGCACTGGCCCCGCGTGCGGCTTGACCGCGACTCGGTCGCTGGGCCCCAGCGCATGGAAATAGAGTGCGGTCATGATCGCGGTCATGGATGCGCAGCTCGCCTGATGGCCGCCGATCTTCAGCCCGTCCTTGTTCTCGCGGATGTGGTTGGCGTGGTGGATCGTCCAGGCCGACAGCCAGCGTAGCCGTTCTTCGAGAATCTTGAGCGCTTCGACGTCTGTAGTCACCGGCTTGAGCATGTCCCGGCCCTAGCGCGTTCGCAGCTCAAAGCTAAGCCGCTTCGGCCCTTGATTCCTGTTCGGCATCGAAGCGTGCATGCGCCGCGTGGATGTCTTCGACATGAGCGAGCGCCCACATTTCGATCCCGTGGAGCGGGCCGACGAGCGAACCGCCGAGCTCGGTCAGCTCATAGTCGACGCGTGGGGGGATCGTCGGAGTGACGGTTCGGCTCACGAGCCCGTCGCGCTCGAGATTGCGCAGAGTCAGCGTCAGCATGCGCTGCGACACCGCTGGGATTTCGCGCCGAAGCTCGTTGAAGCGCCTGCTGCCCTTCGCAAGCGTGGTGACGACCAGCACTGTCCATTTGTCGCCGATCCGCTGGAGCAGGCCGCTGATCACCCGGCACGCGGGATTGTTGGGATCCTTCATCGGTTACCTTTCTGTTCCCGCGCCACGCGCATGTTCCTGTCCAACAAATTTGTTCGTCCGCCACAAAAAAGTGCGTTCTTGCGAGCGATTCACCGGTGGTTATTTAAGGTGCCTCGGTAATAAATCCATACCAAGGAGGCAATAGTGACTATCCTTCATATCGACGCCAGCATCAATGGCGACAATAGCGCCAGCCGCCAGCTCACCCGATCGATCGTGGAGAAGCTCGGGAGCGCTCAGTGGGGCGAAAAGCTCGTCTATCGCGACCTTGCAACAAATCCGCTCCCGCACCTGACTCTCGACCAGTTCGCCGACAGCTCGGTCCTCGACGAGTTTTTTGCCGCCGACACGATCGTCATCGGTGCGCCGATGTACAATTTCACACTGCCCACCCAGCTCAAGAGCTGGATCGACCGCATCGTCGTTGCCGGAAA
>DASVYN010000017.1:0-7397 GCA_036392155.1 Sphingomicrobium sp.
TGGTCGAGGCCAAGCGCGCACCCCCGCCCGAGCTGTGGCGGGCGCAGATCCCGACGGAGCAGGGCCTGGCCGACACCGCTCAATGGTACCGGGAACAGGGCTGGCTGTAGCGCCGACTATTGCGCGGCAGTTTCGTACCGACCGGCGATCAATCGCTCGCGAAGCACGAATTTCTGGATCTTGCCCGAGCCGGTTAGCGGCCATTCGCCAATCTCGATCCAGCGGCCAGGCGTTTTTTGGGCCGCTATCCGCTCGCGGCAGTGGGCGATGAGCGCCCTGTCGTCGAGCACTGCTCCGGCTTCCAGGCGAACGAAGGCGACAACCAACTCGCCCCATCGCTCGTCGGGCATTCCGACGACCGCGGCTTCGGCGACCGTTGGATGTTCGAGGATCACCGCCTCGATTTCCGCGGGAAACAAGTTCTCGCCGCCGCGGATGATCATGTCCTTGAGTCGCCCGGTGAGCCTGACGAACCCCTGGCCGTCCATCGTCCCGAGATCCCCCGTGTGCAGCCAGCCGTCGGCATCGATCGCCGCGGCAGTGGCTTCGGGATTTTCGTTGTAGCCGATCATCACCGCATAGCCGCGGGTGCAGATTTCGCCGATCGCGTCCAGCGCCATCACCCGGTTGGTGACCGGATCCCGGATCGAGATTTCGGTCTGCGGCAGCGCCTGGCCGACCGTGCTTGCGCGCAGGTGGTCGGGGTCGCCCGGACGAACCTGGGTGAGCAACGGTGAACTCTCGGTCTGGCCATAGACGGTGAGAATGTTCCAGCCGAGCAGCTCATAGGCCTGGCGGATGAGTTCGGCGGAGACCATCGACCCGCCGGCGACGGTGCTGGTAACCGAGCTCGTGTCGCGCGGGCGTTCGCGCTGCGCTTCGACCAGGCCAACGAACATGGTCGGGACACCGAGGATGACATTGATCCGTTCGCGAGCGATCAGGTCGAGCATCGCCGGCGCATCGAATGCCCGGGCTAGCACCATTGCGCAGCCGAACTGGGCCGACCCGAGCGTGTTGAGGCCGCACGATGCAGTGTGAAACAGAGGCATGAAGTTGAGCGCCGTGTCGCCCTCCTTCACCCCCGTCACCGCAAAACATATCCGCGCGTTGTTGGTGATCCCTTTGTGGCTGATGATTGCGCCCTTGGGAAATCCCGTGGTGCCCGATGTGTACTGAATTTGCGCCGCATCGCCGGAAGCGACACTCGGAAAGGCCGTCGACGTCTCCTGACCCTTGAACAGGGCGTCATGATCTTCGATGTCGACGATAGCGCGCAGCTTTGAGTTTCCAGCGGCGGCTGCCTTGCATATCCTCCACATCGGATTGCCGCGGTGCTCGCGGACCAGGAACAGGCCGACCGCCTTGGATTGCTCGAGCACGAAACGAAGCTCGCGTTCCTGATAGCCGGGATTGGCGGTAACCAGGGTAAGGCCGGCCAGCGCCGCGGCATATTCGAGGATCACCCACTCGGGTGCGTTCGGCGCCCAGACGCAGATCCGTTCACCAGGAGCGAACCGCGACAGCAAGCCGCGCGCCAGACGTTCGCAATCCAACAGCAGTTCGCCATAGGTCCAGCGCCTTCCGATCTGGCCCCTTAGATCCGCCTCGATCAACGCCGGTGCTGCAGGAGTCTTTGCCGCTTGCCCGCGCAACACTCCGCCGACGGTCGTTTCCAGGACCGCTCGATCGTGTCGCGCCGGAAAATAGGATTCGCGGATCGCAATGTCGTACATCGGCCCCCCGGCCAGCATGTTCGTCACTCAATAGCCAGGGCTCTCGCAACTCGCCAGCAGTGCCGCCCGGTCGCCGACCATGATATGCTGAGCCCGTAAGAGGAGGCGAGCATGACCGGTATTCTCGACAAGTTCCACGTCGAACATGGCATCCACGGCGTCAGAGTCTTGGCGCGCTCTACTCAGCTCACCGCCAATTGCACCCAAGATGCCGAAGTGGATGGCGCGATCCAGTTGCTCAAGGGCGATCTCGATGCCTGCGCGAGAGAGATGAAACGCCTCATCAAATTGAATCGCAGCTCGGTGTTCGAAGGATGGCCATCGGCGAACGACGACGCGCTCGACGCCTAGGCCTGGTCCACGAGCGCCTCGAGGATCGGGTAAAGCAGCCGCTTCTCCAGCTCGATTCCCTCGATCAGCCTGCTGCGCATTGCGTTCGAAGCGCTGCAATAGCCTGGCCAGTCGTCAATGACGGCATCGGTAATCCATCGACCGACGTGCTCGGTCGAGGTGCGAATGAGCCGCATGTCTGCTTGCTGAAGCTGGCGGAGGCTGCTTTCGAACTCCCCAGTCGCATGCTCCGACAGATAGGCATGAATCCGGCCCCAAAGGAGCCTTCTGACCAGGCTTGCCTCACTCACCCGCCAGCGAACCTCGATCAGTCGCTCTTTGTCGGGCACAGCACCACGCGTGAGCTCAGCCAATTCTTCGACCGCGCCGAGGAGGGTCGAATGAGCGTCCTCGAGCCTGCCCAACAAAAACGCCGCGGTTGCGTTAAAGTGAACCGCTCGGCTTGCATGCGTGATCATGCGCCGTTCCTACCAACCGAGCAGTTTCGCCCAATTCTACAACACGGCTTCCTGCCACGCAAACCCGCCGGATGAGCGCCGCATTCGCGCCCCATTGCGTTGCTTAAGCCGTGGCTCAGCACTAACGAGCCCTCAATGTCCGATCGCAGCAAGACACTCGCCAAAGTCCTCGAATTGATCGAGCCCTTCAACAAGAAGGGGATCGACGTCACCGAAAGCACCCGCTTCGCTCAGGATCTCGAGTGGGACAGCCTCACGGTGCTCGATTTCGTCGCAAACATCGAGGACGAGTTCGATGTCATAATCTCGATGAACATGCAGGCCGAGATCGAAACGGTCGGCCAGCTGGTCGACGCGCTGGAAAAGCTCAAGGCGTGACCGACCTCTTCTCCAAGTTCGACCCGCTGATCGAACAGCGGGCGGCGCTTCTCGAAAATGGCGTCACGGATCCGTTCAATCTGGTGATGGAGAAGGTCGAAAGCCCGACCGTCGCGATCTGCAACGGCAAGCGGACAATTCTCCTCGGCACCTATAATTATATGGGGATGACCTTCGATCCCGAGGTGGTCGCGGCAGGCAAGAAGGCACTCGACGAATTCGGTTCCGGCACCACCGGCAGCCGCGTGCTCAACGGGACTTACGTCGGCCACAAAGCTGTCGAGCAGGCGCTGAAGGATTTCTACGCCATGGACCACGCAATGGTCTTTTCGACCGGCTATCAAGCCAACCTCGGGCTGATTTCGACGATCGCCGGCAAGGAAGATTATATCATCCTCGACATCGACAGCCATGCGTCGATCTACGACGGCTGCGCGATGGGCAATGCCCAGATCGTGCCGTTCCGCCACAATGACATCGAAGCGCTCGAAAGGCGACTGAAGCGCGTTCCCGAAGGCGCGGGCAAGCTGGTCGTGCTCGAAGGCGTCTATTCGATGCTCGGCGATGTTGCGCCGCTCAGAGAGATGGTCGCCGTGTCCAAGGCCAATGGCGCCATGGTTCTGGTCGACGAAGCGCATTCGATGGGCTTCATCGGTGAGCACGGTCGCGGGGTCGCCGAGGCGCAGGGCGTCATCGGCGATGTCGACTTCATCATCGGCACCTTCTCCAAATCGGTCGGTACGGTCGGCGGCTTCTGCGTCTCCAATCACCCAAAGTTCGAGATCCTGCGCCTCGTCTGCCGCCCCTATGTCTTCACCGCCTCGCTTCCGCCGAGCGTCGTTGCCACCGCCGCCACCTCGATCCGCAAGCTGATGGACAGCGCCGACAAGCGCGCCCACCTGTGGGAGAATTCGAAGCGTCTCCACGCCGGCTTGCGCCAACTCGGCTTTCAGCTTGGCACTGACGAACCGCAATCGGCGATCATCGCAGTGATCATGCCCGATCTCGAAACGGGCGCGGCGATGTGGGAGGCCCTGCTCAACGAGGGCCTGTATGTGAACCTCGCCCGTCCGCCGGCGACGCCGGCCGGAATGACATTGCTCCGCTGTTCACTCTGCGCGCTCCACAATGAGGATCAGGTCGGCGAGATTATCGGGATGTTTGCTGCGGCAGGCCGTGCAACAGGTTGCATCAACTGAATTACGTGCCCCGTTCCAACTCGATAATCGGGTTTCACCAATTGGTTAACACGTCTACATTGCCCCGATGATGGGCGATGGGGAGGACGTCCGGTTCGACTGGCGGCGCGGCGGTGCCGCGGCCGCGGGCCTCGTTGCAGCCCTCGTCCTCGTGGTCATGGTGTTCCTGGTCAAATTTGCCAACGACGCGCGCGAGCAGGCGCTCGCCGCCGAGCGTCAGGCCAATGAAGTCGCGCTCGTGGTCCGCAATGTCAGCGCGAACATATCCCGCGCCGAGGCCGCCCTCGCGCGTTTCGTTCTCGACGAGAAGGTCGAAACCAGCGGCAACATCTATGCCAGCGATTGGCAGCTTGCCGGCTATGAAATCGGCCAGCTGAAGGCGATGGAGCGCGGTAGCAGGGAGCAGCAGCAGCGGGTCGGCCAACTCGAGCAGCTTTACGACAAGCGCGGCAATGAGCTTGCACTCGCGGCCCGTGCTGCTCTTGCAAAGCAGGGCGATACCGGAATCAGCTATTTCTACGCCGCCGCAACGACCGGTACCGGCAAAGCGCTCGATGACAAGCTCGAAGAGATCATCCGCGCCGAGCGACAGTCGCAGACCGACCGAATCAAGCAGAGTCAGACCTTCGCCGCCCAGGCGGACGAGCTTACCAATTATTTGAGCGTCCTTGGTATAATCGTCGGTTTGGGCGCGGTTTTCCTGGGCGTGGTCGCGGTTCAGGCGCTTCGGCAGAACGCCGCCGCCCGCCGCCAGATCGAAACCGAGGCGGAGCGCGCCGAAGCCCTCGATCTTGCCGTCCGCGAACGCACCCAGGAACTGTGGGAGGCCAACGAGGCTCTCAAAGCCGAAGCCGCCGAGCGCGCAGCCGCTGAGGCGCAGCTCCGCCAAGTCCAGAAAATGGAGGCGGTCGGTCAGCTGACGGGCGGCATTGCCCATGACTTCAACAACATGCTTGCGGTCGTCGTCGGCGGCATCGACCTCGCGCTCCGGCGCCTGAACGGCCCGCGACGCGAGGTGATGATGCACCTCAACAATGCGATGGAAGGTGCGACCCGCGCCGCCGCGCTCACCCGCCGTCTCCTGTCTTTCGCCCGCTCCGAGCCACTGCTCCCCGAGCGGGTCGACCCGAACGACCTGCTCCGCGGCATGTCGGACCTCCTCGACCGTACATTGGGCGAGCGCATCCGGATCGAGGTCGACGTCGCCGCCAACGCCTGGCCGACCTATGTCGACCCCCATCAGCTCGAAAATGCGATCGTCAACTTGGCCGTGAACGCCCGCGACGCGATGGACGGCGAAGGTCATATGCGGATCGCGACCGAAAATGTCGCTCTTGCCGCCAACCAGGTCGGGGACGTCAGGTCCGGCGATTATGTGAAGATCAGCGTCACCGATACCGGCTGCGGAATGACGCCCGACGTCCTTGAGCGTGCGTTCGAACCCTTCTTCACGACCAAACCGGTTGGCAAGGGCACCGGTCTCGGCCTCAGCCAGATCTTCGGCTTCGCGCATCAGTCCGGCGGCGAAGTGGGGATCGAAAGTCAGCTCGGGCGCGGAACCACCGTCTCCATCTATCTGCCACGGACCGAGGCTGCAGCGCCGGTGCGGCTCCACCCTGCAGCGCAGCGCGGGCAGACCGCCGACGTCCACGTCGCCGGCGCTCGAATCCTGCTCGTCGAGGACGATCCCCGCGTTCGCGGAGCGACTGTCGGAGCGCTGGAGGATCTCGATTATGAGCCGATCGCCTGCGGCAGCGGCGCCGAAGCCATCGAGCTGTTCAATTCGCAGCCGTTCGACCTCGTCATCACCGACGTGATCATGCCCGAAATGAGCGGTCCCGAGCTCATCCGCCATCTCAAGCAGACCAGTGCGCACGACTTCGCAGTCCTGTTCGTCACCGGCTATGTCGGTGAAGGCGAGAGCGACGATCTGCGCGGCCATGAGCTGCTGCGCAAGCCCTTCACGGTCGGCGCGCTCGCCAGCGCCGTTGCTGCAGCGCTGGCAAGGACCAGCGAACCCCCCAGAACCGCGGCGAGCCGCTAATTCACTTTCATCGAAGGATGGACCTCGAGGCCGGCGTTACGAAAATGCGCTCTACCTGACCGCCCCCGATTTCAGCAGCCGCGGCAGTAGACTGATCCCTGCGAGCAACGGATGCCGCCGCTGCCATGGCTTCAGCCGAATGTCTGTCCCCGCGTGGCGATTGATCTTCCACGCGATATAGTCCGCGCCGCCGGCGAAGGTCAGGCTCGCCTTGGCAAGGCGCACGACCGACAGCGTCTTGCCTTCGATCCGGCGCCACCGCCAGCTGCCGCGGGGCCGCATCGAACGCGCAAGCTTGAGCGCCGGCGCCGTGAAGCGCCCGTACCGGGAAGGCTCGAGATCGACGAGTGAACTTGCCCGGCCGTTCCGTTCGGACCGCAGCTCGGCGGAATAGGTTAGTGCGAAGGCACGCCGCCACAGCCCCAGCGGCTCCTCATCCGGCTTTGGCCCAGCGACAGCGAGAAGTGTCGGTGCGGCCCTAGCGACCGCATCGATCGCCCGCTCGCTCGCCGTTTCATCGCTGGCCCACACCAGCCGCGAGGGCTGCGCGAACCGTGCCCAGACCGAAACGCTGCTCGTCTCCGGGCCACACAGCCGGTGAAAGTCGCTTTCGCTCAGCACCGCATATTTGGCGACCAGCCCGTCATGCTCGAAATAGAAGACGTTCGGCGGGATGAGACGATTTGCAAGCGCCAGCCACGCCTTGGCGTAAGCCGCCCGATAGTCGGCGACGATCAGGTAGAAATCGAGCATCAGCCCTTCGAGCTGCTCCTGCCGAAGGCAGGATCCGTAGAATAAGACAGCGCGGCTTGAGGTGCCGTGCTTCGCAGCGATCGCCGCTGCCGCCGCGCTCACCCGCGGGTCGACCGGCAGCCCCAGCTCCTCGGCAACCAGCTCGCGCAATTCGGTCATTGCTACAGCGGCTTACGCCGCCAGCTTGACGAACGACAAGGGCTGTGCCGGTCTCAAATTGATCGGGTTGCCGAGCTCGGCGCGGAAGGTCTCGCCATCGAGGATCACGTTGGAATTCTCGCCCTCGATGGTGATTTCGTCGGCTTCCTCGAAATGTACGCCGCGCACTTTCTGCCGCCCGAGCTTGCCTGCGATACTCGCTGCGAGACCGCGCAGGATCGACAAGGGCCGCTCCTCGACTGCGAGCAGTTTGAGCACGCCTTCGCGGCGGCCGCCGAGTTCGCTCGACAGCAGCAACTTCTCGAGCGTGGTTACGGCC
>DASVYN010000018.1:0-2593 GCA_036392155.1 Sphingomicrobium sp.
GATCATAGAAGATCCTGCGCGCTTCTGGCGGAGGATGACAGGAGACCACCAGCTTCGCTGGGTGGGACCGGACAAAGGCGTCATGCATCTGGGCACTGCAGCAGTGGTCAATGCCGCATGGGATCTTTGGGCGAAGGCTGAAGGACAGCCCGTATGGCGGCTCGTTGCAGAGATGAGCCCCGAACGGATCGTCGGGTTGATCGACTTCCGTTATCTTTCCGACTGTATCACGCGCGAGGAAGCAGTCGAGCTGCTTACCGCGCGCTCCGCCGGCAAGCGCGAGCGAATCGCCGATCTCGAGGCGCATGGCTATCCCTGCTACACGACCTCGGCAGGGTGGATCGGCTATACCGACTCAAAGCTCGAGCAGCTTTGCCGCGAAGCGGTCGACCGCGGCTTCAATCACCTCAAGTTCAAGGTCGGCGCATCGCTCGAGGCGGATATCCGGCGGCTGCAAATCGTGCGCGAAGCGATCGGCCCGGACCGGACGTTGATGATCGATGCCAACCAGGTGTGGGAGGTCGATCAGGCGATCGACTATGTCCGCGCTCTGAGCTTCGCCGAGCCCTGGTTCATCGAAGAGCCGACCAGCCCGGACGACATCGAGGGACACCGCAAGATTCGTGAAGCCGTAGCGCCGGTAAAGGTGGCTACCGGCGAAATGTGCCAGAACCGGATCCTTTTCAAACAATTCATCATGCGCGGCGCAATTGACGTCGTTCAGCTCGACAATTGCCGGCTGGCGGGGCTCAACGAGGTTCTGGCAGTGCTGCTGATGGCCGCCAAATATGAGCTTCCGGTTTGTCCGCACGCGGGAGGCGTCGGCCTCCCCCAATATGTGCAGCATATCTCGATGATCGACTATCTCTGCTTCTCGGGCACAACCGAGGGCCGAGTGACCGAATATGTCGATCACCTGCACGAGCATTTCGTCGTTCCGCCGGTGGTCCGAAACGGCAGATATTTGCCGCCCTCACAGCCGGGATTTTCCGCTCAGATGACCGAGGAAACGCTCGCGTCTTTCTCACGCGCGATGGACGCTGCCGCCTGACGGACGCAGCAATTTCAGCCGGACCTTTGTTCGAACAGCTTATGGAATTCGCGCAGCTCGGCCGGCGCGATGTCGGAGACTGCAGCAAATCGCAGGCCGTTGCGGCTCCATTCGGTCACTGCGAATCCGTCCTTGACGAACGATCGCTCCGCTTGATCCTTGGCCGGCCAGACGAACAGGTTCACCGTGTGCAGCCTCCGGTGATAGACGATTGCAGCAACTGTCTTGCCGTTTATCGAATCGAGGCGGCCACCGGCAAGCGGAAACCCCTGATCGGCAAGCTCCGGCACCGGCGGCGAGAAATCGATGCGGCCATTGAACCAGGGTTTTACAATATGTTGGCTGGTCGTCTGCACATCAGTGAGGTGGCCGGGCTGAAGCGACCTGACGTGGCTTGAGACCAGCTCCTGGTCGACCGGCGCTTCCGTGCCTGCAGGAAGCAAAGTCACCATTGCAAGCGAGGCAGCAATCGCCCCGACCAGTCCAGGCGCGAGCCATTGCGGCAGCCAGTTCTCATTGGCTGCTTTGGGTGCCAGCTCGGGCATTGCTGCGAGCCGTTTGACGAGCGATTTCGGCGCATTGTGCCGAAGCTCGTTCCGGCCGAGCAAGTTGCGCATCGCCTCCAGCCGCTCGAGCTCATCCCGGCAGCCCTCACAGCGAGACACATGGGCTTCGACGAGCGCAGCATTCGCAGCGTCGAGCTCACCGTCCACGAGCCCCCCCAGCAAAAGCTCCTGATCAACGCACGCAGGCATCTAACTTGCACTCCTCGCTTGCCCGTCGCTTGTTCCGTTGCTGGGCAACAATTCCTTGGCCAACATCCCCCTGCCCCGCGCGAGGCGCGACATGACCGTCCCGATCGGGACCAGGGTCACCGCGGCGATTTCCGCGTAGGACAGCTCCTCGAGGTCCCTTAGCACCACCGCTTCACGGAATGGCTCGGGGATCGCTTCGATCGCCAGACGGACTCTCTCTATCTCCGACGTTCGCAGCGCCTCATCTTCGGGCGTCAGCGACGGATCCGCCCGAGCAGCGACTTCCTCGCAAAACTCGCTTTCGTGAG
The DNA here is from genome assembly GCA_036392155.1 of Sphingomicrobium sp. Classification (GTDB taxonomy): domain Bacteria; phylum Pseudomonadota; class Alphaproteobacteria; order Sphingomonadales; family Sphingomonadaceae; genus Sphingomicrobium. The sequence goes on from DASVYN010000018.1 coordinate 2,115, forward strand.
CCGTGAGTGACACGGCCATTGCGGTTCGGCAGCAGTTTCTAACGATTGCGAACAGCCACGCTCGAGGCGATCCGCCACGCAATTGTGCGAACGCTCGGAACGCCCTGACCATCGCATCTTGTACGATGTCCTCGCTCAGCGTCGGATCCCGGGTGAGATAACGCGCGAGATTATAGGCGCCGTCGAGATGCGGCAGGATCAGCCGCCGAAATTCATCGGCCTGGTCGGCGCTGGGTGTGGAACGACCCGGCGCCGAGCCGTCGCCGGTCGCTCGGCGCGCGATGAAACGCACGGGGGCAAACGACTTCACGAGCTCGCGACCAGTCCCATGCTTCACGCCTTGACGATGATCGTACCCGTCATGTGCGGGTGCAATGAGCAGAAATAGCCGAATTGTCCGGATTTGGCGAAAGTGAAGGAGAAATGCTCGCCGCTGTCGATGACTTTCGACCTGAAGACGCCGTCCTTCGAGACTACCG
>DASVYN010000019.1:0-5396 GCA_036392155.1 Sphingomicrobium sp.
AAGGCGAGCCGATGGCGGTCGAGCGCAGCGGCGGCGGCGGCAACGCTGGCGCTGGCGGCGGGCCGCAGCGGCAGCTGACCGGCGAAAAGGCCAGCGGCACGGTCAAATTCTTCAACGCGATGAAGGGGTTCGGCTTCATTCAGCGCGACGACGGCCAGCCCGATGCGTTCGTCCATATATCGGCAGTCGAGCGCGCGGGTATCCCGACGCTCAACGAGGGCGACCGCCTCGAGTTCGAGCTCGAAGTCGACCGACGCGGCAAATATGCAGCGGTGAACCTTCAGCCGATCAGCTAAGGATCGTCGATGGGGGCGTTGAGGGCCGGCAGACCAATCTGCCGGCCCCTTTTCAATGGCTACTCAGCGCTTGCGTAAAATGCGGCAAGATCTGCCTTGAGTTGCCGAGCCGAGGCCGGGTCGATGTACATCATGTGGCCGGCCGGATAATAGACATAGCGGATGTTCGCCGCGATCTGCGGCTCCAGGGCCAGATGCCGGAACTCATATTCCGCGCCATGGAATGGCGTCGCCAGGTCATACAGGCCGTTGACCGAGAGGATTTTCATTCGAGGATTCTGCCGCATCGCATCGGCAAGATCCTCGCTCGTATCCGCAATCTGCTGTCGGCCGGTCGTGGGCCCCTTGTGCTGGAAGTTCCAGCCATCCGGCCCGCCGCCGCCGCCGAAGACCTCGGCATAATTGTTCGGCCGATAGGTGAGAGGCGTCTTGTAGCCAAGATCGCGGAACAGATAGTCGTTCAGAGCGCCGACGAATGCGCCCGTGATCGCGCTGGCTTGAGGATCATAATCGGCCGACTCGCCGATCGTATCGGGCTCGGTACCGATGTAGCGCGAATCGATCCGGCCGATCATCTGACGCCGGTCGCGTAGCAGCTCGCGCCGGAAGTGCCCCGGCTCAACCCGCAAGTTCGAGCGAAGGATATAATCGGTCGAAAGCCCCGTCAGCTGCGACATCAGTTGAGCGACCGACTGCTTCTCGGCGTCACTGATCAAATTGCCCTTCTGAAGAGCCTGCGCATAGGGCCCGCGCGCGAATTCCCGCGCTCCATTAATGAAGCTTTCGAGCGGCGGCTTGCCCGGGATCTTGCCGTGATACCAAGCGTCGGCCGCATAGGTCGGGAGGAAGTTCACGAGCGACTGGTCGCCCTGGAAATCGGCGAAATTGAACACCGTCGAGATGAAGGCGATGCCGTTGAGCTGGACGCCCGCATTCAGAAGAGAATCCGATAAACCCGCCGCGCGTGTCGTTCCATAGCTCTCGCCGATGATGAACTTCGGGCTGTTCCATCGCTGGTATTTGGTCAAGTAGCGCTGGATAGTGCGCGTGAAGGCGTCGATGTCCTTGTCGACCCCGAAGAAATCCTTGGGCTCGGCCTTGCCGATCTCGCGCGAGAGACCGGTGGTCGGAGCATCGATGAACACGAGGTCCGTAATATCCAGCAACGTGTCTGGATTGGGGCCATAGCGGAATGGCGGACCGGGGATCGTCTCCGGCCGCGACGCATCGACCTTCATCGGCCCAAACGAGCCCATATGCAGCCACATGGTCGACGAACCGGGGCCGCCGTTGAACAGGAAGGTCAGCGGCCGTGGGCGCCCTGCGGAAGCGACGGTATAGGCGACATAGAAGATGCTTGCAGTCGGCTCACCCTTGTCATTGCGGATCGTCAAATGGCCCGGAGTCACGGTGTAGGCGAGACTCTTGCCATGAAAAGGGATCGAGCGATGCGCGGGCTGCGCATCTTCCTCGATGCTCGCCTTGGCGACGTCCTTTTCTTCTTTGGGAGCTTCCGCTTTGACATTCTTCGGCGGGACGTCGCCGGCGGGGGCCTCATCGGCAGCAAATGCGGGCGCCCCCAAGACGAGTGCAATGGCGAGCAAAGACGAGCGCATCATCGTCCTTTCATCGGGATCGGCCGTCCCTCGACCATGGCATAGCCGACGCGTTGAACAGCCGTCGGATCGACCAACGGGTCTCCCTCGACTGCGATCAGATCGGCGGATTTACCGGGATCGAGAGTGCCGGTCTCATTGGCAATGCCGAGTAGGTCCGGGCCGCCCTTGGTTGCCGCGATCAGCGCATCGCGCGGGCTCATGCCGCCCTTGGTGACCATTAGTTCGAGCTCCTTGTTGGCCTCCGTATGCGGAGCAACGGCCGAATCGGTGCCAAGTGCGATTTTGACGCCGCCCCGATAGGCGAGGTTCAGACCGCGCCCCCAAATCGAAAGCAGCTGGCGGCCTTTGGCTTCGCTTGCCGGTGTCAGAATAGCTTTGCCGAGCGCTCTTTCGACGCCCGAAAAGGCCATCAATGTGGCGACGAAATAGGTTCCGTGCGCCTTCATGTCGCGGACGCCCTGCGCATCGATCAAAGTCCCATGCTCGATCGAGTCGACCCCTGCACGCACCGCCGCGTCAATGCCCCTTGCGCCATGAGCATGGGCTGCGACCTTCAGTCCGCTGAAATGCGCCATATCCACGATCGCCTTCATTTCTTCGTCGGAGAAGTGCTGCTCGAGGCCGCGGGTACCCGGATCGAGCACGCCGCCGGTGGCCATGATCTTTATGACGTCTACTCCCGCAGCAGCGAGCTGGCGCACGACTTTCTGGCATTCGGCCGGACCTGTGCAGACCGAGGAATTGAGGTGCGCTTCGTTGATTGCGTTCGCCAGTTCCGGAGCCCGGCCGGTGGCCGCGTCGGCATGGCCTCCAATGATCGACAGCGCCGCGCCGGACGCCTGGATCCTCGGTCCCGGGAATGCTCCTTCGGCAACTGCGTCGCGCACCGCCAAAATGGCGTTCGTATCGGCGTCAAGGTCCCTTACGGTCGTGAACCCGCCACGTGCCATTTCGAGTGCGTGCACCAGTCCGCGCGTTACGGAGTAAGCGGCGGAATATTTTTGCGTGAGATCTTCGTACCAAGGGCGTCCTGAATCGAAGGTGAGGTGGACGTGAGCGTCGGTCATCCCCGGCATGACCGTTCGGCCGCGTTCATCCACGACGATTGCGCCGGGCGGTGCGGTGAAGCCCGGCTCGACGCGGGCGATCCGCCCTTGCTCGACAATGATGGTTGAGTTCCCGCGCTCGGGCTGGGCGGCATCGACGATCAGATGGCCAGCCTGGATAGCATAGGCTTGGGAGTGGGCGGCGGCGGCAACGGAGATCGCTGCGACGCCTGCGAGCAGGGCTTTGAACATTGGTTCCCCTCCAGAAGAAGAGAAAGGCTTAACGCCGCTGGCGCCCGCTTCAAGTTACCAGCGAGAGGAGGCTCGTCACTCGGTCGGCCTCAGCCGCCGGTTTGTCGATCCGTATACGGCTGATGCGCGGAAAGCGCATCGCGAGAGAGGATTTGTGGCGCTTGCTCTTGTGGATCGAATCGAAGGCGATCTCGAGGACCAGGCTCTTCTCCACCTCGCGCACCGGGCCGAAGCGCTGGACCGTGTGGCCGCGTATCCAGCGGTCGAGCCATTTCAGCTCATCGTCGGTAAAGCCGAAATAGGCTTTGCCGACAGGAACCAACCGACCCTCATCGGTCCAGCAGCCAAAAGTATAATCGCTGTAGTAGCTCGAACGTTTTCCGGACCCGCGCTGGGCATACATCAAGACGCAGTCGGCGGTCAGCGGATCACGCTTCCATTTGTACCAAAGTCCTGCGCGGCGCCCAGCGACATAGGGGCTGTCGCGGCGCTTGAGCATGATTCCCTCGATCGACACGTCGCGCGCGTTTAGACGCAGGTCCTCCAGCTCCTCGAAGCTTTCGGCCTCGATTAATTGCGAAACGTCGAAGCGTTCTGGGTCAAGGCGAGCGGCAATGGACAAAAGGCGGACGCGCCTGTGTTCCCAGGCCAGTCCGCGCAGATCCTCGTCGTCCTCGAACAGCACGTCATAGAGGCGTACGAATGCCGGATATGCGCCGAGCATCTTCTGGCTGACGGTCTTGCGGCCGAGCCGTTGCTGGAGCGCATTGAAGCTCGCTGCTGCTCCGCCGTGCAGATCGGCGACACCCTGGTCGGAGCCGCGCACGAGTAGCTCGCCGTCGAGCACGCCGCTCGTCCGGAATGCTTCGGCGATGTCCGGAAAGCTCGCCGAAATGTCGTCGCCGGTGCGGCTGTAGAGCCGCGTCTCGCCGCCGGCATGAACAAGCTGGACGCGAATGCCGTCCCATTTCCATTCCGCGGCATAATCGTCGAGCGAGACTTTGGTCGCTTCGAGCGGATGAGCGAGCATGAACGGGCGGAACACGGGCGCCCCGCGCGCCGTCGGCTGTTCGGCGCGCCCCTCGGCCCAGTCGAACAGCTCGGGGAACGGCGGCCTCAAACCGTGCCACACCTCCTCGACGGCTTCGACTTCGAGACCGAACGCCTGTGCCAGCGCCTGCTTTGCGAGGCGAGCATTGATGCCGACGCGAAGTTCGCCGAGCGCGAGCTTCAGCAGAGCGAACCGGCCGGATGAGTCGAGATGGTCGAGCATCGCTGCAAGCACGCGCGGAGCATCCATCTTCGATGCGGATCGGAGCCTATCGATCGCTCGCGATATGCGGATCGTCGAATCATCGAGCTCGGACGGCTCGCCGCTGGATTTGGGCCAGAGCAGCGAGATCGTCTCGGCAGTATCGCCGACATAATCCCGGCTCATGTGGAACAGCACCGGATCGACCAGCCCCTCGACCAACCCGCGGATCGCGGCAGGCTTTACATGCGGAATGTCCAGCGTCCCAGTGAGCGCTGCAAGGCCGTAGCCGCGGTCGGGATCGGGAGTCTCTTTGAGATAATCGCCGATGAGCTTGAGCTTGGTGTTGCGCGAGCGCGTATAGACGAGTTCGTCGAGCAGCTGCGAAAAGGCGCGCATCGCGCCTCCTAATGCATGAATTGGCCTGGAGTGTCAGTGCAGGCGGACTGCTAGCGCTGCAAGGATCGCGGTGCAGTCGCCGTCGCAATGGCTGTCGAGCGCCTCTTCGACATGTTCGAGGCAGGATTGCATCGCGATCCGGTGGCCCGGAAGAAGCGCACGCTGTGCCGAGGAGCGGGCGAGACCCTCCAATGCCGCGAGCCCGTGGGCTGCCGCTAGCTGCCTTATCGAATCCATGCGAGCATGGAGATCCAGTGGCGAGAGGCGCGGTCCGGCGCCGCGGATTTCGGCAATGCGCAAGCCGACCTCCCTGCGAATTGTGGCGAGCGCGTCTGCGGCCATGACTTGCCTCCTTGGGTGAAAGGAGGCTCTCGCAAATTGGTTAACGGCTCATTACGGGCGTGTTTCGGTTGACAGAATCGCTCCTGTTCGTCATTGGACCGCGCGACTTGAGCGGCCGCGGCCGCTTTTTCTTTTTCAAGAATCGGGATCGATCCATGGCCAAGCCGGCAACCGTCAAGATCAAGCTCGT
>DASVYN010000020.1:0-2722 GCA_036392155.1 Sphingomicrobium sp.
TCGCTCCCGGATCTCGGCGCTCCGTACATCAAGGCGCGGACGATGACTTCGAGCCTCTACGGTCCGCTTCCGCAAGCGTTCGTCAAGCTTCAGCCCAATGCCGACTTTTCGATCATGGTTGGCAAGCTGCCGACGCTGATCGGCGCGGAATCCACCTTCACCTACGAGAATATGAATATTGAGCGCGGATTGCTGTGGAATCAGGAGCCCGCAGTCAGTCGCGGTGTTCAGGTCAATTATTCACACGGGCCGCTGGCAATCTCAGCATCGCTCAACGACGGCTACTATTCAGCCAAATATAATTGGGTTTCGGGCTCGATTGCTTACACGATCAACAAGGAGAACACCCTGACGCTCGCCGGCGGCGGCAATCTGAGCCACACGAGCAAGTCGGCCTTCGCGACTCCGGTGACGCTCAACAATGGCGAGGTTTACAATCTGATCCTCACCCACACCGCGGGTCCGTGGATCATCCAGCCTTATCTGCAATATACGAAAGTCCATCAAGAAACCCAGCTCGGGATTGTGCACAGCGCCTCGACGTTCGGTGCTGCATTGCTCGCCAAATATTCCTTTACGCCGACTATCAGCGTGACCGGCAGAGGCGAGTATATCAGCTCGACGGGCAGCCTCGCCAACGGAGCTCCGAGCCTGCTTTACGGGCCCGGAAGCAAGGCCTGGTCGGCAACGCTGACCCCGACCTACCAGAAGGGCATTTTCTTCCTGCGCGGCGAACTTTCGCACGTCGGCACGTGGGACATCACGCCGGGCAGCGCGCTCGGGCGGAACGGCCTCCAAAAGACGCAGAATCGCGCCCTGGTCGAGACAGGCTTCATTTTCTGACTTTCGTGGGACGGCAGCGCAGTCTTGACCGCGCTGCCGTCCATTCAACGTCTAGGCCAAAGCGGCAAATCCTCGCTCCAGATCGGCGATGAGGTCGTCGCTATGTTCAAGCCCGACCGAGACTCGGAGCAGGTCGGGGGCGATGCCTGCTTCCCTCTGCGCTTGGGTCGGCATGCCGCGATGGGTCATGGTCGATGGCGTGCAGATGAGCGTCGAGAAGCCTCCAAGCGAGGAGGCCAATGTGATCAGCTCGAGCGCTCCGACGAACCGGTCCGCGGCCGCCTTGCCGCCGCGCAGCTGGAAGCTGAGCATGAATCCTGATCCCGATTGCTGCGCTGCAGCAATTTCGTGGCCGCTCGATGATTCAAGTCCCGGGAAATGCACCGCTTGCACTTCGCTGCGCCCGCTCAGCCACTGGGCGATTCGAATCGCATTGGCTTCCTGCCGGTCAATGCGCAGCGGCAGGGTCCTGAGACCGCGCAGAATCTGCGAGGCGTCGAACGCGGAGCCGTTGAGTCCGGCTGCATTGGACCACCATTCCAGCTCCTCGACCAGCGCTGGCTTGCCGGCGAGAAGTGCGCCGCCGAACAGGTCCGAATGTCCGTTGAGGATCTTGGTCGTCGAATGGAGCACGAGGTCGCAGCCGAGATCGAGGGGCCGCTGCCGGCAGGGCGATAGGAGGGTATTGTCGGCGAGCGTCAGCGCTCCGCGCTCCCTGGCGGCCGCTGCACGCTTGCGGATGTCGGTGATCCTCAGAAGGGGATTGCTCGGAGTTTCGATCCACAGGAGCGCTACATCGTCTCCCACACCGGCGGCGAACGCATCATCATCGGTTTGGTCGACGAAGGTGCAGCGGATCTTTCCCTGCTTCTCGAGCGCCTCGAGCAGCCGGTAGGTGCCTCCGTAGCAATCATGCGGCGCGACCACGCGGGCGCCGAGCGGCAATCTGAGGAGCGCGAGCAGTGCGGCCGACTGGCCACTGTTGGTGACGACCCCGCCGGCCGCACCTTCGAGATCGGCAAGCACCCGCGCGAGCATTGCGCGGTTTGGATTGACCGTGCGCGAATAATCGAACGACGGCTTGTCGTCGGGGGTTGGCCAGCGGAACGTGTCGCTGGTCCAGATCGCTGGACCGACGCTGCCGTAGGCAGGATCAAGGTCGGGGTGAGCGCCGGCGACGATCGTTGCCGGCTCGTTCGATCGGCTCATCGATCGGCCGCCAGGAACGGCGAGATGAGCCGACCGATGCGCTCGCCCTCTTTCAGAAACATGTCATGGCCGAACAGCGACTCGAGCAGGTGGAGCTCGGCGGGGCCCGCGAGCCGGTCGGCGAGGCGTTCGAGCTGATCAGCGAACACCAGCTGGTCGCTCTTGGCGCCAATCAGCAGGCATGGCGCAACGACGTCTTCCGGTCCAACGAAGTGGCGGTCGATCGATGCCGACAGGCTGAGGAAGCGGCCGGGCGACATGACCGAGCGGAAGGCCTGGCCGCGAGCGCGCAGATAGGCTCCCGGAGCGGAGCTGCACAGTGGCGTGTCGTCAGCGATCCCGCCGTCGAACCGGACCTGGAACTCTGCCGGAGTGCGATAGGTGAGCATTGCCATTCCGCGAGCGATGGCGAGCGCCTCGTCGCCGCGGCCGGCAAGCAGCCCAAGCGAAACGACGCGGCGCTGAAGCTCGCGCGCGGCGGTGCTCGCCGGATGCGGTTCGGCGCCCGCCGAGACGACCACGAGTCGATCGACGCGCGCGGGCTCGGCGGCGGCGAGGGCGAGACCGACCATTCCGCCGTAGGAAGCACCGACGATGGTCACTGGCCTCTCGACGCCAATCGCATCGAGCGCGGCGGCGAGCACCCTTGCCTGATCTTCGGTCGAGGGAG
>DASVYN010000021.1:0-7423 GCA_036392155.1 Sphingomicrobium sp.
TTCCCCTTCCGGGCCGGAACAATAGGCCCCGGCCAAGACCCTCTCCAGGCCGGGGCCCTCTTTTTTCCCCTATGCTCTCAAATCACCTCCGAGTGACGTCGCGGATCCAGCTTAAGCCGCGAATCGCCTGCGGCCAGCCAAAAGTGGTGATGGCCAGGAACCCCACGCCACGCGTGCGATCGCCTGTGGATGCGGCGAGACGATCCATCGCGGCGCGCTCGGCGACCTTGCCGCGTGAATTTCGCCCCTTCTCAAACAATCCAAAAACAGCATTAGGGCGCGATGGATCCGACGACCGTAATTGGGCTCGCTTTGCTGTTCGCTCTTGGCGCGGCGCTCTATTCGAGCGTCGGGCATGGGGGCGCCTCGGCCTATATCGCAGCGATGGCACTGTTCTCGGTCGCCCCCGATACGATGAAGCCGACGGCGCTGGCGCTCAACCTGCTCGTCGCAGGCTTTGGCGCATGGCGGTACTGGAAGCGCGGGCTGACCAATTGGAAGCTGGTGCTGGCCTTCGCAATTACGGCGACGCCGGCGGCATACATCGGCGGCGGAATCCACTTGCCGCCAATATATTACAAACCGCTGGTCGGCCTGCTTCTTTGGTTAGCCGCGGCGCGCCTGTTGTGGCAGCCCAAGGCGCTGGCGGAGCGGGCGGTCCGGGCACCGTCTTATTGGATCACATTACCCTCCGGCGCAGTGCTTGGATTGCTCGCCGGCCTGACCGGGACCGGAGGCGGAATTTTCTTGAGCCCATTGATTATCCTCAATGCCTGGGAGGAGCCGCGGCACACGTCGGGAGTCGTTGCTGCGTTCATCCTGCTCAATTCGGCGGCGGGCCTCGCCGGTAACGCCGCCTCCGTCGGACATTTGCCACACGAGCTTCCGATCTTCCTCGCCTCGGTGTTCGGCGGCGCGCTGGTCGGCACATGGCTGGGCGTAGAGCGGCTCCCGCGGCCGTGGCTGCTGCGAACGCTAGGCCTGGTTCTGCTGGTCGCCGGTGCGAAACTGCTCTTCACATGAGCACGGACGTCGCGGTGGTGATCCTCGCTGGCGGAGAGGGCGCGCGTATCGGAGGTGAAAAGCCGCTGAGGTCACTTGGGGGTCAGCGACTGATCGACCGCGCGCTCGAGCAAGCCAGGCGCTGGTCGAAAACCATAGCGATTGCAGTGCGCGAAGATTCTCAAGTGGAACCAGTCGATGCGATCCTGATCGGTGATGAGCCCGGTGTCGAGGGACCGCTGGGCGGCCTGATCGCGGGACTGAAGTTCGCGCGCACAGCCGGCTGCCGGTCGCTGCTTACGATACCTTCCGACATGCCGTTCCTTCCGACTGACCTGCTTGAGCAGCTTCGCCGTTCGGTCGGTGGCGAGGGGTCAGCGCTTGCGAGCAGCGGAGACCATGTGCACCCGGTCTGCGGATTTTGGCCAAGCCGGTCGCTCGACCAGATTCCCGATTATGTCGCGAGCGGCCGGCGGTCATTGAAGGGATTTGCGCAAATGCTGGGCTGTGTTGAAGTCGAGTGGTCAGCCAAGCCAACCGATCCTTTCTTCAACATCAACAGCGTCGAGGACTTGGCCGAAGCAGAGTGGCGGATCGCCGGCTAGACTTATCGTCCTCATAATTTGAATTTCACACGGGACTGAATCACTGACACGCTGAGGCTGGCGAAATGCCTCACAGGGCGATCATAACTCCGGGGGCCGAAGCGGCTTTGGTCGCAAAGCCGTTCTAAAAGTCGATTATGTCGATTTCAGCTCCGGCCTCGAGGGCCGGAGAATTTGCGCGCTGCCGGACGAGAAAATCCGCTTCCGCGAGCGCTTTCTGAGCGCTCGAATCCTGAAACGGGAGAATCTCGGCCTTGTCCTCGACCCAGCGCGCACGATGGAAGGTCTCGCGTGACCCGCAGGCGTCAAGGTTCAAAGCAAGAAATGCCTTGCGCCAGCGAAGCGCCCGCTCGATCGGCTGTCCCGACATTCCGGCGAGCAAAGGCGCAAGGAGCAAACGCGCGGTCACCAAAGCCGAAGTGGGGTTCCCGGGAAGTCCGATAACGAGCTTTCCGCAGGCACGTCCGAGCCACACCGGCTTTCCTGGTTTGATTGCTATCTTGGAGAAGATCAGCTCCAGGTTGAGCGGTTCGAACATCGCCTTGGCGAAGTCCTTTTCGCCGACTGAGGCACCGCCCGTCACGACCACTATGTCTGCATCCTCGACGGCGTCCCTGGCCGCGCGCAGCATCGCAGTGAGTTCGTCACGAAGGCGAGTACGTCCCACGCATTGGCCGCCCGATTGCTCGGCCAGCGCTGCAACCCCGAAAGAGACGCTTTCGGGGATGGCGTCGGACCGCTTGCGAGCAGTGCCGGGTTCGGCCAGTTCGTCACCGGTGCCAAGGATGTGCATTCGCGGGCGGCGGTAGACCTGGAGTTCCGCTATATCCGCTGCAGCCGCCGCGAGGATCGCCCGCGGATCCAACAGCCGGCCCGGGGTGAGCAGCTCCTCTCCTTCGACAAAATCCGAACCGCGCCTGCGGATATGGCGAGCATTGCCGGGGTGCGCATCGACGATCGCCAAATTGCCTTCGCGGCGGACGTTTTCCTGGATCACGACGCGGTCAGCACCGGCGGGGACTGGCGCACCGGTGAAGATTCGCGCGCAGGCGCCTGGGACGAGGCTGCCGTTCCAGCCGTCGCCGGCAAAGGATTCGCCGACGATTTCGAGCGATGCCGGAAGATCGGCGAGATCGCGCTCGCGCACTGCATATCCGTCCATCGCCGAGACGTCCGAGCGCGGTGAATCAATCCGTGCAGTGATGGACTGCGCGAGCACCCGGCCCGCAGCCTCGGCAAGCGAGACCGTTTCTTTTCCAAGCGGGTGGGCAACGGAGCGGACCAGCTCCACCGCCTCGTCGAACGTGATCATTCGCGCCGCCAGTTGCCCGATCTGCCGCCGGTCTTCGACACGACCTCGATCCCGCCGATCACCATCGTGCGATAAATCGCCTTGAGCATGTCAAACAGAGTAAGGCAGGCTACAGAAACAGCGGTCAGAGCCTCCATTTCGACCCCGGTCTCTGCCCTGGTGCGAACCTCGGAGGTCACGCCAAATCCCGGAAGTTCATCGTCGAGCTCGATCTGAACCGCAACCATTGTGAGCGGCAGTGGATGGCACAGGGGAACCAGCTCAGCGGTGCGCTTCGCGGCCATGATGCCGGCAAGTTCAGCAGTCTGGACGACCGATCCCTTCGGTGTCGATCCAGCCCGAACATTCGCCAATGTCTGAGCCTTGCAGCTCAGGTATCCGCGTGCCGTTGCAGTCCGCGCGCTTGCCTCCTTGTCCGAGACATCGACCATCCGCGCGCGTCCGCTTTTATCGAGGTGGGTCAGCCCGCTCATGAGCAAACATGTCTCAGGCGCGGCACCTGCCCAGCGAGCGAGCAGGGCCGGTAGCGGCTGTCGAGCTCATACTTCAGCACCAGATCCCAGCCGTCGCGGCAGGCACCTGTCGAACCGGGCAGGCAGAAGACAAACATGTCGCCGATCTGGCCGGCGAAGGCCCGCGACTGCAGCGTCGAAAAGCCCACGGTGCCGAAGCTCGCCTGGTGGAAAAGAACGGAGAAGCCGTCCATCTCGCGGCGAAACAAAGGTTTCACGGCCTCGGGAGTGACATCGCGCGGTGCAAATCCTGTGCCTCCCGTCGAGATGACAAGATCAACATTTTCATCTTCTGCCCAAACTCGAAGCTGTGCACGGATCGCTTCAATATCGTCGGTGACGATCGCCTTGCCGGCGAGCTTATGGCCGGCCGCAGTAAGCCTGTCAGCCAGCAGCGCACCCGATTTATCACTGGTCGCATCACGCGTATCCGACACCGTCAGCACCGCGATGTGCAGAGGGTGGAAGACAAGGCTTTCGTCGATTCCAGCCATGTGTTCAGCCCCAACGGTCGCGGTCGGCATAATCGCCCTCGGTCGGCTCGATCCATTGCGATCCGGCTTCGCCGACCTCCCGCTTCCAGAAGATTGCGTCGGTCTTCAGTCGGTCCATCAAATAATCGGCTGCGTCGAACGCCGCCCGCCGATGCGCAGAAGCCGCTCCGGCAAATACGATCGGCTCGCCCGACGCCACCTTGCCGCATCGGTGAACCACCCGAACATGACTGACGTCAAAGCGTTCGGCCGCGCTTACAGCGATGTCCTGCAGGGACTGGACGGTCAGTCTCGGATGGTGATCCAACACGAGCTGGTCGACCGGGTCTCCGGACTTCGAAGTGGGACGAGCGACCCCGACGAAGTTTACGACAGCGCCTTCGTCCTTCGCCTGGTCCAGCAAGGCGGCCAATTCGTGATCCGGCTGGAGCGCGCGCTCCTCGAGGCGGGCGACGATGCTCATCCGCCGGACACCGGGGGAAGGAATTCGACCGTATTCGCATTACTCAGCCGATAGTCGTCGAAAACCAGCGTATCGCCCACGAATGCTCGCGTGCGCTGGTTGCATAGCATCCGTTCGACACCGGGATGAGCGGCAATCAGCTTCTCGCGCAGTTGCGCGATCGTCCAGTCCTCAGGTGCGTCAACTTCCACCTGCGGTCCGAGCCTGTCCGCGAGTGCGCCGTAGAACAGGATTCTCACGTGCCTCCTAATCGATTAGACGAAAATCCTCTCGCCGCCGCAGGGATTTCCGTCAACGGGTTCCCGAGGACCTCACTGAGGCGTCCTTAGGATAAAATTCGGGGAATTCCTGCACCGAAAGGCGAGACGATCGTCTCGGAAGGCAATATGGCTACGGACAGGCGGCCCGCGGCCGGCCCTGAAGCTCGACTCGCGCTATTTCTGCTTCTCGGCCGTGTTCGTATGCACGTTCGTATTGACGTTGAGGCTCACGTCCGTGTTCTGAAGCTTCTCGCCGGTCTTCTTGACATCGGTTCCGATGTCGTTCGCGATGTTCTGGGCCGTATTGCCGACGTCCTTTGCAGCATTCTCGGCTACGTCGCTGTTGTAGGTGACGCTGACCTCGTTGCTGCCCTTGCTGACCTGGCAAGCTCCCAGCAGCAGAAGCGGAATGGCAAATGCAATGCGCATGAACGGTCCTCCCTTTCTTTTGGGGTTCAACGCCGCTTGGGCCGTTTCGGCTCCGCCTCGATCCCACCGGACATCACCGCCAGCGTCGCCGTCCAGGCTGCGACATTCTGGCGCAGCTGCGCGGGATCGATCTTGTCGAGCGTATCGTCCGGCGTGTGATGATAGTCGAAGTAGCGTGTTCCGTCCTGGTTGAGCGAGATCCATGGAGCGCCGGCAGCGATTGTCGGCTCGACGTCGGTGCCATCGGCGTCGCCTTTGTCGTTGCTGGTAATCCCGAGCGAGGCGAGCGTAGCGGTCAGCTGCGCATAGGTAGCTGGATCTGTCTTCATCAGCTGCGAGCTGAAGCGCCACACTCGATCCGCGCCAAAATCGCTTTCTCCGGCAATGGCATAGCGTTCCTTGCCGTGGCTCTCGGCATAAGCCTTGCCGCCGAACCCGCCGGGTTCCTCGGCGCCGAACCAGACGACGCGAATGGTCCTCAGCGGCCGCCCGGCATCCATGATGTGCTTCGCTGCGGCGGTGGTGATCGCGACTCCCGCTCCGTCGTCGATCGCGCCAGTGGCCAGATCCCAGCTGTCGAGATGCCCACCAATCAGCAGGATCGGCGCCTTGGGATCGCGTCCTGGAATTTCGGCGATGACATTGCCCGAGTGCCCGCCCTCGGCTTTCTGGCTGACCAAGGTCAGATGCATGACAACCGGCTTGCCGCGCGCAAGAATGCGCACGAGCTGCTCCGCATCGGGGATGCTCAGTGCACCGGCCGGAATAGGCGTTGCACCATCGGTAAAATATTGCACGCCGGTGTGCGGATTGCGGTGCTGGTCAGTGCCGATCGAGCGAATGACGATCGCGAGCGCACCTTTTTTCGAGGCGATCGTCGGGCCCTGCCGCCGCGGCGCGCCGAACGGGCCGTATCCCGAACCGTCCTGCGCAGGCATCATATGGTGGTCGATGAAGACGATCTTGCCCTTGACCGCACTGTCGGGTGCGGCGCGAAGCGCGTCGAGACTCGCGAAATAGACGATTTCGCCAGTGACGCCTGCCGGCCCGGTCGAGCCGCTGTAGCCGAGAGCCGCTACGGTGAGCTTCTGCGGGAATGGTGAGACGATTTCCGCGCTTTCTGTGCCGCGCGTCCAGACCGGCATCGTGAACGGTTCGACGCGGACGTTGGAAAAACCCATTGCAGTGAGGCGCTTCACGGCCCAGTCGCGCGCCCGGGCTTCAGCCTCGGTCGCCGCCAACCGCTGACCGACCTCGGTCGTCAGCCCTTCGACAATATCCCAGGCATATCCGTCATCGTTCAGCGCATTGTCGCGTAGCTCCGCGACTTTGGGATCGACGAGCACCGGTGGCGGCAGCGTGGCAATCGATTGTTGGCCCAGGGCTGGACCGGCGGACGCGAGCGCCAGCGCGAGAAAGGGTCTTTTCATTGCTGTTTGCTAGGGCAGGCAAGCAGGTCGAGTCACCGCCCCGCATCGATAAAATTTGACCGCTTATCGATCAAAGCAGTCGCATCTGGTCGCCTTCCGGCGGGCGGAAGAGACTGGTGCGCAGCTCGACCCGGGCCTGTTTCAGGCCATATTTCCTGCACGCCAGGTCGAAGCGCGTCCTCAGCAGCTCGGCCCAGGGGCCTTGGCCGCGCATCCGACTGAAGAAGTTCGGATCATTGTCGCGCCCGCCGCGGAGCGAGCGGATTGTCGCCATCACCTTCGAGGCGCGGTCGGGATAATGTTCGTCAAGCCAGGCACGGAACAAGGGAGCGACTTCGTGCGGAAGCCGAACCGGGAGGTAGAAGCCTCCTGGTGCTCCCGCCTCGACCCCCGCTTCCACAAGATGCTCGAGCTCGTGGTCGGTGATCTGCGGGACCACCGGTGCGATCGCTATGTAGCAGGGCACGCCGACGCCATTTAGAGTCTTGATTGCGGCAAGCCGCTTTCGAGGCTGGGGGGCGCGCGGCTCGAGCGTTCTTGCGACCTTCGAATCGAGTGACGTTACCGAAATGGCAACCGATGCGATCCGCAAATCCGCGCACTTCTTCAACAGATCGATATCGCGAAGCACCCGATCCGACTTGGTTGTGATCGTAAACGGATGCCGCGTTTCGAGCAGCAGCTCGACCAAAGAGCGGGTAATGCGCCAACGTTCCTCGATCGGCTGGTAAGGGTCGGTGTTGGTGCCCATGGCGATCGGGCGGCATTCATAACCTGGTCGTGCCAATGCAGCGTGGAGCAGTTGCGCAGCATTGGGCTTTACGAACAATCGTGATTCGAAGTCCACGCCTGGCGAGAGGTCGTGATAGGCGTGGCTCGGCCGCGCGAAGCAGTAGATGCAGCCGTGCTCGCAGCC
>DASVYN010000022.1:0-11360 GCA_036392155.1 Sphingomicrobium sp.
TCCAACCTGCTCGGCACGCCACCTGCCGTCCTACGTCGACAAAGCCAGCGAACTCAAAGGCAAAGGTGTGGACGAGATCGCCTGCATCTCGGTCAACGACCCCTTTGTCATGGCCGCCTGGGGCCAGCGCGACGGTAGCGGGGATATTACCATGCTTGCGGATGGCAATGGCGCCTTCACCGACGCAGTCGGACTATCATTCGACGGCAGCCAATTCGGCCTTGGAAAGCGCTCACAGCGTTATTCCATGATCGTCGACAACGGGGTCGTGGAACAGCTTAACGTCGAGCAGCCGGGCGAATATCGTGCTTCAAGCGCCGAGACGATGCTCGATCAGCTGGCGACCGCCTGACGATTGATCGCTGCCGTGTCTCTCCTCGCCGCTGACGCTTCCTGAAGGAGCGAACAGCGAACGCTTTCAATCGTTTGATCGGGTTGAGAGCGAAACAATTTGCCAGGAGAGATAGGATGCCGAGAAACAGCAATCGGTCCAGGAGCAGCAATGACTGGGGTGTCACGGAGCTGGTGCGCGAGCGTCCACTGGCGGCTGCAGCGGCTACTGCCGGTGCCGCAGCCGCTGGACTCTTCCTCTGGTCCAGGCGTGCTCAAATCAGTCATCAGCTCAGCAACCTGAGCAACCAGATCGGCGAGTGGAGCGAGAACTTCGGCTCGGGCGACGATACCGGCGGGCTGACGACCCGAAAATCATCTTCCACCCAACGCCGCGGGATGAGCGAAACCGGCGGCGGTAATGCCAGTCTCGGCAGGCGCAGCGGCGGTGGCGGAGTCCGGTCGACTTTGAGCGGTCGCGGTCGGGCTCAGTCGACAGCTCCTACGCAGCAGTAGAAATGGCTCGCGCAAGGGGCGCCTCCGGAGGCGCCCCTTGTCTACGACGCCAGGAATGTCGCGATAGCCTCGCCAAGTTCCGCCCCGGTGACCGAGCTCATGTGGGTGCCGGGCACCTCGCGAAACCGGGCGTTCGGAAGAGCCGCAGCAAGCTCCTCCGCCGATCCGTTGTCGTCGTCCTTCGAACCGCAAACCACCAGAGTGGGCATGGTGAAGGCCTTGAGCCAGTCCATGAAAGCATCGGCGAAGCTCTGAAGCAGCAAGGCTGCGGCGATCCGATCCACCTTCTGGCTCTTCATGAACTGAATCGACAGCCAATGTGGGTCGCCCCTCGGCACCCGGTCGAACAGCTCGATCGCGTCGAGAAAGAAATGCTTGCGCCGCTCCCAGTGACGAAGCCCATCCAGCCCGGCGCCGCCGAGGATCGCACGTCGTGGCCGAAGCCCCTCACCCACGCCTTCGACGGTAGTTCGGGCCCCCAGCGAAAAGCCGCCAAGATCAAAATCGCTCAGTCCGAGATTGGCGATCAGCTCGCGCAGATCGCGCGCGAGGATTCCGCAAGGATAATATTCGGGCTCGTGTGGACTGCTGCTCAGGCCGTGTGCGCGAAGATCGGGCATGATCACCTGGAACCCCTCCGCAGCAATCCGCGCCGCATGACCGAACCTGATCCAGTTCATGTTCGCATCGGAGAACAGCCCGTGCAGCAGCACGACGGTTCGCCCCTCCCCAAGCTCGTGATAAGCGAGTTCGATACCATCCGATGCAGTCCAGCGGTGAACCTGGGGCTGGCTCATCCAGGAAACTCGCCTGTGGCGTCGACCCATTTGTTCACGAGAACCGGATAATCCTCGGTCCGCATCTCGGGCAGCCCTTCGGTGTTGAGCCAGGCGCGATGCATGCTCTCAGCGCCGAAATGATGTTTGGGCCGGAAGCGCGACGGATCGTCGAACGAAGCGACGGTCAGATCCATTTTGTCGCTCCCTTCCTTGAATTTGAACCCGAGCGAGGTGCCGCATTCCCGGCAGTAAGGACGAAGAGCAATTGGCGAACTGTCGTACCAGTCGGGCTGATGCTGCCATTGGACGTCGGCTTGCTTCATGCTCTTGAAGGCGATCGAAACCGAGCCTGTCGATCGTTGGCACATCCGGCAGTGGCACAGATAGGCGTCATCGTCGCGGACCACCGCCGTGTAGCGCACCCGCCCGCAGGCACAACCGCCGGTCATCGGCTCGGGCATTGTTCACCTCCCTTGGTGACCCGCCCTTTGCGCGGCTAAGGGACGGCATGTCCAGCGCCCCGACCAGCGAAGAGATCGCCCGCGACGCTTGCTGGCTGGCCCAGGCTCTCGACCCGTCGGCCGGCAAAGTGCGTCTGGTGGCGATGAATCGCGACAGCTATCGCGCGGCCAGCTTCCTCGACGATCGACTGATGCAAAGCCAAGTGGACGCCCACATCCTTCCATGGCGACAAGTGGAAGACGCAATCGCCGTCGCTATGCGGCGCGACGCGCGCTGGATCTTTCATATCGGCCATGTCGGCTCGACACTCGTTTCCCGGCTGCTCGGCGAGATCGACAATGTGCTCGCCGTCCGCGAGCCGCGCATTCTGCGCGATCTTGCAATGAGCCCGCCGGAAATCAGGCAAAGCTATCTCGCTCGCATTCCCCAGCTGATGTCGCGGACATTCAGCGCTGGGCAAGTCGCATGCATCAAGGCCACGAGCCTGGTCAGCGAAATCGCGCCGGAGCTGGTCCCGTCGGGCGAGCGCGCGCTGTTCCTTTACGCGACGCCGGCCAACTACATCGGAAGCATTCTCGCCGGCGAGAATAGCGTCAAGGAGCTGCGGATGCTTGCGCCAATCCGGGCGCAGCGCCTCGAGCGCCGCGTGACCGGGTTCGACCGGGCAGCCAATGACGCGGATCTCGCCGCGTTCGCCTGGGCCTGCGAAATGTCGGCTCTCGAAGCCGCCGCAACGCGCATGAGCGATCGGAAAATCGAGTGGCTGGATTTCGATCGTGCCCTCGACGACATGGAGGCTGCCTTGCAGCGACTGGCCCTCTCGTTTGGCTTCGTTTTCGATTCCGTCAGGATCCAGGCGATCGCCCGCGGTCCGCTGATGACGCGCTATTCGAAGGATACATCCTACGATTACAGTCCGCAGCTCAGGAGAGACCTCATCGACGAAGCAAGGATGCTCGATCGTCAGAATATCGCCGGCGCCCTTGATAAGCTGCGTCGCGCGGCCGAGAAGTCGCCGGTCCTGGCGCGGGCACTCGCGCGATCAGGGGAGTTTTGATGTATCGAGTCCTGCAAGTTCTGACCGATCAGGAAGTCGCCGAATGCCGCCGAATCGCGGCGGCCGCTCCCTTCGTCGATGGCCGGATCACCAATCCGCACAACAAAACGAAGTTCAACGAACAGCTCCACGATCAACAAGCCTATCAGCGAAGCTCGCAGCTTCTGCTCCAGGCATTCGGGCGAAGCGAGGAATTCAGAGAATTTGCGTTTCCGGTGCTGATCGCTCCGCCGCTGATCACCCGCTACAAACCCGGAATGAAATATGGCGCTCATGCCGACGCCGCCTTCATTCAGCTGCCGAACGGAACCATTCGCAGCGATCTTTCCTGCACCGTGTTCCTCAATGAGCCCGGGGAATATGACGGAGGCGAGCTGCACGTCCGTCTCGGGGACGCCGATCTGATCTTCAAGCTTCAGCCGGGCGAAGCGATCGTCTACCCGTCGGACACGCTCCACCAGGTCGTTCCGGTCACGCGCGGGGAGCGGCTGGTTGCGATCACGTTCATCCAGAGCCGAGTCCCCGACCCGTTTCGCCGAAATCTGCTATTTGAGTTGAACGAGGTGGCCGCGCTCGAGGGACTCAAGATGGACCAGGAGAATTTCACTCGGCTTCAGCTCGTCCAGGCCAATCTGCTGCGCTACTGGGGCGAAAAACCGTAGCGGATAGCGACAAAAGACCGCTCGAGCTTGGCCCCGGCGAATGGCCGGGGCGCTTTTTTCCAGCCTATGCCGCTTTCTTCAGGTGCTTGCGGCCGAGCAGCTCGGCGATCTGCACTGCATTGAGCGCCGCGCCCTTGCGGAGGTTGTCGCTTACCACCCACAGGCTGAGGCCGTTATCGACCGTCGGATCCTCGCGGATGCGGCTGACATAGGTCGCATAGTCGCCGACCGCCTCGACCGGCGTCACATAGCCGCCATTCTCGCGCTTATCGACGACCATCACGCCCGGGGCCTCGCGAAGAACGGTCCTGGCCTCCTCGGCCGAGATTTCGTTCTCGAACTCAATGTTCACGGCTTCTGAATGGCCGACGAATACCGGCACTCGGACGCACGTCGCAGTCAATTTGATCGCAGGATCGAGGATCTTCTTGGTTTCGACCACCATCTTCCACTCTTCCTTGGTCGAGCCGTCGTCGAGGAAGACGTCGATATGGGGGATCACGTTAAAGGCGATCTGCTTGGTAAAGAATGCGGGCTCGTTCGGGTCACCCACGAAGATGTTGCGCGACTGCTCGAACAGCTCGTCCATCCCCGCTTTACCGGCGCCCGAGACCGACTGATAGGTCGAAACGACGACGCGCTTGATCTTGGCTGCGTCGTGGAGCGGCTTCAGTGCCACCACCAGCTGCGCCGTCGAGCAGTTCGGGTTCGCAATGATGTTCTTCCTGGTATAGCCGGCGATCGCTTGAGCATTGACCTCGGGCACGATCAGCGGGACGTCGGGGTCCATCCGATAGAGCGATGAATTGTCGATCACCGTGCAGCCCGCCTGGGCGGCGCGCGGAGCGTGGATCTTGGTCGGACCGGAACCGGCCGCGAACAGCGCAATGTCCCAGCCGGAAAAATCAAAATGCTCGAGATTTTTGACACGGAGCGTTTCACCGCTGTCGCCAAAATCGATCTCATCGCCGGTCGAGCGCGACGACGCGACCGCGGCGATTTCGTCGAGTGGGAATTGCCGTTCGGCAAGAATGTTCAGCATTTCACGACCGACGTTGCCGGTGGCGCCGACGACCGCGACCCGATAGCCCATTTCAATCACTCCGAATTTTGGGATCCCAAATGATGGGAACCGTGCCCCTATCGCAACCGCATTTGGAAAGCGATAGGCTTCTTCGCGTCAATATATCACGGCTGGGGGAATGGTGCGCAAGGAGAGCTCGTGGCTCGCGCTGGTTTTTTTTGCGCTGCTTGGCGCGTTGGCGGCAACGCCGCTGCTTGAACAGCCGCCGGCACCGCGCACCCGCTCTCACGCCAGCGAATTCGACACGCCGCGCGCCAGGATGCGCCTGGCGTTCGTGCTCGGCGACCAGCGACCGCACCCCGCCGATACGGTTGCCGACGACCAGGTCCGGTCTCGCCTCGTGGCGCAGCTGCAGCAACTCGGCCTGACGCCGATCGTCCGCGACCAGTTCGCTTGCGACGAACTTTTCAAGCAGCGCGGCGTCTCCTGCGCCCGAGTTCGAAACCTAATGGCCGTTCTGGGTCCACGGACCGGCACGGCCGTGCTGCTCAACGCCCATTACGACAGTACGCCAGTCGGGCCCGGCGCGGCCGATGACGGCATCGGCGTTGCGACCCTGCTCGAGGTCGCGGCGAAGCTGAAAGGCCGGCCGCTCAAGCGGCCGGTGATCCTGCTGTTCAACGAAGGCGAGGAACTGGGCCTGGTCGGGGCACGCGCCTTCCTCGCCGATCCCTTGAGCCGTAAGGTCGACAGCCTCATCAATCTTGAGGCGCGAGGCGTGCGCGGTCCGGTCAACATGTTCGAGACCAGCCGTCCCAACGCTGCGCCGATCCGCATCTTCGCCGAGACTGTGAAGAATCCGGTCGCAAACTCGCTTTCGACGGACGTTTACCGGCTTCTGCCCAACTATACCGACGTCAACAGCTTCGCCGAGCGCGGCTGGCTGACGCTCAACCTCGCGCCGATCGGCAACGAAACACGCTACCACTCACCCGGCGACGATCTGGCGGCGCTCGATCCGGCGACGCTGCAGCATATGGGGGACGAGACGCTCGCGCTGACGCTCGCTCTAGCGAACGCCGCGCCAAGGACGAGCGGCGGAGATCGTATCTTCATGGATATCGGTGGATGCGGCCTGATCGCGCTGCCGATCAGCCTGGGTGTTGCGGCATTGGCCGGCCTGCTGCTCGCCTTCACTGTGGTTTCGTTGCGGCGGGGAGGATTGCTCCGCAGCGCCGTGATAATTCTGGGGACAGCCATTCTATCGACGATGCTGTCGTGGCTGGTCCTCGCCATGATCGGCGCGGCGCGGCACGGCATGTTCTGGCGAGCGCATCCGGTGTGGACGCACCTTGCCGTCTACGCCGCCACGATTTCGGCTGCGGCGGTCTTGCTTGCAACGATTGGCGGTGCGGTCGAGCGCACACGCCTGCGACCGGCGTTCTGGCTCATTTTTTCGGGCGCTGGCGCGGCGATCGGACTGATTGCCCCAGGCGGAATCATCTTCTTCCTCTTTCCGCCGTTGCTGGTGCTGACCGGCGTGGTCGCGGCGCGATGGTGGAAGCGCACTGAACAGCTGGCTTCGATTGCGGCGATTCTGTTCCTCTACCTGACATGGGGCGCAATGCTTGGGCTGCTGCAGGAGCTACTGAACGGCGGTCCGATGTGGATCTTCGCACCACTGGCCGCGCTGCTGATCATTCCGGTGCTGATCGAGGCAAAGCCGCTGGTCGCTGCAGCCGGCGGCCCTGATGCAGCCTGGACGGGCAGTGTCCTTACCCTCGCTTTTTGCGCGCTCGCGGCGACCGTTCCGGCCTATTCGGCGGATCGCCAGCAGCGGTTCGTGATCCAGCACGTGACCGACGCCTCCGTCCACAAGAGCTGGTGGTCGGTGCTGAACGACGGTGCATCCCTGCCCTATCCCGGCCGATGGAAACGCGGCGAGCTGCCGTTCAGCGACCGTCCGCGCTGGATCGCGGCAGCACCGGCGGACCCACGTGCAAGAGCGCCGCAAGTCCAGCTTCTGTCGCAAATCAGGAACGGCAACGAGCGCAGCTTGTCGCTCAGGCTGACCGCAAACGGCAATGAGCATGTCGAGCTTATCGCGCCGGCCGATGCGAAGATCCGCACCGCTGGCGTTGGAACCTTCGTCCGCCCAATCGATCAGAACGAAGATGGAAGATTTTTCATCGACTGCTTCGGCCGGAGCTGTGACGGCGTGACGCTGCAGCTCACGACCGGTCAGCCGAAGCCGATCACCTTTCTGGTCCTCGGGAGCAAGGCGCCGCTGCCGCCGAGCGCCGTGCCGCTTGTCGCAGCACGGCCACGTTTCGCCCGTCCGCAGTACAACCGCGACGAGGCCATCGTCTTTGCGCGCGTGAACCTCTGACCGACTCGGTCGTACTATGTTATGAATCTCAAGAGGCGCCCGGCGCCGGTTGCGTCGGACGGCACCGTCTGAAGGAGGTGTCATGGCGACGAGTACAATGGAACGCGGCAGCGCAGGCAGGAAATCCGCTGAAATTCCCATCCGCAAGATCGGCGACGAGGATTTGAGGATCGCGCTGCGGGAGGGACTGAACGATTTCCTCACTTTCCGCGGAGACATCGTCTTGGCCGGTCTGATCTACACCGTCATTGGCCTGGCCGCGGTCGTGATGTCGACCAGCATGCCGCTGATGCCCTTCTTTTTCCCGGTGGTTGCAGGGGTCGGCCTCCTTGGACCGGTAGCCGCGGTCGGCTTCTACGAGCTCGCCAAGCGGCGAGAGGACGGCGAGCGCGACCTGCACTGGTTCAACTTTCTCGACGTTCGTCAGCGCGCATCGGTCGACGATATGGGAATCGTCGCAGGTCTGCTGCTGGCGGTCTTCTTCGTCTGGCTGCTCTCCGCCGGCGCACTTTATGCGCTGATCTTCGGCTGGACGGCGCCTCAGTCGATCGGCGACTTCCTCGGAATGGTTTTCGGGACGGTTCGCGGCTGGACGCTCATCCTTGCCGGTGCACTCGTCGGAGCAATCTTCGGCTGGATCGTACTGGCCTTGAGCGTCGTCTCCATGCCGATGCTGGTCGACCGCAATATGAGCGCATCCGAAGCGGTCGCCGTCTCATGGCGCGCGGTGCATGCCAACAGGGGACAAATGGTCCGCTGGGGCCTGATCGTTCTGGCGCTTCTGATTCTCGGATCGATTCCGGCCTTCGTCGGGCTCGCCTTTGTCCTGCCGTGGCTCGGTTATGCAACCTGGCATCTCTACACGCGGCTGGTCGATCGCGGCATTTCAAGCCCACGCCGCTAATTGAGTTGGGGCTGTTTCAGCACTTTCTCGTCCAGGAAACGGGTGATTGTGGTCGAACCGCGGGCGTGCGGCCCTTCGCCGGCAATCGCCTGGGGTCGCGCCGGGACAGTCCAACGCGGTTCTCAAGCAGCGTTACGAAGCGTCCGTCGGGCGAGGGAGAAGAGACGTTCGAGCGGAAAATTTCCTGCGAACATGGGCTTTGCCGCGTACGAAGCAAAAGGGCGGAGTGCGAACACCCCGCCCTTCAACGGCTTGCCTATGAACGCTCTCAGGCTTCCTTGGCCCCGGTTTCGGTGCCCTGTCCACCTGGAACATCACGCTGAATGGTGCGGCGCTCGGCGATGCGGGCTGCCTTACCGGTGCGACCGCGCAGATAGTAGAGCTTTGCACGGCGAACGTCCCCGCGACGCACGACCTCGATCTTGTCGATGATCGGCGAATAGAGCGGAAAGACGCGCTCGACACCTTCGCCGAACGAAATCTTGCGGACGGTGAAGTTGGATCCGACCCCCTTGTTCGAGCGGGCGATGCACACGCCCTCGAACGCCTGCACGCGGGTCCGGTCGCCTTCGATCACCTTGACGCCGACACGAAGCGTATCTCCGGGACGGAATTCGGGGACGGGTTTTTCCTTGGTCAGCGCGTCGATTGCCTCGCGCTCCAGGGTCTCGATCAGGTTCATTTCCTCTTTGCCTTCGCATCTCGTCGCTGCGCGCCAGAGGGCGGTGCCTGCGCAGCGCCCCCGTGGCGCTCGATCAGGTCCGGCCGCCTTAGCCGTGTATCTTCGACCGCCTGGCTGTGTCGCCAAGCTGCGATCTTCGCATGATCCCCCGATCGCAGCACTTCGGGGATCGTGCGCCCTTCCCATGTCACAGGCCGGGTATAATGCGGATATTCCAGGAGACCCTGCTCGAAGCTCTCCTCCTCTCCGCTGGAGGCCGCGCCCATTACCCCGGGGAGCAGCCTTACGCAAGCGTCGAGGATCACCATTGCGCCAAGCTCTCCTCCCGAGAGCACATAATCGCCGATCGACACGGGCTCGAGAGACCGCGCCTCGAAGATCCGCTCGTCGAAACCCTCGAAGCGGCCGCAGAGCAGGATCACGCCGCCGCCTGCTGCCAGTTCGCGCACGCGGCCCTGGATCAGCGGTGTTCCGCGCGGCGTCAGCGCAAGCATCGGACGGCCGTCGGCAACGCTGTCGAGCGCTGCGGCCAGCACGTCCGGGCGAAGCACCATCCCTGCCCCGCCGCCCGCTGGTGTGTCGTCGACGCTCCGGTGCCGATCGGTCGCGAAGTCGCGAATGTTCCGGGCTTCGAGCGACCACACGCCCGCGCTGAGCGCCCGTCCCGCCAGGCTGGTGCCGAGCGGCCCCGGAAACATGTCGGGGTAAAGCGTTAGAACGGAGGCGCGGAACGTCACTCGAAAATCTCTCCGAGATGATCGGGTCTTGCCGAAAGAGTAAACCGCACCGCAAGCCGCACGACAGCGAAACCGAGGAAGTACAGAACGGCCGTGCCCGCCATGAGGGCGACCTCGCCTTGCTGCCGCCATTGCGCTTGTCTCGGCGCAATGGGCATGTGCACGGTCAGCGGTGCGCTGAGGAAAAGATACAGACTAAGAGCCAGAACCATCGCCGGGATCGGTAGCGCCGAAACCGTGACCGCGAGACTCTTTTGCCGACCACGTCGAGGAAGCGGCCGACCGCGCAGCAAGGCCATCAGAATCTGAAGCAATATCGCGCCGATGATAAACGCCAATCGAGGCACTCCCCTCCGCCCGCAGCCCTCGCTAACACAATCCATTGCGGTCCGCATGGATGAAGCATTCGATTGATTGATCTTCGGCGGCGGGCCGGCGGTGCTGACTGCGGCTATATGTCGCGCGCCGGTTTCCAACTCGACCTTCTTGGTCGCCGACGGAGCGAAGAGCCGCGTCTTTCCAAGCGCGCGCGGGGTCCCGGCTTTGCAGCGAAAGATCACAGGCACGTCCGTGCCGGTCCGCTCAAATTAGTTGACTGTGTCAACTATTTTGTGGATCCATGTGGCGGAGGTAGTTCAATGGCAGCAGACACGATCGCCGACGTACGGGCATTCAACCGCTTCTACACGCGTTGGGTGGGGGCGCTCGAGCAACACCATCTCGGCACCAGTTTCTCGCTTGCCGAAGTCCGAGTGCTGTACGAATTGGCTCATCGCCCGGGCATGATTGCGCGTGAAATCATCCAGCAGCTGGGGCTCGATGCCGGCTATCTCAGCCGAATGCTGAAGCGGTTCGAAGCCGACGGCCTGATCGAGCGTCAAGCCGCAGCGGACGGCCGCGCTTCAGCGCTACGCCCGACAGCGGCCGGCATCGCCCTATTCGGTGAACTGGACCGCAAGGCGGCGGAACGGATCGGCGATGCGATTGCAGGTCTTGATGACCAGGAACGCACCCAGCTCACCGCAGCGATGGGCTTGATCACTCGCCTGACAAGCAAGCGGAAACGGAGCAACGGAGCCGACGTCGTTCTTCGCGAGCCGAGGTCGGGGGATTTCGGCTGGGCAATCGAGCGGCATGGCGTCATCTACAAGACGCAGTTCGGCTGGGGGACGCGCTTCGAGGGGCTGGTCGCCGAACTATTCGGACGATTTGCGACAAGCCATGATCCCGACCGCGAACGCTGCTGGATCGCGGAACTGGACGGAGCGCGGGTCGGGTGCGTGTTCGTCGTTCGGCGCGAGCCGAATGTGGCGCAGCTTCGCTGCCTTCTGGTCGAGCCGGAGGCACGCGGGAACGGCGTCGGCGCAAAACTGGTGGATCAATCTATTTCGTTCGCGCGGTCGGCCGGTTACGAGCGCATCATGCTTTGGACCAACAAGGGTCTGGATTCGGCAAGAAAGATTTACGAGTCGGTCGGATTCCAGCTTGTCGGGGAGCAGGCGCACGAGGATTTCGGCGTGCCACTGGTCGGCCAGAACTGGGAAATGGCGCTTTAGGCGAGAAATTCCGGGTCGAGCACGATCCTCTCGTCCTTTAGATCGGCAATTCCTTGGCGGAACGGAATGAGCGAGCGCTTGCCGTCCGGCGACAGGATTTCGAGCAGGTCTCCTGCCCCGTAATTTTCGACCGCGGCGACTCTGCCGACTTCTTTCCCGTCTCGATCAAGGGCAGGCAGGCCAATCAGATCAGCGTGATAATATTCGCCTTCGTCGAGAGGCGGCAGCGCGGCGCGGTCGACCTCCACCAACGCGCCGCGCA
>DASVYN010000023.1:0-13060 GCA_036392155.1 Sphingomicrobium sp.
CCATCACTGCATCGGCAAGCGCGATGATGTCGTTGAGGCGATCAATTGCCGCGGGCTTCTCAATCTTGGCGAGGAGCGCTGCCCGGTCCCCGATCAGGGTTCGCGCTTCGGCAACATCCTCGGGGCGCTGGACGAACGACAATGCAATCCAGTCCGCACGCTGCTCCAACGCGAACTGAAGATCGTCCCGGTCCTTTTCCGTCAGTGCAGGTATCGGCACCACCACGTCGGGAACGTTGACGCCTTTGTTGTCGGAGACCGTCCCGCCGACCTGCACTTCGCTGATGATCTTGTGATCGCCGGTTTCCAGCACTTTGAGTCGGACCCGGCCGTCATCGATCAGAATATTGGTGCCGGGTTTGACCGCCTCGAACAGTTCCGCATGCGGCAACTGCACCCGCCGGCTGTCGCCTGCCTTTCCGGCAGCGTCGAAGGTGAAGGTGCTGCCCTTTTCGAGCACTGTACGACCACCGTCGAAATGGCCGACGCGCAGCTTGGGCCCCTGCAGATCGAAGAGGATGGTGGTCGGGCGGTGGAATTCCTTCTCGAGCGCCCGGATCGCCTCGACCAGCGTTGCTTTCTGCTGCTGGTCGCCATGGCTCATGTTGATTCGGAACGCGTCTGCGCCTGCAAGCATGAGCTTGCGGATGATCTTTGGATCGCTCGACGCTGGGCCAAGCGTCGCGAGGATTTTCACCTTGCGCGAGCGGGGGACAAGAGTTTGGGTCACTGACCTGCCTTAGTCGCTTGATATGACTGTTCAACCCGCTACAGCCGCAATTCAAACACCAAAATCGGAGATGGAAGTGGCCGAAGGCACTGTCGCCGCCGACCAGCTGCGGCTGTTTATCGAGCGAATCGAACGTCTGGAGGAAGAGAAGAAGGGCATCGCTGACGACATCCGCGATGTCTATGCCGAGGCGAAGGCCAATGGCTACGATACCAAGACGATGCGCGCGATCGTCAGGCTGAGGAAGATGGAGACGCATGCTCGCCAGGAGGCGGACGCGCTCCTTGAGACCTATCGCCAGGCGCTCGGTTTGGAATAAGGTTCCGCAAATGGCCGGTCATTCCAAATTCAAGAACATCATGTACCGCAAAGGGGCGCAGGATAAGAAGCGCTCCGCCCTCTTCTCCAAGCTGAGCCGGGAAATCACCGTTGCGGCCAAGATGGGCCTCCCTGACCCTGACGCCAACGCGCGACTGCGTGCGGCGATCATCGCCGCCCGCGCCCAGTCGATGCCCAAGGACAATATTCAGCGGTCGATCGACAAGGCGTCCGGCTCCGACGCTGAAAATTACGAGGAGATCCGCTACGAAGGCTTCGGCCCTGGCGGAGTGGCGCTGATAGTCGAAGCTCTGACCGACAACCGCAACCGCACCGCGACCAACGTACGGACCATCTTCTCCAAGAATGGCGGCAACCTCGGCGCAAGCGGCAGCGTCAGCCATGGCTTCGATCGCCTGGGATTGATCGAATATCCGGCGAGCGCCGGCGATCCCGACAAGGTGCTGGAAGCAGCGATCGAAGCGGGCGCTGAAGATGTCGAATCCGACGAGGATGGTCACCGGATCTGGACCAGCATCGATTCGCTGCACGAAGTCGCGAAAGCGCTCGAGCCGATGCTCGGCGAAGGCGAGGGCGCGAAGCTCGCGTGGAAGCCGTCGACTGAAGTCGAGGTCCGCGGCGAGCAGGCGCAGCAGCTTGCGCGGCTGATGGAAGCGCTCGATGAGGATGACGACGTCCAGGCCGTCTGGGGCAATGAAAAGATCCCCGACGAGGAGCTGGCCAACTTCGCGTGAGGATCCTCGGTCTCGATCCGGGGCTCGGCACCACCGGCTGGGGCCTGATCGAGGCTGACGGCAACCGCCTCGCCCACATCGGCAACGGCCAGATCAAGACGGATGTCTCCGCGTCCCTTCCCAGGCGCCTATCGGCGCTTGCCGACCAGCTCGAAGCGCTGCTGAAAGACCACGCGCCGACTGCAGCCGCGGTCGAGGAGGTGTTCGTAAGCCGGAATCCACAATCGACGCTCAAACTCGGACAAGCGCGCGGGGTAGTGCTGATGTGCGCTGCTCGCGCGGGCATCGAGGTCGGCGAATATGCGCCGCGGCTCGTCAAGAAGGCGGTGGTCGGGACCGGCGGCGCGGAGAAGCTGCAGGTCCACGCAATGATCTCGCGGTTGCTTCCCGGAGTGAAGATCGCCGGCCCCGATGCCGCCGACGCGCTCGCGGTAGCGATTACGCACGCACATCATCTGGCGACTGCGCGTCGCATCGCTTAAGCCATTCGACTGATGATTGCGCGCCTGACAGGAACCCTTGCCGAAACCACGAGCGACAGCGCAGTGATCGATGTTGGCGGGGTTGGCTATCTCGTGCACCTTAGTGCTCGGACATTGGACGCGCTCGGACCCGTCGGCGGGCAGGTGCTCGTTCTGACTGAACTGCAGGTGCGCGAAGATGCCTGGACCCTGTTTGGCTTCGGTGCGGTAGCCGAGCGTGACACCTTCCGCGCGCTGACCTCGATCCAGGGCGTCGGCGGCCGTCTCGCACTTGCGATCCTCTCGGTCCTGTCGCCGGACGAACTCGCCCGCGCAGTAAGTCAGGATGACAGGGCGATGATCGGCCGCGCCAATGGCGTCGGCCCGAAGCTCGCAGCGCGCATCGCCAACGAGCTTCGGGGCAAGCTCTTGGTCAGCGCTCCCGGCGGGACCGCACCCGCTCCGCGGGGCAGCGCGGCGACGGACGCGCTCTCGGCGCTCGCCAATCTCGGGTTCAGGCCGGCCGAGGCCAGCGCAGCGGTCAACGCCGCGCAAGACGAACTTGGTCAGGATGCAACATTGGATGCGCTGGTGCGCCTTGCGCTGAAGAAGGCGGCAAAGTGAAGGCCTGAAACCGGGCGAAGACCCTGCATAGCGCCTTGGGCGCTCATCCTGAGCGCGTGCAACCCGGTGGTCGTGTCCGCCGATCGACTTTCGTCCGCCCCCTCCGTTCGCGCTTGTCGCGGCGCCGTGCATCTGCGAATCAATCGGCGATGGCAACGGACCCTGCCCGCATCACGACGCCTGAACGGACCTCCGAGGATGCCGATGCCGCGCTTCGTCCGAAGAGCCTCGATGAGTTCATCGGCCAGCGGGCGGCGCGCGAAAATTTGCGGGTGTTCGTGCAGGCGGCCAAGGGCCGCGGCGAGGCGCTTGACCATGTGCTGCTCCACGGCCCGCCGGGGCTCGGCAAGACCACGCTTGCCGGCATTCTCGCACGCGAAATGGGCGTCGGCTTCCGTGCCACTTCGGGGCCGGTCATTGCCAAGTCGGGCGACCTTGCGGCCCTCCTCACCAATTTGGAGGACGGAGACGTTCTGTTCATCGACGAGATCCACCGGCTCAACCCGGCGGTCGAGGAGGTGCTCTACCCGGCGATGGAGGACCGGGCGCTCGACCTGATGATCGGCGAAGGGCCGTCGGCGCGCTCGGTCAGGATCGAGCTCCCGCGCTTTACGCTGATCGGAGCGACGACTCGGCAGGGGCTTCTGACGACGCCGCTGCGCGATCGTTTCGGAATTCCGGTGCGGCTGAATTTCTACACCGTGGAAGAACTCGAGCAGGTCGTGGGGCGGGCGGCGCGGCTGCTCGGCGCTGATCTCACCGACGAAGGTGCTCGCGAAGTTGCGCGCCGCTCACGAGGTACTCCGCGGATCGCGGGGCGACTGCTGCGGCGCGTACGCGATTTTGCGCATGCTTCGGGCAATGACACGATCACTGCCGAGGCTGCGGACAAGGCGCTGTCGCGGCTGGAGATCGACAGCCTCGGCCTCGATGCGATGGACCGGCGTTATCTGACGATGATCGCCGATCTTTATGGCGGGGGACCTGTGGGCGTGGAGACGCTTGCCGCCGGACTGTCGGAACCGCGCGACACGATCGAGGATGTGATCGAGCCCTATCTCATTCAGCTCGGGCTCATTGCGCGGACTGCACGGGGGCGTGCGCTGAATGGCCGTGGCTACGCTCACCTCGGCTTGCCCGTGCCTCAAGCCGGTCAGGGCGGATTGTTCGAAAGCAAGTAACGCAGCAAGATGCCCCATGACCGCCGCCGCTCCGGACTTGATCGGGGATTCTTCTTCTCTCTCCAACTCAGGCATATGCGGATTTCCGCTCGGAACAGCCTTGCCCTCGGCCGGCTAGCTGCACTCGCGCTCGTCGGATCGACGATCCTGGTGGCTGGTGAGGTTCCGGCACAAGTTCCGGCTACTTCGGCCGTCCCGGATTATTCCAAGGATTCCGCCTGGCTCTGCCTGCCCGGCCGCTCCGATCCCTGCTCGACTGCGCTGACATCAACGGTTTTGACGTCCAATGGCTACGGATCGACCAGCCAAAGCATCGTTGCCAAGGACCCACCGCTCGATTGTTTCTACGTCTATCCCACGGTCTCGCGCGACCAGGGGATGAACAGCGACCTCAACGTCGGTCCGGAGGAGAAGGGAGTGGCGTTGAGCCAGTTCGCGCGCTTCGCTTCCGCGTGCCGTACCTACGCGCCCGTCTACCGCCAGATGACGCTGGCCGCGGTCGCCGCTTATTCCGCCGGTGCAGACATTCGCGATGCCGCAGCTCTGGCCTATCGTGATGTCGCCGCGGCCTGGCGCAATTATCTGCTGACAAGGAATGATGGCCGGCCCTTCGTTCTGATCGGCCACAGCCAGGGCAGCCTGATGCTGCAGATGTTGATTGCCAAGGAGATTGAGACCAATCCGGCGCTCGCAGCGCGGATGAAGCTCGCGATCCTGCCGGGCTTCAACCTGCTGGTTCCTCAGGGCAGGCTGGTTGGGGGCACATTCAAGAAAACGCCGCTGTGCAGCCGTCCGGGCGAGACCGGCTGCGTCATCAGCTATGTCAGCTTCCGCGAGAATAACGTCCCGCCGGACGGCGCGATCTTCGGTGTTGCCGACCAGCCCGGAATGACCGTTGGCTGCGTCAATCCGGCGCGGCCCGGCTCGAACGACTGGGTCCCGCTCGACAGCTATTGGTTCAGCCGCTCAAGCCTGCCGGTGCCCGGCG
Organism: Sphingomicrobium sp.; assembly: GCA_036392155.1. Taxonomy (GTDB): domain Bacteria; phylum Pseudomonadota; class Alphaproteobacteria; order Sphingomonadales; family Sphingomonadaceae; genus Sphingomicrobium. The sequence goes on from DASVYN010000023.1 coordinate 5,058, forward strand.
GCCCAATCATTTGGTCGACCCAAGGTGCGCCGCCATCGCCCTATCTTGGGACCACTGGGCTGGTCTCGGCCAAGTGCATCAGCGATGGTGAGCGGGGCTATTTATGGATCCGCACGAACCACAAGCCAGGCGAGAAATGGACCGACCGCATCGGTGGGGAAGTGGGACTGTTCGGCGGTTTCCTCCCCGGCTGGGGGATGCATTTGTCCGACGTCGAGGAAGCCCAGGGCGATCTCGTGCGCGAAGTCGCTCAGATCGCCGCCTCCAGCCGTCGCTGACGGGGTTTACGTTTCGACTCTCTGGTCGCTAGTGCGGCATCGGATGGTGCAAGAATCGCTCGATACGCCCTATCGCGGCGGCTTTATCGGCAACGAGCACCGCTTCGCGCTCACCGTCTATTTCGAGGATACGGACGCTTACGGGATCGTCTATTATGCCAACTATCTGAAGTTCATGGAGCGCGCGCGCTCGGACATGATCCGGGCGGTTGGGGTCGATCAGGCGGCAGAGCTTCGATCGAGCGGCAGCGCCTATGCGGTGGTCGAAGTTGACATCAAATATCGTCGTTCTGCGCATCTGGGTGAAGACCTGCAGGTCGTCAGCAATGTCGATCAGGTCCGCGCCTCCTCAGTCCATATTCAGCAGCGAGTCATGCGCGGCCCGGAACTGCTTTCCGATGCTCGCGTCACTGCGGCCTTCCTCAATTGCGAGGGTCGGCCGCGGCGGCAGCCCAGCGACTGGGTCGAGAAATTCAAGGCAATTGCGACGGACCGATGAAGCGATTTTCTCTCACCCTCATTTCAATCGGAATCGCCGGTGCGGCTCATGCGCAGCAACCGGGCACGCCAAGCGCAACGGTTATCGCGGTCCCGCCGTTGACCAGCCCTGACAGCGGCAACCGCGGCAATGAGATGCTCGCAGTCGGCTGGGATGCGACGCAGCTGATCGTCGCCGACCTTCAGCAGACGGCCGAGCTGATGCCGCTGAAACCCAACCGCGACGATTATTACTCCTATCCGGAAGTTACAGCACCGACCTTTTCCAAATGGCGCGCGGCCGGAGCGAAGGCGCTGGTCACCGGATTCGTTCAGTCACGCCCCGACGGCCGACTGACCTTCGGCTGCTACGTCTATGATTTGGACAAGGGTCGCAATCTCGCCCGTAAGGGCTTCGTTATCGCGCCGAGCGACTGGCGCCGCGCAGCGCATAAATGTTCGGGCCTCGCATACACCGCAATCACTGGCGCTCCCGGAATTTTCGACACTCGGATCGCTTATGTCGCGGAGACCGGAATCGGCGAAGCGCGAATCAAACGCATTGCCCTGATGGACAGCGACGGCAGCAATCATCGCTATGTCACGCCAGGGGACACGATGGTGCTGACGCCGCGTCTTGCTCCCAAAGCGACTGAGCTGGCTTATGTTAGCTATGCCGGCGGCGAGCCCAATGTTCGGATCGTTACCCTGAGCTCCGGTCAGGAGCGGCCGCTGATCCTTGCTGACGCGATCAGTTTCGCTCCCCGCTATGCGCCTGACGGCAGCCGGATTGTCTTCTCGATGATGCAGGGATCGAACTGCGACATCTATGTCGTCGGCGCGAGCGGCGGTCTGCCGCAGCGCCTCACCACCTCACCCGGCGTCGACACCGATCCGAGCTTCTCGCCCGACGGCAGCAAGATCGTCTTCGAAAGCGATCGCAGCGGATCGCAGCAGCTCTATGTGATGAACGCCGACGGCTCCGGACAGCGGCGGATCAGCTTCGGCGGAGGCTGGTACGCGGCTCCGGAATGGAGCCCTGACGGCCAATGGATCGTCTTCACCCAACGATACGCAGGAGGACGTCGGATCGGCATCATCAAGCCCGATGGCACGGGCGAGAAGCAGCTCACTACCGGGCCCTGGGACGAAAGCCCGAGCTGGGCGGCGAGCAGCCGCGAGATCCTGTTTCAACGCACCGACGCCTCGGGTCGATCGGGCCTTTATCGAATCGCGCTGGACGGGAGCGAGCCGCGGCGGGTGAACATCCCGCAGGACGGATCCGACCCCGACTGGTCTGGAGTGATGGACTGATGCGCAGGCTTCTTCCGACTCTCGTCCTGGCAGTCGCTGCAAGCAGCGCAACCGCGCAATTTCGGTTGCCGACCATCATTCCGCTCTCCCGCGCGCCGCAGCAGCCCGTGCTTCAGGGCATCGATGCTTTGCGGGAAGATTTCGCCGCCCAATCGGGCGGCACCACTGTCTATTTCGGAATTGGGAGCGTGATCCTTGGCGCTCCGGCAAGAGCGGTGCTCGCAGCACAGGCCGCCTGGCTAAGGCGTCATCCGGAAGTCGTGGTCAGGATCGAAGGCTATGGCGATTCCGGAGACACCCGCGATCACGCGCTGGCCGTTGGCGCCAGTCGCGCCGAGGAAGCGCGATCTTTTCTCGTGCTCATGGGCGTGCCCTCGCCCCAGGTGTCGATCACCACATTGGGCAAGGAGCGACCGGGCCTCGGCCGCGCCGTTACAATATTGGTCCGCTGATCAAGCGGCGCGGCGCTGGTAGCCGGTCGCAGCCAGCCATGCCCGGGCCTGGCGCTGCGCGTCGGCAATCTCGCGCGCGGTCATCTCGAGCGCGATTTCTGCACGGCACTGCTGACCGCGGGTGCAACCCGAAAGTGCGGCGAGGTTGAACCATTTGTGCGCTTCGATCAGATCGACATTGATCCCGCCGCGACCCGTCGAATAGGTCACGCCAAGCTCGTACAGCGCATCGACATCGCCGGCTTCAGCGTCGGCAAGGCGGCTCCGAAGCAGGAATTCCGCGCTCTTCTGGCTAATTGCCCCCATTTTTTGTCCCCTCAGTTCCTTTGTGGAGCCGAAGTTCGTCCGCGACCTGCAAAAAAATGGTTAACGCGATTCAACCATGGGTGTTCGCGTCTGTTGCAGACCCACGCTTTTAGACGTTGAGACCTTTGTGTCGCGCCATTGGTGCTGCGGGAAACTTGTCAGCGCAATGCCGATATGCCCGCCTTCCGGGGCAATCCGGATCGGTTCCTCAGACGGCAATATTGTCGATGAGCCGAGTGGTGCCAATCACTGCTGCGGCGATGAGGCGCATGTCGCCTTGGAATTCGCCGAGCGGCTCGAGCGTGTCGGCGTCGACAAGGGCAAGATAGTCGACCCTGGAGAAGCCGCTCTCCAGAAGCGACTGCCTTGCATCTTCGAGCGCAAGCGCGACCGGCTGACCGGCGCGGATCGCAACTCTGGCGCCATTTAGCGCAATTGGCAGCGCGACCGCCTGCACCCGCTCTTCGCCTGATAGATAGAAGTTTCTTGAGGATAGAGCGAGGCCGTCCGGCTCGCGCACCGTCGCCACTCCGACGATTCGGGCACGAATGTTGAGATCGGCGACCATCCGGCGGATCACCGCCAGTTGCTGAAAGTCCTTCTCGCCAAACAAGGCGAGGTCGGGCCGCACCGACAGCAGAAGCTTGGCGACCACCGTTGCAACGCCATCGAAATGGCCGGGCCGAGCCTCGCCTTCCCAGCGTTCCGACACGCCGGAGACGCTCACCTTGGTCGCGAAACCGTCGGGATAAATGTCGCTGACCGACGGAATCCACAGCAAATCGCAGCCAGCGTCCTTCAGCATCCGCGCGTCCTGCGCTTCCTGCCGGGGATAGCGCGAAAAGTCCTCGCTCGGCCCGAATTGCGTCGGATTGACGAAGATCGTCGCCGCTGCGCGGTCGGCATGCTTTTTCGCCTCGGCAATGAGAGCCATATGCCCGGCATGGAGCGCGCCCATGGTCGGGACGAGTGCCAGCGTACCGCGCAGATTTGCCCTCGCGCTCGCCAATTCTTCACTGTTACGAACGATTTGCACGCGCAGGCCGCCTCAGTTAATCTCCCACGGGGGCGGCGTTTCGATGCCGCAGGGGAAAAGATCAAGCCATGAGCCAACCGCATTTCATCGTCTTCGCCAACGAAAAGGGCGGGACGGGCAAATCGACGACCGCGGTCCACACTGCCATTGCGCTTGCCGCATCGGGCCACCGCGTGGGCGCTTTGGACCTCGACGCCCGCCAGCGGACGATGACCCGCTATCTTGAAAATCGTGACGCTACGATGCGCCGGCTGGAAAAGGAGCTGCCGCAGGCTACCTATGAAGTGCTGGAGGATCAGAACGAGAGCGGCCTCGCTGCAGCGATCGACCGGCTAGCGAGCCGAGCCGATGTGATTGTCGTCGACACGCCCGGCCGCGATGATGCGATCGCCAAAGCCGCAATCCTCAAGGCCGACACGCTGGTCACGCCAATGAACGACAGCTTCGTCGATCTCGACCTCATCGGCCAGGTGCATCCGGAAAATTACAAAATCACCCGGCCGAGCTTCTACGCCGAGCTGATCTGGAACAGCCGTACCCAGCGCGCCAAGCAGACTGGCAAGAGCGTCGACTGGGTGGTCTTGAGGAACCGCCTCCAGCATATTGAATCGCATAATCTCAAACGCGTCGGTGCAGCTCTGGACGAGCTCGCGCGCCGGGTCGGTTTCCGCGTCATCCCGGGCCTTGGCGAGCGCGTGATCTACCGCGAGCTATTCCCCAAGGGGCTGACGCTGCTCGATCTCAAGCAGATCACTGATGCAGGGCTCGGCCACGTCACAGCCCGCCAGGAATTGCGCGAGATGATCGCGGGACTCGCGATTCCAAGCGGAGGCGAAGTGCAGGCCAAGGTCGCCTAGCCTATTCTGGATTGCTTCGTCGCTGCGCTGCTCGCAATGAGGCCTCGAATCAACCTCATTGAGTAACGGCATTCTATGACCCACCGTTTCAACCCCACCATCCTTCGCGAATATGACATCCGCGGAATCGTCGGCGACACGCTGACCGAGCACGACGCCTACGCGCTGGGACGTACCTATGCCGCTATCGCCCTCGATGAGGACGCGCGGCGGATCGCCGTCGGCCGCGACGGACGGACCCATTCGGGGATGCTCGAAGCCGCGCTGATTCGCGGGCTGACCGATGGCGGAATCGAGGTTGTGCAGATCGGCATGGGCCCAAGTCCAATGCTCTATTTCGCGACTCATTATCTCGACGTCGACGGCGGGCTCCAGGTTACCGGGAGCCACAACCCGGCTGATTACAATGGGTTCAAGCTGCTGCTGAAGGGCCGCTCGGTCTTCGGTGCGGAAATTCAGGGCCTTGGCCGTCGTTCGGCCGCCGGCGAATGGACCGACGGCGATGGAAGCGTCGAGGAGGTCGATGTCCGCGAAGCCTATGTGAATCGTCTGCTCGAGGGCTTTTCGGGCAAGCCGTTCCGAATTGGCTGGGACGCCGGGAACGGGGCCGCCGGACCGATCCTCGACATGCTGGTCGAGCGGCTGCCGGGGCAGCATTTCACGATCTACACGAATGTCGATGGCCGCTTTCCGAACCACCACCCCGATCCGACGGTTGAGAAGAATCTCGATCATCTCAAAGCGCTCGTGGCCGACAAGCAGCTCGACTTCGGCATCGCCTTCGATGGCGACGGCGACCGAATTGGCGCGGTCGACGGTCAGGGCCGGGTGATCTGGGGCGACCAGCTGCTGATGATCCTCGCCGAGCCGGTGTTGAAGGAGCTTCCAGGCTCGACCCTCATTGCTGACGTGAAGGCCAGCCAGACCTTCTTCGATCGCGTTGCCGAACTGGGCGGCCAGCCGCTGATGTGGAAGACTGGCCATAGCCTCATCAAGTCGAAGATGAAGGAGACCGGCGCGCCGCTCGCCGGCGAAATGAGCGGCCATATTTTCTTCAAGCACCGCTGGTACGGTTTCGACGATGCGCTCTATGCGGCGGTGCGGCTGATTGAGGCGGTGAGCGCGAGCGGCAAGAGCCTGACCGAATTGAAGGACGCGATGCCGAAGGCCGTCGCCACTCCCGAGCTGCGTTTCCAGGTCGACGAAAGCCGCAAATTCACCATCGTCGGCGAAGTCCGCGACCGCCTCGGCGCCGACGGTGCTACGGTCGATGCAACGGACGGCGTACGGGTCAGCACGAGCGACGGCTGGTGGCTTCTACGGGCGTCCAACACCCAGGACGTGCTGGTCGCGCGTGCAGAGGCCAAGGACGAGGCCGGCGTCGAGCGCCTGGTCGCGCAGATCGACGACCAACTGGCGAAGTCGGGCGTGCGCCGCGCGGACGAGCTGCATTAGAAATTGCAGGCAACTCACGTTACACCGATTGCTGCCGACGGTCGGTGCGCCTCTGGACTAAGAGTGCTGAGGCGGTCAGCTTGGCAGTGGGCTTCGCCCCGGGGGGAACAATGATCCGACAATCGCTCTTGCTTTGCTGCGCCATGCTCACTGCGGCGGCTCCGATCAGCTCCGCTGCAAGCGCCCCGCTTTCGGACTCCACGCAGAAGGATGTTCAGTGCTTCATCTTGTTCGCTGCGGCTACCGATCGGGCCGCTACTGCCGATGACGGAAAGGCAAAAGAAGCGGCAACGCTCGGCATCATGTACTATATCGGCAAGCTGGCAGTGGACGCTCCCGGCCTCAATCTCGTCGACGCGGTGCGCCAGCAGGCGTCGGTGATGGAGGGCAATTCGCAGCTTAAGCAAATCGGCGAGAGTTGCGACGCCGAGTTCGCCAAGCGCGGTTCCGAGCTGAGGGACGTGGGGACGCAGCTCCAGAAGCCGTCACCCTAATCCTCCTCTTCCTCATAGCCCACGAGGTTCAGCTCGCAGGCCTTGATCCGGTGGGTCATGCACCAATGCTTGAGCGCTTCCTCGCGGCCGTGGGTGATCCACACCTCGCTCGGCTCAAGCTCGCCGATGGTCATTGTCAGCTCATCCCAGTCGGCGTGATCGGAGATGACGAGCGGCAGCTCGACATTCTGCTGCCGCGCGCGCTGCCGGATGCGCATCCAGCCTGAGGCCATTGCAGTGACTGGATCGGGCAGGCGCCGTGACCAGCGGTCGTTGAGCGCACTCGGCGGGCAGATCACCACATGGCCGGCCATTTCCGGCTTTGTCGCCGATGCGGTGTGGCGAAGTTCGCCGAGCGCCACGCCAAAGCTCTCGTAGAGCTGGATTAGGCGCTCGATCGCGCCGTGATAATAGATTGGCTGGTGGTGACCACGCGCGCGCAGTTCGGCGATGATCCGCTGCGCCTTGCCGAGCGCATAGGCGCCAACCAGCACGCAGCGGCTCGGGTCCGAGTGCAGGCGATGCAGCAACCGATCGATTTCGCTTCCGGTCTCCGGGTGGCGGAATACCGGAAGTCCGAACGTCGCCTCAGTGACGAATAGATCGCACGGGACCGGCACGAAGCAGTGGCAGGTCGGATCGGGGCGGCGCTTGTAATCGCCGGAGACAACGATCCGCTCGCCCGCATGCTCAAGTACGATTTGCGCACTCCCCAGCACATGACCGGCGGGAACGAAGCGCACATCGACCGCGCCGACACGGATGGTCTCGTCATAGGCGATGCACTGCCCCTTCTGCGGCCCGCAGCGCACCTCCATGATCGCCAGCGTCTCCGCAGTCGCGAGCACAGCGCCGTGCCCGCCGCGCGCATGATCGCCATGGCCGTGCGTGATCAGCGCTTTGGCTCTAGGCTGCGACGGGTCGATCCACGCATCGGCGGGCTGGACATAGATGCCTTCGGGATGCGGCTTAATCCAGGAACCCAATCGCGCCATCGGGAGCTATATAGGTGTAACGACAACACAGTTCCCGGGCCTCATCCAACGCATTGCTTGGATGGCTGCCCAGGCGGGAGGAAACCATGCCATTTGACGTAACCCAATGGTGGATCATCGACATCGTCCTCCCAGCGATCCTGCTGATTGTGCTGATCTGGCTGGTGACGAAGCGGCGCTCGAGTCGGAGCCAGAGCGAATTGACGAAAGGCACGAGCGACGAAACGGAAGCCGCGACGCGCAAACTCTATCATGACGAAGAGCAGCGCCGGCGCGAGGGGACTGACCAAGCTGAGAAGTGACGGGCTTCCTCGGGTCGTAAGCGACTGGTTTCGATCC
>DASVYN010000024.1:0-3274 GCA_036392155.1 Sphingomicrobium sp.
GACGAACGCTCCGACATAGGACCAGATGCGAAGCGGCACGGTCGAGGCGGAGGTGATCCCGTCCAGCGCCAGGGTCCACAGCTTCCAATAGTTGAACTTGCTCTTGCCGGTCTCGCGCTCGACCCGGTCATATTCGACCGCGGCCTGCTTGAATCCGGCCCAGGCGAACAGGCCTTTCATGAAGCGGTTGCGCTCAGGGAGCTTGCGGATGACCTCGACCACCTTTCGGTCGAGCAGACGAAAATCGCCGGCATTCTCCGGGATCTTGTCACTCGAGACTGCATTGTGAGCGCGGTAATAGAGACCGGCCGTCAGCCGCTTCGCAAAGGAATCGCTGGAACGGCAGCGACGAACTCCGAATACCATCTCGTAGCCGTCGAGCCATTTGGCGACCATTTCGGGCAGCACCTCTGGAGGGTCCTGGAGGTCGACGTCCATCGGGATCACGGCTCTTCCACGGGCGTGATCGAGCCCGGCGCTGAGCGCGGCCTCCTTTCCGAAGTTGCGCGAGAGCGACAAGGCCCGGACGCGCCGCTCGCGCGCATTGGCAGCCGCGATCGCGGCGAGCGTCGAATCGGTGCTCCCGTCGTCGATGAACAGGATTTCCCAGCTCTGGTTGAGAGCGATGCCGTCGAGAATTGCGGATACGCGCTCGACGAATAGGGCGATCGCAGCTTCCTCGTTCTTGACCGGTACGACGACCGAAAGCAGCGGCGGCAAGACGCCGCGCTTGACCAGTTGCGGCTCGAGTTCGCTGAGCGGATGCTCCGGCGCGATATCTGCGATTCGGCTGGGCTGACGGTTCACTTCTCGCCTTACTCCTTGTGGCGGAAGGCTAGCGACCAATGGTTACTGTCCGCTTTATTTCAGCTCGTCGGGTTCGGCTCGGGAGGTACAGCCGTAGCATCCGCGCGGGTTGCGGTTCGTTAGGCATCCGACCATGAGCCGGCAGCAGTGAACGTTCAGACCGCGACAGATTACACGCACCACGAAGATGGCCTGCCGATCCCCCGTCGTTACTGGTCGGCAGCGGGAATTTGGCTAGCGCTCGCCATGGCGGTACTCGACGGAGCCATTGCAAATGTGGCGCTGCCCGTCATCGCGCGCGAGCTTGGAGCTTCACCAGCCGCCTCGGTATGGGTGATCAACGCCTATCAGCTGACGATCACCATCCTGTTGTTGCCGCTTGCGGCGCTGGGTGACCGCATCGGCTACAAGTGCATCTATATTCCGGGGCTCGCTTTGTTCACCCTCGGGTCGGTCGGCTGCGCGCTTGGAGGGACTCTCGACCTGCTCATCGCCGCACGGGTCTTTCAGGGTATCGGAGCCGCCTGCATCATGAGCATGAACGCGGCGCTCGTTCGCGCGACCTATCCAGCTGAAATGCTCGGCCGCGGCATCGGTTACAATGCGATGGTGTTGTCGATTTCGGCGGCCGTCGGACCCACCCTTGCGGCTTTCATCCTCAGCATCGCGTCATGGCAATGGCTGTTCCTCATCAACCTTCCGATCGGCATAGCCGCGCTCATCGTGGGGCGGAAAGCGCTGCCCGGCCCGCACGGACACGGGCGCCCGTTCGACTGGCCCTCGGCGCTCTTGAGCGGGGCGATGATGGGGCTCGTCGTATTCGGCGCCGAGACCTTTGCTCGCGAAAGTTCGACAATCGGGGCTTTTCTCGCGGCGGCCGGAGTGATCGCCGGCATAGCGCTCGTGTGGCGGGAGTGGGGCGCTCCAAATCCACTGATGCCGCTGGATCTGTTGAAAATCCCGATCTTCACGCTGTCGATCACGACGTCAGTCGTCTCGTTCGCCGCCCAGATGCTTGCATATGTCGCAATCCCGTTCCTGTTCCAGACGGTGCTCGGCCGAAGCGTTTTCGCGACGGGATTGCTGATGACTCCCTGGCCGCTCGCGGTCGGCGTTGCCGCGCCCATCGCAGGACGGCTCGCCGACCGGATCAACGCCGGGCTGCTCGGAGGGATCGGCCTTGCGATCTTTGCGGCGGGACTGTTCCTCCTGTCACGGCTCGGGGCATCCCCAGGCGATTTCGACATCGCCTGGCGAATGGCCGTATGCGGCCTCGGGTTCGGACTGTTCCAGTCGCCCAACAACCGGACCATCGTCAGCGCAGCGCCCAAGCCACGCTCGGGCGCGGCGGGCGGAATGCTCGCGACCGCGCGACTGCTCGGACAGACTGCCGGAGCGGTGGCGGTCGGAGTTTCATTCCACCTTGCCGGTATCCGGGTCACTCCGACTCTGCTCCTTGCAGCCTCGATTGCAGCGCTCGTTGCCGCCGGGATCAGCCTCCTTCGGCTCAACGTCGCTCCGCCCGGCCGGGTCGCAGTCTATAGACCGATCCTCGATTAGCGGCTGGCATCGGCTGTTGCCCTAAGCTAGCGGCGGCGAATGACCGCGCTCGACGTCTTTGTGTTCCTGTTGCTCATCGGCGGCGGTGCTGTCGGCTTCGTTCGCGGCTTCGTCCACGAAGTGATCTCGATCCTCGCCTGGGTTGTGGGAATCGCGATGCTGAAGCTGTTCCATACCCAGCTCTGGAGCGGTCTTGAAAACACATTCCACACCAGTCCCGCCGCCGGTGCGGTGCTCGCCTTCGCCATTCTGTTCATTCCAAGTTTCGTGCTGGTGAAGCTCGTCGCACGCTCGCTCGGCGGACGAACGAGGAGTTCGCCGATGCTCGGTCCATTCGACCGAGTGCTTGGCGGCGGGTTCGGGCTGCTCAAGGGGCTGCTTGGAGCGACGCTTTTCTTTCTCCTCGCTAATCTTGCGACAGACATGGTCTATGGTCCGCAAGCCGACCGCCCCGGATGGATGACGAAGTCGCGTACCTATCCTCTGCTCAATGCAAGCGGCCGTGGAATTGTCGACTGGGTTCAGGCGAGGCGCGGCAAGCCGCAAGTGGACCAGCAATGATCCACCTCCACGATACCATGGCGCGCGAGAAGCGACCGTTCGTGCCGTTCAACAAGGATCGAATCACGATGTACGTGTGCGGTCCCACTGTCTACGGCCGAGCGCACATCGGAAATGCTCGGCCGGCGGTCATCTTCGATACGCTTGCGAGGCTCATCCGGCACGAGTTCGGTGAGAAAAGCCTCGTCTATGCTCGCAATGTCACCGACATCGACGACAAGATCATCGCGGCAGCGGAGGCGGAGGGCGTGGACCCTTCGGTGATCACTGAGCGGTTCGAGCGCTACTATCTCGAGGACATGGGAGCACTGGGTGTTGAGCCGCCCGACACCGAACCGCATGCAAC
>DASVYN010000025.1:0-4155 GCA_036392155.1 Sphingomicrobium sp.
CACTCGGCGGCCTCGAGGCCGCGCTCGACGCCGGTGCTGCAATCTTGAGCAAGGGCGAAAGCGCGCTCGACGCGGTCGAGGCCGCAGTGCGCGTGCTCGAAGAGGAACCGAGCTTCAACGCCGGTCGGGGGAGCGTGCTTACGGCGACCGGCTGCGTCGAGCTCGACGCCGCAATCATGGACGGGCGCACGCGCGCCGCCGGTGCGGTCTCGGGTCTCAGGACCACGCGGGCGCCGATCAGTCTCGCGCGCCGCATCCTCGAGAATGGGCCTCACGTCTTTCTGTCCGGCCATGGTGCCGACGATTTTGCGCGCGACCATGGATTTGAGCAGGTCGACAATGATTGGTTCAAAATCCCCGAGCGGCGCCGGCAACTCGAGGAACTTCTCGCAGCGGATGGTTTCGATGACGAGGTCAAATATGGGACGGTGGGTGCCGTAGCCGTCGACATTGAAGGCCATGTCGCGGTCGCAACTTCGACCGGCGGGCTCACCGCCAAGCGATGGGGCCGGGTCGGCGATTCGCCACTGATCGGCGCGGGCACTTATGCCGACGACCGCTCGGCCGCGGTTTCCGCGACAGGCTCGGGCGAGTTCTTCATCCGTGCGGTCGCTGCGCACCAGCTCGCCGAGCGCATGCGTCTTGGCGGCCAATCGCTTCAGGAGGCGCTCGATGCTGTGCTCGCGGATGTCGAGACGCTTGGCGGAAAGGGCGGATTGATCGCAGTTGCGCCAGGCGGTGACGCGGCCTGGGGCTTCACTACTCCGGCGATGTACCGCGCAATGGCCGATGCGACCGGCCGGACAGTCCTGATCTATTCGGAAGAATGCGAGCGATAAGGCAGGTCCCGCCGCAGCCATTCGGCCTCGGCAGCGACGCCCTCGCGCTCGGCCTCAAGAAACTGCGCGACTGCGCTCCTGAAGCTGTCATTGGGAATGAAATGCGCGCTATTGGTGATCACCGGCTCATAGCCGCGCGCGATCTTATGTTCGCCTTGGGCGCCGGCCTGGACGCACTTGAGCCCATGATCGATCGCCCATTCGACGGCGCGATAATAGCAAAGTTCGAAATGGAGGAAGGGCACCTCCTCGGTGCAGCCCCAATAGCGGCCGTAGAGCGCGTCGCGCCCGACGAAGTTCAGCGCTCCCGCAATCGGCCGCAAGTCGCGGTAAGCGAGAAACAGCAGCACCGCATCGCCCATCCGCTCGCCGGCCAGATCGAAAAACTCGCGCGTGAGATAAGGGCGGCCCCACTTGCGCGAGCCGGTGTCCTGATAGAATGCCCACATCGCATCCCATTCGGCGGAGCCGATATCGGATCCGCGCAAGGCACGAATCTCCAGCCCCGCCTCAGCGGCGGCTCGCTCCTTGCGCAGGATCTTTCGCTTGCGGCTGCTGAGCCTCGCGAGGAAGTCGTCGAAGCTCGAATAGCCGCGATTGAACCAATGATATTGGACGCCGTGCCTGATCAGCCACCCGCGGCGATCGCACTCGGCTGCGCCGGCATCGTCGATGAAGCTGATATGGGCCGACGACATTTGGTTCTGAACCGTGACGGCCTCGATTGCAGTCAACAGCTGTTGCGGACGGCTCCCGAGCAGCCGCGACCCAGCTACCGGCGTGAACGGCACTGCAACCTGAAGCTTGGGATAATATTCGCCGCCCGCGCGCTCCCAGGCCTCGGCCCAGCCGTGGTCGAATACATATTCACCTTGGCTATGGCTCTTAAGGTAAGCGGGTGCCGCGGCGATGAGATGGTCGGCGTCGTCTTCGACCAGGATCGGCGCGGGCGTCCAGCCGGTACCTGGGCCGACGCTCCCCGAATCCTCAAGCGCTGAGAGAAAAGCGTGGCTGACAAATGGGTCGCCGCCGGACAAGCGGTCCCAGGCGTGGGCGTTCAAAGGGGCGACGCCCGAGGCGATCTTGGCAATGATCCCGGTTTCGCGGTCAGCCATTTGCGCCTACTTGGGTAGACGCTGCCAGATGAACTAGGCCTTCACCGCGACGATCGCGTCGACTTCGACCGCCACTCCCAAGGGAAGCACCGCAACACCGACCGCGCTTCGTGCGTGCCGACCCGCATCGCCGAAGACTTGCTGCATCAGCTCGGAAGCGCCGTTGGCGACCTTGGGCTGATCGGTGAAAGAGGGGGCGCTGTTCACGAACACGGAGAGCTTCACGACCCGATCGACGCGGTCGAGCGAGCCGAGCGCAGCTTTGATCTGCGCGAGCAGCATGATTGCGCACCGTCGTGCAGCGGCGATCCCGCCGTCGAGATCCATGTTTTCGCCCAGGCGGCCCTTAATCAGGCTGCCGTCTTCGGCGAAGCTGATCTGGCCCGATATGTGGAGTAGACCGGCCTGTTCGACGGCGGGGACATAGGCCGCCACGGGAGCCGCGGGCTGGGGCAAAATGATTTCAAGTTCGGCGAGGCGCTGGTCGATGCTCATTGTGCCGCCCCAAGCACCGCCGCGAGCGCGAATCAAGCCTCCCGGTGAACTGCGAAGCCTGCCCAGCTCTGGCGAACCGGCATCAGCTCGATCGTGTTGATGTTGAGATGCGGCGGCAGGTTCGCAAGCCACCAGAAGAGCGCGGCATGGTCCTCCGCGGTCATTGGATCGGCCCCCGCGTAAAGCTTATCCGATGCTTGCCGATCTCCGTCGGTACGCACCAGCGTGAATTCGGTCTCGGCCATCCCCGGCTCGACCGAAGTGACACGGACGCCGGTCCCCTCAAGGTCACAGCGAAGATCGAGTGAGAACTGGCGAACGAACGCCTTGGAGCCCGCGTAGACCGCACCGCCCTTATAGGGATAGGTGGCCGCAACCGACGAAAGATTGATGATCTGGCCCCTGCGCTCAATCAGCTTCGGAAGGAGCGCACGGGTCAGGACAACCAATCCGGTTACATTGGTATCGATTACGGTTGCCAGTCGCTCCCACTCGGTCTCGGGAAGTGGAGTGGTCGGTGGTGCAAGACCGGCATTGTTGAGCAGCAAGTCGATCTCGCCCCAAGGGGCGGCGAGCCGCGCGAGGCTTTCGACGGCCGCGCGTTCGCGCATGTCGATTTCGAGCGGAAGAAAGCAATCGCCGAGCTCGGTTTGCAGCCCTTTCAACCGATCGGCGCGGCGACCGGTACCGATCGCGCGCCAGCCGCCGGCGATGAACTTGCGCGCCGCAGCCTCGCCGAATCCGGATGTCGCGCCGGTGATCAGGATGGTTTTCATCTGCTTCCTTCCTCGAGCTCGCGCCGCGCCTCTACGAGTTCTTCCGGGCTGACGCCAAGCTCTGCCGAAACCGACAGGAGATCGGGCTCGTGCGCCTCCAGAAAGCCCAACAGTGAAGCCAGCAGCGCTGGCTGAGCTGCTCTGGCCTTAAGGTCGTCCGTCCCGATTCCGGTCAGATCGATGAACCGCTGCGCCCGACGTTCGCACCCAAGCGTTGCCGCGAGAGCGGCGAGGGCAAGAGCTACCGGATCATTTTGGTTTCGGCGCTGCAAGGCTTAAGACCGCTCAACTTGAGGTTGGTGAGGAAGATTTGGCCAGGATCCTAATCGTTGAGGACAATGCGCTGAACATCAAGCTGTTCTGCGATCTGTTGGCCGCGCACGGCCATCAGCCGGAGGCGGTGACCGACAGCCGCAACGCGCTCGACGCAGCGCGTCAGTTCGATCCGGACTTGGTGATCACCGACATCCAGCTGCCCCATGTGAGCGGGCTCGATCTCATTCGAATGATCCGCAAGGACGATCAGCTCGCCAAGGTGCCGATCATGGCTGTGACGGCCTATTCAGCACGGGGCGACGAGGAGCGGATCCGCGCTGCGGGGGCACAGGCCTATGTGTCGAAGCCGATTTCGGTCGTGCGCTTTGCCGAGACCGTGGATCAGTTGCTCAAGGACAACCAGGCTATTGCTGCGCAAGGCGCGCAGGACGAGCCCGAGATCGACGACCCCGAGAGCCGCGCCAACGAATCGGGAGAGAGCCCTGGGCCCAGCGAGGCCGGAGGCGAAGAAAGCTAGGCCGATTTGGTCCTGGAGGAACCCGTTTCGGCATCCCTGAAACAGGACGGTTGAGGACCAGGTGAATTTCTCCGAGCGGCAAGCGCTCAGCGCGTCACTTGATCTTGGCTTCCTTGAACTCGACGTGCTTGCGAGCG
>DASVYN010000026.1:0-2656 GCA_036392155.1 Sphingomicrobium sp.
GTACCGTCGAGTATGGCGGGAACTCCTTCGGCAAGGCTCGCCACTGGCAGCCGCTCGACAGAATATAGAAGATCGCCTGCACGATCTCGCGCAGATTAACCTCCCGCGGCCGGCCCAATCGTCGTCGCGGCGGCATCTTCCGGGCGATAAGCGCCCACTCTGCATCGGTCAGGTCACTTGTGTAACGCAGTCCACTGCGCCGATACTTGACACGAGCGGCTTTGGTCCATGGCATGGTGTCCTCCCTCGAATCTTTGCAAATCCGAAGGAATCACAAGCCCGCTAAAGCCGCTCACCTTTTTCGGTCAGGCTCTCAGGATGAGGTCTTGTTTCGCGGCAAGATCTTAGACCCTCATGGTGAGGAGCGCCGCTTGCGGCGCGTCTCGAACCATGAAGGCCGAGCACTCACCGGCGCCGCCCGGATCAGCCGATGCCGCCGGCGTGGCGCAGATAGATCAGCAGCAGCGCAGCAAGCGCCACGATGACGACGAGTCCGACGTGAGTGAGAGAGATGCGCATGGCGCCTCTCAATGCGTCGTCGGCGCCGGGTGATCCAGCGTCTCCAGCGTGGAGGCGTTGAGGCAGAACTCGTGATAATGCTCGGCAGCCGTGCCCGCAGCCAGCTCGCGATGGCACTTCGTCTTGTCCGGACACATCGCGCAGACCCGCTCGAGGTCGCGCACCAGCAGCGGGTTTGTGCGCTCGAGGCGCGCCTCGTCGATGCCGAGCTGCGCCAGCATCTTCGGCAGCTCGTCGGAAGCGTGCGGTCCATGGCGGACCAGCTCCTCCAGCTCGAGCGGCGTCACGCGCAGGTCGTTCGCGATCCGGTCGAAGTTAAAACGGTCCAGCTCGCGCAGCTCCTTGAGCTCGCGGCGGTACTTGAGCCAGCCGGCGAACGAATCGATCAGCTCCCCGACGATTGGGTAGGACTTGCTCTCGGTGCTCATCTCAAAGCTCCATTCGGCCGCAATCTTTGCTTGCCAATAGAGCACGCCTGTGAAAGCCGGCGTTGCGCTGGATCAAACAGGGAATCCGATGATCTCGTGCCCCGGACGCAGCGCGACGCGCTGCACCGCGTCCGGGATACGCCCGCCTTCGACGTGCGCGATCAGCGAAACCGCTCCGTCGCCCAGGCGTAGAGGCTGCCCGGAACCGGCGGCTGCTTGCTGCGGTCCTTGCCCGAGATATGGAAGCCGAGGATCTCCGGATCGGCGATCAGCCCGGAGAAATCCGAAGGGTCGAAGAACAGCTCCGGCTCGGAGTGCACCGCGTAGAATGATTTCTTCGGCAAGGCGCAGCTCAGGTCCCCCGAGCGGCGCGCAAGCTCGGTCAGAGCCGGCGGTCCATACATCGCGATGCGCAGATCGGAGATGCGGCGCGAGCCGCGCAGCCGCTGCATCGCGAAGGTCAGGCGGTGGCTGAGCGACAGCCATTTCGGCCTCAGCTCGTCCTGCGCCATCAGCTCCTCGAAGGCCATGACGATCGGGTGCCGCTTGGGCAGATAGAGCACGGAATTGCCGAGCCGGCGCGAGCGCTCCCAGGCGAAATAGGGTTTTGCGGGATCGATCTCGATTCCCTTCAGCAGCACGACGTCGGCATCGAGCCAGAGGCCAAGGCCCTTCGCCATCAGCTTCATGCGGAAGAAGTCGCTGAACTGCAGCGTGGTCCAGTCGCGCCAGCTTCCGTCCGGCTGCGGCGGCCGCAGCTTCTCGGAGAATGCATGCGGCAGGATCGCCTCGGCCTCGGCGTTGGCGACGCCTTCGGGCAATCCGGGAATGGAATCGAAGCTGTAGACCGTGACCTTGTGGCCGGCCGCAAGCTGCGAGCGCAGACAGGTCTGGCGCAGCGCGTCCATCGGGCCATGCCAGAAGGTGACGATCTCGGGCAACATGGCCGGGAGCTATAAAGAGTTTGGGTGCGAACACAATCAGGCAAAGAGAAAGCCCCGGCACCATGGCACCGGGGCTCGAAATCGCGCTTTGGCTTCAGGCCGGGGACATCAGGCCCATGCGCGCTCGCGCTTGACCTTCGCCTCGTAAGTGTCGATCGAGGACTTCTTCTCCATCGTGAGACCGATGTCGTCGAGGCCGTTGATCAGGCAATGCTTGCGGAACGGATCGATCTCGAACTTCACCTTGCCGCCGTCGGGGCCGCGGATCTCCTGGTTCGGCAGGTCGATCGTGAGCGTCGCATTCGCGCCGCGTTCGGCGTCGTCGAACAGCTTGTCGAGATCCTCCTGGGAGACGCGGATCGGCAGAATGCCGTTCTTGAAGCAGTTGTTGTAGAAGATGTCGCCGAACGAGGTCGAGATCACGCAGCGGATGCCGAAATCCAGGAGCGCCCAGGGCGCGTGCTCGCGGCTCGAGCCGCAGCCGAAATTGTCGCCCGCGACGAGCACCTTGGCGCTGCGATAGGCCGGCTTGTTGAGGATGAAATCCGGGTTCTCGCTGCCGTCGTCCTTGTAGCGCTGCTCGCTGAAAAGCCCCTTGCCGAGACCGGTGCGCTTGATGGTCTTCAGGTACTGCTTCGGAATGATCATGTCGGTGTCGACATTGATGATCTTCAGCGGCGCCGCGACGCCTTCCAGCGTGGTGAACTTGTCCATGGTTGCGCTTCCCAGTTTGAAGTCAGGGGAGGGCTGTTTAGCCCGGTTGGC
>DASVYN010000027.1:0-6112 GCA_036392155.1 Sphingomicrobium sp.
GCCGGCGGTCACAAGCAGAAGTATCGCACGATCGACTTCAAGCGGCGCACCTGGGACGTGTCCGCGACCGTCGAGCGTCTCGAATATGATCCGAACCGCTCGGCCTTCATCGCGCTCGTGACCTATGAGGGCGGCCAGCAGGCCTATATCCTCGCTCCGCAGCGGCTCGCTCCGGGCGACAAGGTGATCGCCGGCAAGAAGGTCGACGTGAAGCCCGGCAATGCGATGGAAATCGGCCAGATGCCGGTCGGCACCATCGTCCACAATGTCGAGCTCAAGCCCGGCAAGGGCGGCCAGATCGCGCGTGCCGCGGGGACCTATGTCCAGGTCGTCGGCCGCGACCGCGGAATGGTCATCGTCAGGCTGAATTCGGGCGAGCAGCGTTACGTGCGCTCGGACTGCATGGCGACGGTTGGAGCGGTGTCGAACCCCGACAATGCCAACCAGACGCTGGCCAAGGCCGGCCGCAGCCGTTGGCTGGGCAAGCGCCCGCTGACCCGCGGCGTCGCCAAGAATCCGGTCGACCATCCGCACGGCGGTGGCGAGGGCCGGACCTCGGGCGGCCGGCATCCGGTCACTCCGTGGGGCAAGCCGACCAAAGGCGCCCGTACCCGTCACAACAAAGCGACCGACAAGTTCATCATCCGGTCGCGTCACGCGAAGAAGAAGGGTTAATCCATGGCCCGTTCCATCTGGAAAGGTCCGTTCGTCGAGCTTTCGCTTTTGAAGAAAGCGGAAGCTGCGCAGGAAAAGGGCGGCCGCGCTCCGATCAGGACCTGGTCGCGCCGTTCGACGATCCTGCCGCAATTCGTCGGCCTGACCTTCAATGTCTACAACGGCCGCAAGTTTGTGCCGGTGTCCGTCAATGAGGAGATGGTCGGAATGAAGCTCGGCGAGTTCGCGCCGACGCGCACCTTTCACGGCCACGCTTCCGACAAGAAGGGCAAGCGCTAATGGGCAAGTCAGCAGCTCCCCGCAAGGTCGGCGACAAGGAAGCGCTCGCCGTCGGGACCGCGATCCGCGGCTCGGCGCGAAAGCTCAACCTCGTCGCTGGAATGATCCGCGGACGCAAGGTCGAGGAAGCGCTCAACATTTTGAGATTTTCGCCCAAGGGAATGGCCGAGGACGTGCGCAAGGTGCTCGCGAGCGCGGTCGCCAATGCGGAGAACAATCATAATCTCGATGTCGACGCGCTGATTGTCGCCGAGGCCAGCGTCGGCAAGTCGATCTCGATGAAGCGTTTCATGACTCGTGCACGCGGTCGCTCGAGCCGGATCGTCAAGCCGTTCAGCCGCCTCCGGGTCGTCGTTCGCGAGCAGGAAGAAGCGTAACATGGGTCAGAAATCCTCACCGGTCGGGCTTCGCCTGCAGATCAATCGGACCTGGGACAGCCGCTGGTTCGCCGAAGGCCAGGATTATGGGCGTCTTCTTCTCGAGGACCTCAATCTGCGCAAATATATCCTCAAGAAGGCGCCGCAGGCGGCGATCTCGAAGGTCGTCATCGAGCGTCCGGCCAAGATCTGCCGGGTCAGCATCTATGCTGCCCGCCCGGGCGTGATCATCGGCAAGAAGGGCGCGGACATCGAGAAGCTCAAGCGCGAGCTTCAGAAGATGACGAGCTCCGACGTCAGCCTCAACATCGTCGAGATCAGGAAGCCGGAGATCGACGCCAAGCTCGTCGCCCAGGGCGTCGCCGACCAGCTCGAGCGGCGCATCGCCTTCCGCCGCGCAATGAAGCGCGCAGTGCAATCCGCGCTGCGGCTCGGCGCTGAAGGCATTCGTATCACGTGCGCGGGCCGTCTCGGCGGTGCCGAGATCGCGCGCACCGAATGGTATCGCGAGGGCCGCGTTCCGCTGCACACGCTGCGCGGCAATGTCGATTATGCCGAGGCCGAAGCGCACACCGCTTACGGTGTCTGCGGAGTCAAGGTGTGGGTCTTCAAGGGCGAGATTTTCGCTCACGACCCGCTCGCCCAGGACCGGCTGATGATGGAGGCGCAAACCTCCGGCGTCCGCCCGGCTCGCGAAGAGCGCGGTAACCGGTAAGCGCGAAGGAAAAGTAAGACATGCTGCAACCCAAGCGCACAAAGTTCCGCAAGGCCTTCAAGGGCCGCATCCACGGCAACGCCAAGGGCGGGACCGAGCTCAACTTCGGCGCCTTCGGCCTCAAGGCCATGGAACCGGAGCGGATCACCGCACGCCAGATCGAGGCGGCCCGCCGCGCGATCACCCGTCACATCAAGCGCACCGGCCGCCTTTGGATCCGCGTGTTCCCGGATGTGCCGGTCAGCTCGAAACCGGCCGAAGTGAGAATGGGCTCGGGCAAGGGCAGTCCGGAATTTTGGGTCGCCCGAGTGAAGCCGGGCCGGATCTTGTTCGAGCTCGACGGTGTCCCCGGCTCGCTCGCCAAGACCGCGTTCGAGCGCGCGGCCGAGAAACTGCCGATCAAGACCAAGGTCGTGGCCCGCCTCGGCGAGAGCCTGACCGCGGAGGAAAAGTAAGATGGCCCGCAGCGAAGATCTGAACGTCAAGACCGACGACCAGCTGTACCAGCAGCTTGTCGAGCTGAAGCGCGAGCAGTTCAACCTGCGCTTCCAGTCGGCGACCAACCAGCTCGAAAAGCCGAGCCGTGTGCGCGAGGTTCGCCGCACGATTGCCCGGATCAAGACGCTGCAGAATCAACGCGCCAAGGCCCAAGGCAGCAATGCCTCGGGCACGCAGGCGTAAGGAGACTATTGAGATGCCCAAGCGCGTCCTCACCGGCACCGTGGTGTCCGACAAGGGTGACAAGACGGTCGTGGTCCGTGTCGAGCGGCGGGTCAAGCACCCGCTCTACGGCAAGATCATCAAGCTGTCGAAGAAGTATCATGCTCACGATGCTGCAAATGCGTTCCACCTCGGCGAGATTGTGCGCATCGAGGAATGTGCGCCGATTTCCAAGCTGAAGACCTGGACGGTCGTCGATCGCATCGGCACCGCCAAGGTCGGCTCAGTCGAGATTGTCGAGCCGGAGATCCTTTCGGCAGAGCTGTCGGAACCGTCGGGTCCGGCCGCGGAAAAGGCAGAAACGAACCCCGCCAAGAAGCCGTCGAAGAAGGCCAAGGCCGAAGACGTCGCCGAAGCGGAAGCCTGAGAAGAATTTGAGAAGGTAAGGGTCGAACCATGATCCAGATGCAGTCCAACCTGGACGTTGCGGATAACAGCGGAGCCAAGCGCGTCCAGTGCATCAAGGTGCTGGGCGGCTCGAAACGCCGTACTGCAGGCGTCGGCGACATCATCGTCGTCAGCGTCAAGGAGGCCGCTCCCCGCGGCCGCGTGAAGAAGGGCGACGTTCACCGTGCGGTGATCGTGCGCACTGCCAAGGACATCCGCCGGCCCGACGGTTCGGTGATCCGTTTCGACAGCAACGCAGCGGTGCTGGTCAACAAGAATGAGGAGCCGATCGGCACCCGTATCTTCGGTCCGGTCGTTCGTGAGCTTCGCGCCAGGAAACATATGAAGATCATCTCGCTCGCCCCGGAGGTGCTGTGATGGCTGCGAGCAAGATCAGGAAGGGCGACACCGTCGTGGTCCTGTCCGGTAAGGACAAGGGTCGCACGGGCGAAGTCGTCAAGGCGATGCCCAGGGAAGGCAAGGTGATCGTGTCGGGGATCAACGTCCACGCGCGCCACCGCAAGCCGACCCAGCTCAACCCGCAGGGCGGGATCGAGCGCAAGGAAGCGCCGCTGCATGTGTCGAACGTCGCAATTGCGACTGCCGACGGCAAGCCGAGCCGGGTCCGGTTCGAGGAGCGCGACGGCAAGAAGGTCCGTGTTGCGGTCAAGTCCGGAGAGCTGATCCATGGCTGACGAGAAATATATTCCGCGTCTCAGGCGCGACTATGACGAGCGCATCGTCGCGGCGATGACCGAGCGGTTCGGCTACAAGAATCGCATGGAAGTGCCGAGGCTGGAGAAGATCGTCATCAACATGGGCGTTGGCGAAGCGACCCAGGACAAGAAGCGGGTCGAGACCGCGGCCGCCGAGATGCAGGCGATTTCCGGCCAGAAGCCGGTGATTACCAAGGCCAAGAAATCGATCGCACAGTTCAAGCTGCGCGAAGGCATGCCGATCGGCTGCAAGGTCACGCTGCGCCGCGAGCGCATGTACGAGTTTCTCGATCGTCTCGTGACGATCGCGCTTCCGCGCGTGCGCGACTTTCGCGGATTGAACCCCAAGTCGTTCGACGGCCGAGGCAATTATGCGATGGGCCTTAAAGAACAGATCGTCTTTCCCGAGATCAATTACGACCAGATCGACAAGGTCCGGGGGATGGATGTGATCGTAACCACCACCGCGAAGAGTGATGAAGAGGCGCGCGAGCTGCTGCGCCTGTTCAACTTTCCCTTCCCGGCCGAGGAACAGAAGCAGGCCGCCTGAGGGCGCGTCTGCTTCGATTAGGAGAAGAACTTAAGTCATGGCGAAACTGAGTTCGATCAACAAGAACGAGCGGCGCAAGAAGCTCGTCCAGAAGAATGCGGCGAAATACGCGAAGCTGAAGGCGATCGCGGATGATGAGTCGAAGGACGAGACCGAGCGCCTGATCGCGCGGCTCAAGATGGCCGAACTGCCGCGCAACGGGAACCCGACCCGGGTTCGCAACCGTTGCGAGCTGACCGGCCGGTCGCGCGCTTATTACCGCAAGTTCCGCCTGTCGCGGATCATGCTTCGGGAGCTGGCCAACAAGGGCCTCATTCCCGGCGTGATCAAGTCGAGCTGGTAAGGGTTTTCAATATGGCGATGACCGATCCTTTGGGTGACCTGCTCACCCGCATCCGCAACGGCCAGCAGGCGCGCAAGGACTCTGTCCTGACGCCGGCCTCGAAGCTGCGCGTACGGGTGCTCGATGTGCTCCAGCGCGAAGGCTATATCCGCGGCTATTCGGAAGAAGTGCTCGCGGGTCAGAAGGGCCTGCGCATCGAGCTCAAATATTTCGAGGGCCAGCCCGCGATCCAGCATCTGGCCCGCGTGTCGAAGCCCGGCCGCCGCGTCTATTCGGCCGCGCGCGAGCTTCCGCGCATCCGCAACGGTCTCGGCACGATCATCGTGTCGACCCCGCGCGGCGTGCTGTCGGACGCCGAAGCGCGCGAACAGAATGTCGGCGGCGAAGTGCTTGCGGAGGTGTTCTAATGTCCCGCATTGGCAAGAAGCCGGTTCCGATGCCCGCGGGGGTCACCGCGACGGTCGAGGGTCAGATCCTTACCGTCAAGGGTCCCAAGGGTACGCTTACGATGCAGCTGCTCGACGATCTCGTGAAATATGAGATTGCCGAGGGCGAGATCCGCCTCACTCCGCTCACCGACGCGCAGCGCAACCGCGCAGCCTGGGGCATGACCCGCACCAATGTGCAGAACCTCGTCACCGGAGTGACCGAGGGCTTCACCAAAGTGCTCGAGATCACCGGCGTCGGTTATCGTGCACAAGCGCAGGGCCGCAAGCTTCGGCTGCAGCTCGGCTACAGTCACGACGTGAACTATGACCTTCCCGATGGCGTCGACGTCAAGACTCCCGACCAGAATACGGTCGAGATCAGCGGCATCGACAAGCAGAAGGTGGGTCAGGTGGCGGCCGAGATCCGCCGTTGGCGCAAGCCCGAGCCGTACAAGGGCAAGGGCATCAAATATCGCGGCGAGTATATCTTCCGCAAAGAAGGCAAGAAGAAGTAAGCCATGGCGAAACTCTCTCTCTTCGATCGCCGCCGCCGCCGGGTGCGGACCGCGTTGCGCGGCCGTGCATCGGGCAAGCCGCGGCTCTCGGTCCACCGTTCCGGCCGGCATATCTATGCCCAGGTCATCGACGATGCTGCAGGCAAGACGCTTGCTGCCGCTTCGAGCCTTGACAAGGATCTTAAAGGCAAGACCGGAGCCACCAAAGATAGCGCTGCCGCGGTCGGTAAGACGATCGCCGAACGCGCCAAGAAAGCCGGCGTCAGCAAGGTCGTGTTCGACCGCGGCGGCTTCCTGTTTCATGGCCGGGTCAAGGCCCTCGCCGACGCTGCCCGCGAAGGCGGACTGGAGTTTTAAATGGTCCAAGAAACTGAAACCCCCGAAGCGACCGCGGAAGCCGCAGTCAC
>DASVYN010000028.1:0-7802 GCA_036392155.1 Sphingomicrobium sp.
TCAACCAGAGCCTCAGCGTCTTCGCGAGCTATGCCAAGGGGCTTTCGGCACCGCGCACCGATAATCTTTATCGACAGCCGATCATTACCGTTAAGCCGGAAACGACCGACTCGTTCGATCTTGGCGCGCGTTACATCACCGGCAGGTTCCAGGCACAGGCAACCCTCTGGAAGATCAACTATCAGAACCGCATCGTTACGTCCTACGATCCGGAGACGAACACCTCGATCGACCGCAACGTCGGCAAGGTCAGCAGCTGGGGCTTCGATGGCGGCGTCGGGTTCAAGCCGATCCGCGAGCTCAATCTGATCGGTCTGCTGAGCTACACCAACGCCAAACTGAAGAACGACGTGATTATCGGCGCGGTGAACTACAACAGCGCTTCCCCGCCAGTGGCGACGACGCTCAGTCCGTTCGAATATTATTGCAGTGCGGTCCCGACCACCGGATCGGCTCTTGTCCAGGTCTGCGGAAAGACAATCGATAAGTTCGTGGTGGAGACCCCGAAATGGCAATATGGCGGTCGCGCCGAGCTTAGGCTCGCCCCAGTCACTCTAGGTGTCCAGGCGAAGCACGTCAGCGCGCGGTTTGCGACCGACGTCAATGACGTTCTCGTCAAAGGCTACACGACCGTCGATGTCGATGCGCGGCTGGATCTACCGTGGGTCCCGGGCAAGAAGTCCTATTTCCAGCTGAACGTCATCAACCTGCTCAACGAACATTATTTCGGTAACTTGTCGACGAGCATCAACGCTTACGGGGTCGGCTCGAGCGCTCCGCGCTTCACGCCTGTTGCAACGCGTGCGGTGACCGGAACGCTGGCGGTCGGTTTCTAGATCTTTGTAGGCGTAAGGAAGGCCGGGTGGGAGATGTTCCGCCCGGCCTTCTTCATTGGGTCGGCGCCGCATCGGCGTCCGCACGAACATTGATGAACGCGCCCGGAAAATGGGAGCAGCAGGCCATCACCCAGGTGATCGCCTCGCAATCATATTCATCGCCCGAGCGGTAGCCTTCGAAATAGTCGTTGAGCCTTTGCACCCGATCGGGCCACATGTCCTGACTCTGGAGGCCGATCGATACGCCGAAATTTGCAAAGGCGATTCGCACATCGCGCGCATAGCTCGCGCGGCCGAAAAAACCGGGCGGATCGACCCACAGAAAATCGAGCGCTGCAAGCGATTGCTCGCGCTGGGCCACTGCCCAATCCTCAGTCGGGAAGAAGTGTGCGAGCCACAGCATCATTCCAAGACCGAGATCCTGGTCGATGCGCAAGCTCTCATACTGCCGCTCCATGATTGCGCGCATCTCGGCGATCTCAACCGCAAGTTCGGTCTCGCTCAGCAATTTGTATGAGACGTAGCCGTCGAACGCGTCCATCGCGCCAAGTCCACAGCCTGGGTAGGCCGCCGACAGGTCCTCCTCCATTTTCCAGATCACGCCCCGACCCCGAAGCACGAACGGCTCGTGGATGTCCTTGGCGATGCGAATGCCTCTCTCGCGATACGAATGCTCATGCTCGCCGAGGCAGGCGAGCGCGAACAGCCACATTGCAAGATAATGGAAATATTGCCCGTCGCGTTCGGGCGCTTCGCCGATGCGATAGCCGCGCGGACGTCCGAGAATGCAGTCCACGTCGACGACAAGGTCCTTGGCAGCGTCGAGCCAGCGCTCGTCACCCGTCTCGCGAAATAGCGACACGTAGAGCACCAGCCCGAACGCATCGGTCCATAAATAGCGCAGCCCGTTGGGCCAGATGCGCTTCTTGCGCATCCAGTCGAGCTTTTGCCGAACATAGTCGAGCTCGCGCCTGGGCATATATGTCTCGCCCAAGCAATGGTTGAGCCGCTGACCGGTTCCGGGGCAATGGACGACGCCATGGAAAAGCTCGACCTACGAAAGCAGCACAAGCAGCTCTACCTCCCCGCGGTGGGCCGGTTTGAGAGCATCACTGTGCCGCCGTTCGCCTATCTGATGGTCGATGGCGAGGGCGATCCGAACCGGGCGACCGCATACCGGCAAGCCGTCGAGGCGCTTTACGGCGCCGCCTACGCGGTCAAGTTCGAGAGCAAAGCCGAGCTCAAGCGAGATTATGTCGTTCCACCGCTCGAGGGGCTGTGGTGGAGCGACGACATGAATGACTTCGTCGCGCGGCGAAAAGAGCAATGGAAGTGGACGATGATGATTGCGATTCCCGACTTCATCGATCCGGCATTCGCACAAGCGGCGATCGCTGCAGCGATGGATAAGAAGCAGCAGTCAGCCCTTGGTCGAGTCCGGATCGAGGTGCTTGACGAGGGTCGCGTCGTGCAGACAATGCACCTCGGCTCATATGACGACGAGGGGCCCCTGCTGAGGCGGCTGCACGAGGAGTTTCTGCCGGAGAATGGCTTGCGGCCCGTCGGCAAACATCATGAAATCTATCTCGGCGATCCGCGAAAGACCGCGCCGGAGAAGCTCAAGACGGTGCTGCGCCAGCCGGTCGCAGTGCGCTGAACGAAGGAAGAGACGGTGCCGCTTTACGCCATCGGCGACAGCTCGCCACAGCTCGACCCTGGCGCCTGGGCGGCGCCTTCGGCCGACCTTATCGGGGACGTCAGGCTTTCCAGGCGCGCAAGCGTCTGGTTCGGCGCGGTGCTAAGAGGCGACAATACGCCGCTGATCCTTGGCGAAGAGACCAACTTCCAAGACGGAGCCATCGGCCACAGCGATGCCGGCTTTGCTTTGACGATCGGCGCTCGTGTGACGGTCGGGCACCAGGCAATCCTCCACGGCTGCACGATTGCCGATGACTGTCTTATCGGCATGGGTGCGCGGATTCTGAACGGCGCTGTGATCGAGCGCGAGTGCATCATCGGCGCAGGCGCGCTGGTGACCGAAGGCAGGCATTTCGCGAGCGGCAGCGTGATCGTCGGTGCGCCCGCGCGCGTGGTGCGGCAGATTACCGACGAGGAAAAGCGGGCGCTGCGCGTGTCCGCGGCTCAATATGCGGAGAAGGCGGGGCGCTATGCTGGGGAGTTGCGGCAGTCCTAGACCTGCAGCTCAGCTTTGACGTCCCTCAGCAATAGCGCGGCACGCCGCTGGACCTTGTGTTGGAATGAGGATCGACTTCACCAACCTGGAGGCGATCAACTTTCCGGCCAGCTGCTATTCGCAGCTGCGTCCGAACGAAATGAATGCGCGCCGCGCTGGTTCGGCATTCGCAAGGCGGCGCCATCGTCAACACTGAAAGCCTCAATAAACCCTGGCCTTCGGCTTGATATATTCAACGTCGTTGGTGAGCGTGAACTCGTGGACCGGACGGTAGTCGATCTTTACGTCGCCGCCCTTTCCGCCCCAGCCGTCGGCCCAGGCGACGGTATGCTTCATCCAATTCTTGTCGTCGCGCTTGGGATAATCTTCCTGCATGTGCGCGCCGCGGCTTTCCTTGCGATTGGCGGCGCAGTGCATCGTAACGACGGCCTGCGAAAGCAGATTGTCGAGCTCCAGGGTCTCGACCAGGTCGCTGTTCCAGATGAGACTGCGGTCGGTGATGCGCACGTCGGCCATGCGCTGGAACACCTTGTCGATCTTGGCGACGCCTTCGCCAAGCGTTCGGTCGGTGCGGAACACGCCGCAGTCGGCTTGCATCGTGCGCTGCATGTCGAGACGGATTTCGGCAGTCGGGCTGCCGCCTTCAGCATGCCGGAACTTGTCGAGGCGGCTAAGCGCGAACTCCGCCGAGTCGGCCGGAAGCTGCTGCTGGATGGCACCGGATTTCACCACTTCGGCGAGCCTGAGACCTGCCGCGCGGCCGAAGACCACGAGATCAATGAGGCTGTTCGAGCCAAGGCGGTTCGCGCCGTGGACGCTGACGCAGGCCGCCTCACCGACTGCGAACAGACCGGGCACAATCGCGTCCGGATTGCCGTCCTTCAGAGTGACGACCTCGCCGTGATAATTCGTAGGAATGCCGCCCATATTGTAGTGGACGGTCGGGATGACCGGCACGGGCTGGCGGGTCAGGTCGACCCCGGCGAAAGTCCTTGCGGTCTCGGTAATGCCCGGCAGCCGTTCGTGCAGGATCTTCGGATCGAGATGGTCGAGATGGAGGAAGATATGGTCCTTGTGCTCGCCGACACCGCGGCCCTCGCGAATCTCCATCGCCATCGAGCGTGAGACCACGTCTCGGCTGGCAAGATCCTTCGCGCTCGGCGCGTAGCGTTCCATGAAGCGCTCACCGGCGGCGTTGGTCAGATAGCCGCCTTCGCCGCGCGCACCCTCGGTGATCAGCACGCCGACGCCATAGACGCCAGTCGGGTGGAACTGGACAAATTCCATGTCCTGCAGCGGCAGGCCGGCGCGCAGCACCATGGCGTTGCCGTCGCCCGTCTGAGTATGGGCGCCGGTGCAGGAGAAATAGATGCGGCCGTAACCGCCGGTCGCGATCACCACCGCCTGGGAGCGAAAGCGGTGGATCGATCCGTCATCGAGATTGAGGGCAATGAGGCCTCGGCAGGCCCCGTTCTCCATAATCAGGTCGATCGCGAAATATTCGATGAAGAAATCTGCGTCCTGTTTGAGGCTCTGCTGATACAGCGTGTGGAGCATCGCATGGCCGGTACGGTCGGCGGCGGCGCAAGTCCGCTGCGCCGGCGGACCCTCGCCCATATTCTGCGTCATTCCCCCGAACGCGCGCTGGTAGATCTTGCCTTCGGCCGTGCGGCTGAACGGCATGCCGGCATGCTCGAGCTCGATCACCGCCGCAGGCGCTTCGCGCGTCAGATATTCGATCGCGTCCTGATCGCCGAGCCAGTCCGATCCCTTGACCGTGTCGTACATGTGCCAGGTCCAGTGATCCGGGCCCATATTGCCGAGGCTGGCAGCGATCCCGCCCTGCGCTGCAACCGTATGACTGCGCGTCGGGAAAACCTTGGTGATGTTGGCGGTCTTCAACCCCGCTCCTGAAGCGCCGGTCGTGGCGCGAAGTCCGGCGCCGCCCGCGCCGACCACCACGACGTCGTAAGTATGATCGACGATCTGATAGGCGCTCATGCCACCGCTCCGAACGCGATGCGCGCGAGCGCGAACAGTGCAAGCGCTCCGCCGCCGAAGGCAAGGAACAGCATAAAAGTGTTCCAGGCGAAGCGGCGGCCCTCCTCATGGACATAATCGTCGATCACGACCTTCATTCCGTCGAGTGCATGGCGAAAGCCGATGATCACCAACAACGCCATCGGGACCGCCCCGCTCGGCGCGTGCAGCCATTCAACCAAAGTCCGCTGATCAAGCTTCGGAAGCAGGAGCAACGAAGCGATCAGCCACGTGCCGAGCAGCAGCAGTGCGATGCTGGTCACGCGCTCGGTCAGCCAATGCTCGCCGCCATGGCCCGCCGAGCCGAGCCCGCGCACCTTGCCAAGCGGAGTTGCGCTTTCGCCAAGGCTCATTTCGCCACTCCCAGAAAGTAGAACCAGAAGGCCGCCGTCAACAGCACCGAGCCGATGAAGCTAAGGATCGCCGACATCTTGTTGACGCCGATCTCCAACGCCGCACCGGTGTCCGTCACCAGATGCCGGATGCCGGTCAGAAGATGCTGAAAGAAGCTCCAGCTGAGCCCGACCAGAATGACCATGCCGACCGGGTGCGTCGCAGCTTTCGTAAAGCTCGCATAGGCGTCGGTGCCGTCGGCGATCGCGAACAGCCACCAGGTGAGGACCGTCAGGCCGGCGATCGACAGGGCCGCTCCGGACGCGCGGTGAATGATCGATGCGACCATGTTGGGTCCCCATCGCCAGATGGTGAGATGGGGCGAAAGCGGGCGGGATCGAGCGTTTGCCATGGTGCGGCCCGCTTAAGGCGCGGTCCGTCGCGAGGCAAGTTTCGGCCGAACCGCTCTAAACCGCCCCTAACCGGGTCTTAACCATTCGTAGCGCATGAGCGTGCCTTGCGATTAGTGGGACATGACGGAGAGCTGACGGATGAGCGGGGATACTGGACAGCTGCAGCGGCTTGCAGACGAGCAGGTGAGCGCACGGCTCGTCGCCTATAACGCCGGCGGATCGCTCGATCGCGATATCGCTCTACTGCGCGAAAAGGCCGGTGACCTCATCGAATCCGAGGTGCGTGAGCAGTTCGGCAACGAACCTGCCGAGCGGGTCAGGGTCCAGTACAGCAGCAAGGTTGACGCCAATTGGATTCAGAGCGTTGCCGAATATGGCCGGAGGATCTTCCAGGAGCGAACTTCGATCCCCCAATATATCGCCGCCCGCGACCGGCTGAAGTCGGCTGTCATCGCCGCAATGTTCGACCGCTTCGCGGACGATCGGGACACGCTCCTGCACTGCGTGGAGGCGTTCCAGCGCCTGACCAGCATCGAAACCGACATCATTCTCGCGCAGACTTCGCAACTCGAGGTGATCGACGCCGCCGACTCCCGCGGCCGCGAGGGCACGGACTTCGAGCGCCGTGTCACCGAGCTGGTGCGCGCAAGCACCGAGCAATCGAAATCGCTGACCGAGCGCACCCGCTCGACGGCAGCTTCGGCCCGCGGAATGCTCGGCAAGACCAGTGAAGTTGCAGCCGCCGCCGAACAATCGGCAGTCGCAATGCGCGAAGCGGCGCAGACCGCCGCCGGCCTGATCCGTGCGATCGAGGATGCCCGGTCCGAGGTCGAGGTCGCTGCAGGTGTCGCCACCCGTGCCGGCGATCAGGCGAGCCAGGCTGTGAAAGTCAGCCAGGCCCTGTCGGCGCACGTCGAAGCGATCGAATCGATTCTCAGCCTGATCCGCGACATTGCGGGCCAGACGAACCTGCTCGCGCTCAACGCCACGATCGAGGCGGCTCGCGCAGGAGATGCAGGCCGCGGCTTCGCTGTCGTCGCGCAGGAGGTGAAGAGCCTCGCCTCGCAGACCGCTCGGGCGACGGATGACATCACTGCAAAGATCACCGCGATCCAACAGGCAACCCGGCAGACCGTCGAATCCAACGCTTCGATCCAGGGCACGGTCGAGGAAGTGCAGAGCTCGGCCGACCGCATCCGCGAGGCGATGGAGCTCCAGGCGCAGACCGTGACCATGATCACCGCCGCGGTCGATGAGACCGCTCTTGCAGCCGATTCGATGAGCTCGACCATCGCAGCGATCCGCAGCGACACCGAAAGTGTCGCAAAGGACATCGACCAGGTCGAGCAAGGCTTCGGCCGCTTCTCCGAGCAGATCGCCCACTTCAAATCGACCGCCAAGACGTTCGCCAGCGGCGCTGCTGCATAAGCTGCAGCAGCATTGCGAAGGCGGGTAGAACCCGCACCGATGGATTGCTTCGCCGCGCTCGCAATGACAGAGCGGCGGAATGAATATCCTCATCACCGGCGCGAGCCGCGGCATCGGCGCAGCCGCCTATGCGCAGCTCAAGAAGCAGGGGCACTGCGTCGTCGGCCATTCGACCAAGGGCAGCGACGAACTGGTTGCCGGCGATCTCATGGATGCAGCGGCTCCCCGAAACATCTGGGACACCGCGCTGGCCGAGCTCGGCGGCCAGATCGACGTGCTGGTGAACAATGCCGGAATTTATGAGGGCGTGCCCGACAATGCGACCGACGATGAATGGCATCGGGCCTGGTCGAGAACCCTGACCATCAACCTTCAGGCCGCTGCGGATCTGAGCAAGCTCGCAGTCTCGCACTTCCTCGACCTCGGCATTTCGGGCCGGATCATCAACATTGCGAGCCGCGCTGCGTTTCGGGGCGATTCACCGCAGCACTGGCATTATGCGGCTTCGAAAGCGGCGATCATCGCAATGACCAAGACCGTCGCTCGAGGCTATGCCGC
>DASVYN010000029.1:0-14526 GCA_036392155.1 Sphingomicrobium sp.
CAAGGGGTTAATCATCGAGCGCGAAACTAAATGCTCGATTTGGGCTTTGATCCAACGCATTTGCCCTGAACCAACGTCGGATTACCGCCACTGCCAATGAAAAGTGCAATGACTGGTTCGGGCGCAAAGCGGACGAGCGAGCAGTTTAGCTCACGTCGCCATGTCGATCTGCGTTTGCGATACACTTGCGATACACGGCCAACCGAACCCGAGGCGGTAACATCGAAAAAATCGTTTGTTTTCAACGCCGGCGGCTGGTGGAGCTGAGGGGAATCGAACCCCTGACCTCTGCAGTGCGATTGCAGCGCTCTCCCATCTGAGCTACAGCCCCGCGCCTCCAGCCAGGCAACCGGTCCGATGAACATGGACCGCTTGGGAAGCGGCTCCCTAGCCGCTTGTATCTCCCCTTGCAATCGCCTGCCCCACAGGACCTTCAGCCCGCCGCTTCGGGACTCTTTCCCCACCGTTACAACCGGAACGGCGATCAACGTCCATTCGTTCTCGTCCTGGTTTCCGGCCGGTGCCCCAACCGGCTTCTTTCCGTACGGGAGGACCACAAATGGCTTATGACCGATACGACACGCGGGATGCGCCGCGTGATGAACGTTCACGCTGGCACGACGAGCGCTTCGAAGCGCGCCGAGGCGAGCGCGGCTTTTTTGAACGCGCGGGCGACGAGGTCGCTTCCTGGTTTGGCGATGAGGATGCCGAACGCCGGCGTCGCGAGGACCAGCTGCGGTTGGAGCGCGAGGGCCGCTATGGCCGCGATTACAACCGTGGCTATGCACGCGACTACGGCCGCGACTGGGAACGTGATCGCACTCAG
This sequence comes from Sphingomicrobium sp., assembly GCA_036392155.1. GTDB lineage: Bacteria > Pseudomonadota > Alphaproteobacteria > Sphingomonadales > Sphingomonadaceae > Sphingomicrobium. The sequence continues at coordinate 827 of DASVYN010000029.1, forward strand.
CGGGACTGGTATGAGACCCGCGGATCCAATGAACGCGGCGGGTTCGGTGAGCGCGATTATAATCCGTCCTGGCGCCGCGAGCTGTCCGGCCCCGGAAATCGTGAGCGCGATTGGGATCGCGAGCGCGGCTTTGGCGACCGAGGCTATCGACCGATGACCGGCGACTATGGCCGTTCCGAACAATCCTATTTCCCTAGCGGAATCGGCCGCGGCGAACGCGGAGCTGCCGATCATGAACGTTCCGACTACGGTCGCTCGGAAACGCCGTACGGACTCGATGAATATCGGCGGACGAGCCGCGCCGGAACATCGGACTGGTCCGATCGCTCCCGACACGAGGACCCGCATTATCGCAGCTGGCGTGAGCGTCACATCGGCGAACTCGATCGCGATTATGAGGATTATCGCCGCGAGAACCAGGCGCGCTTTGAAAGCGACTTTGGCAGCTGGCGTGAACGCCGGATGCAGAAGCGCGCGCTGCTTGGCCAGATCCGCGAGCACATGGAAGTCGTTGGCAGTGACGACGGCCAAGTCGGCACCGTCGATAGAATCGCGGGCGATCGCATCATCCTCACCAAGTCCGATCCGGAAAGCGGCGGCGCCCATCATTCGCTGAGCTGCTCGGATATCGACCGGATTGAGGGGGACCGCGTGATCCTCGACGTCAATGCGGAGCAGGCGCGAAGGCGGTGGCGCGACGAAAGCCGCAGTCGAGCATTGTTCGAACGCGAGGACCAGGGCGAGGCTGGCCCGCGCGTGCTCGATCGGAGCTTTGAAGGCACCTATCGCTAGAGCGGTAAAAAAGGCTGAGCCCCGACCAGCGGGGCTGACACGGAGGCCCGGCGGCGTTTCCCCTTCACCGCCGGGTCTTTCGTGCGCCTCTTTCCCTCTGGGGCAGGGAGCGGTTAGGAGTGGATTGAGCGCTCGCACCACCACCCCGCTGCAGGGGGGAGAAAGGCATAAGAAATGGCCCGCGCCTGGCACCTCAAGAGCCGCCCGAGCGGCATGCCCACCCACGACAATTTCGAGCTGAAAACTATCGACCTTCCGCCGCTCGACGAAGGGCAGGTACGCGTCCGCAACCTGTGGCTCTCGGTCGATCCCTACATGCGCGGACGGATGAACGACGTGAAAAGCTATGTTCCGCCGTTCCAGCTCGATCAGCCGATGGATGGCGGTGCGATCGGCGAGCTTCTGGAGAGCAAGGCTGAAGGCTTCGCGCCAGGCGACCTCGTTCAGCACATGGGCGGCTGGCGTGACGAGGCAGTGGTGCCGGCGCGCACGGCCCAGAAGCTTCCCGATCTCGGCGTGCCGCCTGAGCGCTTCCTCGGTGTGCTCGGTGTAACCGGTGCAACCGCATATTTCGGGTTGCTCGATGCCGCGCAGGCAAAGGAAGGCGATATCGTGTTCGTCTCCGCCGGTGCGGGCGCGGTCGGCTCCGTGGTCGTCCAGATCGCCAAAGCAAAGGGGATGACGGTGATCGCCTCGGCTGGCGGCCCCCAGAAATGCGAGTTCGTGGGCTCGCTCGGCGCGGACCAGGTGATCGACTATAAGGCTGGGGCGATCCTCAAGGGCCTGCGCGCGGCCGCGGCGGACGGGATCGATGTCTATTTCGACAATGTCGGCGGCGATCATCTCGACGCGGCTTTCGCTGCAGCGCGGAACAACGCCCGCTTCGCGATTTGCGGAATGATCCAGGGCTACAATGACTTAACGCCGATGAGCTTTCGCTTCATTCAGCGCGTCATTTCCGCGCGGATCCAACTCAAGGGCTTCATCGTGTTCGACTATTTCCCGCGCATGGCTGAATTCCACCGGGACATGGGCCAGTGGCTGGCGAGCGGCGCAGTCAAATCCCGGGAGACGGTAGTCGACGGGTTAGAAAAGGCGCCCGATGCCTTTCTCGGGCTGTTCAAGGGCGATAATGTCGGGAAGATGCTGGTCCGGCTCTAATGCTCCCGTCATGCGGGTAATCAGAACTTGCAGGCGGCCGGATCGCCGCTCGTATAGCCGCGGCGTAGCGCCTCCATGCGCTGCGCCGATGTGCCATGCGTGAAGCTGTCCGGCACGACCTGCCCCTGCGTCTGGCGCTGCAGCGTGTCGTCGCCGATTGCTTCGGCTGCACGCATTCCCTCTTCGAAATCACCTTGCTCCATCACCGATTGGCCTTCCGGGTTCTTCGCATTGGCGGCCCAGACCCCGGCGTAGCAGTCGGCTTGCAGCTCCACTCTCACCTGGATTTCGTTGCCTTCGGTCTCGCTCGCTTTGGCCTGCAGATCATGGGCCTGGTCCAGCGTGCCTTCGAGATCCTGCACATGGTGCCCGACCTCGTGCGCAATCACATAGGCCCGCGCAAAATCGCCCGGTGCCTGGAAACGGCGGGCGAGCTCGCTGAAGAATTCCGTGTCAAGATAGATGCGCTTGTCGGTCGGGCAGTAGAAGGGGCCCATCGCAGACTGCGCTGCACCGCAGCCCGATCGGTCAGATTCCGAATAGAAGACGAGCGTGGCCGGCGTGTAGCCGATGCCCCGGGCCCGCAGAAGTTTGGCCCACGTGTCCTCCGTCGATGCGAGCACCTGCAATGTGAACGTTTTGGTCGACGGGTCGAGATGACTGACACCCGCCGGCGCTCCGATCTGCTGGCTCGACGGCGAAATGCCGCCTCCGCCACCAGGGCCGCCAAGCGAGCTCAGAACGAAATAGCCGATGAGCAGTATCGCCACGCCGCCAATGCCGAAGCGGCTCATGACCAGCGGAATGAGACAACCGAGCATGTTGCCGCCCCCGCCGCCGAATCCGCCGCCGTCGGTGTCATCAATATAATTGTTGCTCTCGCGCTCGTCGCCGAACCGCATCGTGTCCTCCGGGCCTCGCCCCAATGCTTCGCCGCGCTGCGCAGTTGCAATTCGCTTCGGTCACCGCAAGTGAGCGCCAAAGGAGACTCGGCTTATGATCCTTCAAGGCAAGGTGGCCCTGGTTACGGGCTCGACCTCCGGTATAGGCCTCGCAATCGCCAAGGCGCTCGCTGCCGAAGGCGCGAGACTGATGATCAACGGCTTCGGCGATCCGGCCGAGATCGAGCGCGAATGCGGCGAGCTCGGTGCGATCCACGACGGAGCGGACATGGCCAGGCCGGCGGAGATCGAGCGGATGATGAACCGCTGCGCCGATGAACTTGGACCAGTCGACATTCTCGTCAACAATGCCGGAATTCAGCACGTCTCGGCGGTCGAGGATTTCCCGCCCGAAAAATGGGACTCGATCATCGCGATCAACCTGTCGTCGGCGTTCCACACGACCCGGCTCTCGTTGCCCGCGATGAAACGCAAGAAATGGGGTCGGATCATCAACACTGCGAGCGCGCACAGTCTCGTCGCCTCGCCCAACAAGAGCGCCTATGTCGCCGCAAAACACGGTATTGCCGGCTTGACCAAGACCGTGGCCCTGGAAACCGCGCGCGACGGTATCACCGTCAACTGCATTTCGCCCGGCTATGTATGGACGCCGCTGGTTGAAAGACAGATCCCCGATACAATGAAAACTCGTGGCCTCACCCGTGAGCAGGTGATGAACGACGTGCTGCTCGCCGCCCAGCCGACGAAGCGCTTCGTTACCCCTGAGGAGGTGGCCGCGCTGGCCTTTTTCCTGTGCCGCGACGAAGCCTGCTCGATTACCGGCGCGAACCTCAGCATGGACGGGGGTTGGACGGCCGCATGACCGCCGTAGCCAGGCTCCTTACGAGCAGCGGCAATCCAGTTGCGCCTGTGGATTGCGCCGCTACGCTCGCAATGAGATGAGGATCCTTCCCTTTTTATTCGCATTCGCAATCGCCGCGTGCAGTGTGATCGAGCAACCCGCCGGACTGATTCCCCGCTGGACAACCGCCTATAAGCAGGTGATCAGCGAGAATGACCGCGGCCGCCTCCGCGACTGGCGAAAATCGTTCGAGAGCGCGCTCGATAGTGCTCGAAAGGCCGGACACACCGCCGATATCGCCGGCCAAGGCGCCTTGCTTGATCCCGACGCTGCGCTCGCCGGCCCGGCGATCCCCAACGGCATGTACCGATGCCGTGTCGTCAAGCTCGGATCACTGCCGCCGGCAAGTCGCGATTATCTCGCCACACCGCCGAACACCTGTCGCATCCGAGCCGAGCGCGATTTGCAGCGACTGGGCAAATTGAGCGGCGATCAGCGCTATGTCGGGCTGATTTTTCCCGGCGATGCCATCCGCAACATCTTCCTCGGCACGCTCGTGCTCGGCGATGAGCGACGCGCGCTGCAGTACGGACAGGACCAGAGGCGCGACGTCGCCGGCTATATCGAGCGGATCGGCCCGAAGCGATGGCGGCTGGTGATGCCGCAGCCGCATTTCGAATCCAGGCTCGATGTAATGGAGCTAGTGCCTTTGTCCCAGGAACCGCGTTCATGAAGCAGCTGTTATTGGTTGCAGCCGCAATGAACCTCGCAATGCCCGCAGCCGCCGCGACATTGTCGGACTCGATCCGCGCGGACTTGCCGATGTTGCTTGCACTCTACCGCGACATCCACGCCAACCCCGAACTGTCGATGCAGGAGGTGCGCACCCCGGCGAAGCTCGCGCCGGAAATGCGCAAGCTCGGGTTCGAGGTAACCGAGCATGTCGGCAAGACCGGTGTGGTCGCAGTGATGAAGAATGGCTCCGGACCCGTGCTTCTGATCCGCGCCGACATGGACGCGCTTCCGGTCAGGGAGCAGACCGGATTGCCGTTCGCATCGAAAGTCGTGGGCAAGCTCCCCGACGGCACTGACACGCCGGTGATGCACGCCTGCGGCCATGACACGCATATTGCGACCTGGCTCGGTACTGCACGGCGCCTGGCTGCCATGAAGGGCCAATGGTCGGGCACGATTGTGATGATATTGCAGCCGGGAGAGGAGCGCGTCATCGGTGCTCAGGCGATGCTCGACGACGGGCTGTTCACGCGCTTCCCCAAACCGGACTATCTGCTCGCGTTCCACGACAGCGCATCACTTCCGGCGGGCGTGATCGGGGTGACGCGCGGTTTCGCACTTGCCAATGTCGATACGGTCAACATCGACGTGAAAGGCGTCGGCGGTCACGGCGCCTATCCGCAAAACACCAAAGATCCGATCGTCCTCGCCTCACGCATCGTCACTGCGCTGCAAACCCTGGTCAGCCGCGAGAACGACCCTCAGCAGCCCGCAGTCGTAACCGTCGGGAGCTTCCATGCTGGGACAAAAAGCAACATCATTCCAGATGATGCCAAGCTTGCGCTGACCGTGCGGAGCTATACGCCCGAGACGCGCAAGCTGCTGCTCGACGGGATCCGCCGGATCGTTCGCGGCGAGGCGATCGCCGCCGGCATGCCCGACGACAGGATGCCGACCATCGAGATTGAGCAGCCCTCGGCCGACGCAACCTTCAATACGCCTGAGCTGTCCGATCATTTGCTCAGATTGTTCGGGGCACATTTCGGTTCGGATCGGGTCGTCGAAACCAAGCCGATCATGGCCAGCGAAGACTTCAGCCGTTTCTGGCTGGCGGATAAGACCAAGCAGAGCGTCATTTTCTGGGTCGGCGGCGTGCCCAGGGCGAAATGGGACGCGGTGAACGGCGATACGCTCAAGCTCCCTGCGCTCCACAGCCCGCTGTGGGCACCGGATGCCGAGGCGGTCATTTCGACAGCGACTGAAGCGATGACCGTCGCCGCGCTGGACATTCTGAAGAAGGTCTAGGTCCAGTCCCTCAAATGAGGGATTCATCACTTATTTGTAAAATCCAGCGACACCCTGCGGCCATGTCGGCTGAGTTGACATTGGACTTGAGGGAAACAGCGCCATGGACGCGTTGATTTCCTTTTGGAGTCACGCGCTCGCCGCCGCGCTGTTCACAGCGCTCATGATCTGGCGCCTCGGCGAGGCTGCGCGGCAGCCGGGCCAGCGTCTGCTCGCTGGCGCCTTCGCACTCACCGCCTGCTGGGCCTGGCTCGGAGCGGTAGTGCCGGACGAACCCATCTTCGCCTTCGCCGAAAGCGCTCGCAATCTCCTTTGGGTCAGTCTCCTCTACAGCCTTTCGACCGCTGAGGACGAACGCCAGCACGGATTAAAACTGGTCTATGCCGCAGTGGCGGCGGTCATCGGTCTGCAGCTGATCGGCGATACGCTGCAGCTCTTCAGCCCGAGCAGTACAATCGCCGAGACCGGCCTTGTCCTTCGGATCACCACCGCCGCAGGCGCACTCGTCCTTGTCCACAACGTCTACGGGCAGGCAGCGCCGGCAAGCCGCTCAAACATCCATCTGGCAATGCTCGGCCTCGCTCTGGTGTGGATCTATGATCTCAATCTCTACACGGTGACTTATCTCGGCTCGGCAAGCGCGACGAGTCTCTTCCAATGGCGCGGGCTTGCGGTCGCTCTCGCAGCGCCTCTTTTCGCGCTCGCGACGCGCAATGACGGGAGCTGGCGAATCCGTCTTTCACGCGCCGCCACGTTCCAGTCGCTCTCATTGCTCGCGATCTGCGCCTACTTCGCATTGATGGCGATCCTCGCAACCGCACTGCGCGGTACCGGGGTCGACTGGTCATCGGCACTGATGATCGCAATGCTTGCGCTGATGACCGTCGCAGCGATGGTGCTGATCCCGAGCGCTCGCGCGCGGGGCTGGCTCAAGGTCAAGCTCGCCAAGCATCTGTTCGAGCATCGCTACGATTATCGCGCCGAATGGCTGCGGTTCACCGAGACCATCGGCCGCGCCGCTCCTGACGCCCCGCCGCTCAGCGAGCGTATCGTCAAGGCCTTCGCCGACATCGTCGATGCGCCCGGCGGGCTGCTGCTGGTCAGCGACGGCGGTCGCGGCATTGGTCTTGCCAGCGCTGCTAACTGGCCCGGAGCCACCCCGGGTCCGGATGATTTCGAGGATTCGGCCAAGTTCTGGGAAGAACTTGAATCGAGCGGCCGAGTGCTCGAGTTCGAAGGCCTTCGCCAAGGCTGGGCAAGTTCGCGCGACAAAGCGATCCCGGTCCTCAAGTGGTTGCTTCGTGAACGGACCGCGTGGACTGGAATCCCCTTGCTTCACCATCAGCGCCTGATCGGCCTCGTCGTGCTTGCAGCACCCGAATATCGTCGCCAGCTCGACTGGGAGGATTTCGATCTGCTGCGCACCGCAGGGCACCAGGCGGCAAGTTCACTCGCCGAGGCGCTCGGCCAGGAAGCTCTGAGCCAGGCGCAGCGCTTCGAGGAATTCAATCGCCGCTTCGCCTTCATCCTCCATGACATCAAGAACCTGGTCAGCCAATTGTCGCTGGTCGCACGCAATGCCGAACGTCACGCCGACAATCCCGACTTCCGCGCCGACATGGTGGCGACGCTGCAATCCTCGGTCGGCAAGATGAACGAGCTGCTGCAGCGGTTGGCGCCGCATTCGCAGTCGCGCGTCCAGCGCATTGAATCCCAGCCGCTAAGACCGATCCTGACCGCGGCAATCGCGGCCAAGCGCCGCGACCGGGAAGTGAACCTGCTCGGCGATGCCGGCGTGACTGTGCTGGTCGATGCCGGGGCGCTCGAGCAGGCAATCGCTCATCTCCTCCAGAACGCGCTCGACGCAAGCAGCGGTGAGCCCGTTACGGTCCGTGTCACCAGCGAAGGGAGCAACATCTCGATCGCAATCACGGACAAAGGCGTCGGAATGGACGGCGACTTTGTTCGCAACCGTCTGTTCGAGCCGTTCGCCTCGACCAAGCCGGGGGGCTTCGGCATCGGCGCGTTCGAAGCCCGGTCGCTGGTGACCGCAATGGGTGGCCGTCTCAGCGTCGACAGCCGGCCTGGCCGCGGCACCACTTTCACCATCCTCCTGCCCACCGCCGAAGCGGTGGGCGATCGTCCAAGGAAAAGCGCATGACCAACTCGAGCGAAACCAGAGTGCTGCTCGTCGTCGAAGACGACGAAGGCCTGCAGCGCCAGCTCAAATGGGCCTATGAGGGCTATGAGGTCGTCTGCGCAGGCGACCGAGCATCGGCGATCGAGGCACTTCGCGCTCACGAGCCCGCGGTCGTCACGCTCGACCTTGGTCTTCCGCCGGATCCCGACGGAACCGATGAGGGGTTCGCAACACTCGCGGAGATCCTGCGGCTCAAGCCGGACACCAAGGTGATCGTGGCAACCGGTCACGGCGCCCGTGAAAGTGCGACCAAGGCGGTCGGGATGGGCGCCTATGATTTCTATAAGAAGCCGGTCGACATCGATGAGCTCGGGTTCATCGTCGCGCGGGCATTTCACCTGCACGACATTGAAGAGGAAAACCGCCGCTTCGAAACCGGCGCCGGAGCTGCAGTGCTCGGCTCAATCATCACTGCCGCGCCCGAGATGCAGAAGGTCGCAAAGACAATCGAGCGGGTCGCTTCTGCCGACGTCTCAGTAATGCTGCTGGGTGCCAGCGGGACCGGCAAGGAGTTGCTCGCACGAGCGGTGCACGAAAAAAGCGGGCGCAAGGGCGAGTTCATTGCGATCAACTGCGCGGCGATCCCGGAAAACCTGCTTGAGGCCGAACTGTTCGGCTACGAACGCGGCGCCTTCACGGGCGCGGTCAAGTCCAATGTCGGCAAGATCGAGCTTGCGCAGGGCGGCACGCTTTTCCTCGACGAGGTCGGCGACATTCCGCTGCCACTCCAGGTCAAATTGCTGCGCTTCCTCCAGGAGCGGGTGATTGAGCGCATCGGCGGCCGCCAGCCGATCGCCGTAAATACGCGAATTGTCTGCGCGACGCACCAGGATCTCGATGCGATGACCGCCGACGGGCGGTTCCGGGAGGATCTTTATTACCGCCTCGCCGAAATCGTCGTGAAGATCCCGTCGCTGGCCGAGCGCTCGGGCGACGCAGTCCTGCTCGCGCGCCATTTCGTCAATCGCTTCGGGCGTGAGCTGAATCCGGGCGTGCAAACCCTCAGCGCCGATGCGATTGACGCGGTCGACGCTTATGGCTGGCCCGGCAATGTCCGCGAGCTCGAGAACCGGATCAAGCGCGCGGTGATCATGGCCGACGGTAAGAACGTGACTGCCGCCGACCTCGACCTGCCGGCGACTGCGACCCCCGAGGCCGCCGCGCTTGCAATCAACCTCAGAGCAGCGCGCGAGGTTGCCGACCGCAAGGCCATCCGCCAGGCGATGAGCCGGACCGACAATAACATTTCGGGCGCTGCAAAGCTGCTCGGGATAAGCCGGCCGACCCTCTATGATCTTCTGAAACAATATCGCCTGTCGGCATGAGCGCCGACTAACGGCATCCTCCCTTCGACGAACGAATTTTGGCGGGCTCGAAGCTGGCGCTAACCTAAGGGACACCAACCCTAAAAACGGGATACGCTATGGATCGCCGTTCCTTTCTTGCCACCAGCGCCACACTCGCGCTGCTTCCGCTCACCGAAGCTCCGGCACTTGCGGCGATCACCGAGCCGGGGAGCAGCGATTCGAAACTCAATGCTCTGTTCGACGAGATCTTCCAGGAGCGAGTGCTTAATTCACCGACGCTCGCCTCTTCGCTCGGGCTCGACAAGGGCTCCAATGCGGCACTCAAGTCGAAGCTGGATGTCGAGCCTGCGCCGGTCCAACGGCGCAAGAACCTTGCGCGAAATCGCCGCGCAATTGCCGCACTGAACGCGATTGGCCCGGCAAATCTGTCAGATCCGGCAAAGCTCAATCGTGAAGTCGTCCTCTATTCGCTCGAGACCCAGACGGCCGCACCCTCGCGCTGGGACATAGACAGCGCTCAGCGGCCCTATCCGATCACTCAACAAAGCGGCGCCTATTTCGAGATTCCCGACTTTCTCAACACCCGGCATACAATCCATAATGCGGGCGACGCCGAGGCCTATCTCTCACGTCTCCAGCAGTTCGCAGCCGTCCTCGACAACGACACCGCCGAACAGCGCGCGCAGGCCGCTCGCGGATTTCTCGCTCCGGCTTGGTCGATCGACCTTGCGCTAGGCCAGATGCGAAAGCTCCGCGGGGTCGATCCGGCGAAGAGCTCGATGGTCGATTCGATCGTCAAGCGCACTGCCGCCAAGGGCATCCCGGGCGATTGGGAGCGGCGCGCAACCGCGATCGTCGACAAAGCGGTCTATCCGGCGCTCGATCACCAGATTGCGACCATGGAGCAACTGAAGCCGTCCACCCGTCCCGGCGACGGCGCATGGAGATTGCCGAATGGCGAAGCGATCTACGCCGAAGCGCTCCATCAGGCGACCACCACCAACTTCACTCCGGCCGAGGTCCATCAGATGGGACTGCAGCAGGTCGCGGAGATCAGCGCCGAGCTCGACAAGATTCTCAGGAGTCAAAGCTATACGCAGGGCGGCGTGGGCGACCGGTTGGCGGTGCTCGGCAGGATTCCGGCCCAGGTTTATTCCGACAGCGACGCCGGCCGGGCAAAGCTGCTCGATTATCTCAACGATCGAGTGAAGGACATGTACGGCCGTCTGCCGCAGGCATTCGCCACTCTGCCCAACCAGCCGCTCGAAATCCGGCGCGTTCCGCCGGAAATCCAGGACGGAGCCTCCAACGGCTATTACTTCCCGGCGGCGCTCGACGGGTCCCGGCCGGCAATCTACTTCATCAACCTCAAGGACCTCGGCGACTGGCCAAAATATACCCTGCCAACGCTCTGCTACCATGAGGGCGTTCCAGGCCACCACCTGCAGATCAGCATCGCACAGGAATCCAAGGACATACCGACGCTCCGCAAGCTAGGCTTCTACTCCGCCTATCAGGAAGGCTGGGCACTTTACGCCGAGCAGCTTGCTGACGAGCTCGGAGCCTATGACAGCGATCCGCTCGGCCGCGCCGGTTTCCTCCAGTCCTTCCTGTTCCGCGCCGCCCGCTTGGTCGTCGATACCGGATTGCATTCGAAGCGCTGGAGCCGCGAACAGGCGACCGACTATCTCGCCTCGACGACGGGTTATTCACGTCCGCGCTCGCAGCGGGAGGTCGAGCGCTATTGCACGATGATCGGCCAGGCGTGCAGCTACAAGGTCGGTCATACCGCATGGACCCGCGCCCGCGCCGAGGCCAGGCAGAAGCTGGGCGCGAAGTTCGACCTCAAGCGGTTCCACGAGGTGCTGCGCGAAGGTGCGATGCCGCTATCGATCCTGGAGCGGCGGATAAAGGAGCGGACCGCGGCCTTCACTTAGAGCGGCGTCGGCTCCCTCTTCGAAATCGTTGGAAATCGGGCGGATCCCCGATTAGGCCCGGGACGACGCGAGGGCCTCCGCCATTTCGGCGACCTCGAGCCAACGAAATTCGGCAGCCTCTATCTCGGCGCGGTTGCGGGCGATCCGCCCGCTGAGCTCGGCAAAGCGGCCGGGATCGCGGGCATAGAGATCGGGGTCGTGCAACGCCGCTTCATCGGCAGCGACTGCGGCCTCGAGCCGCTCGATTTCGCCCGGCAGACGGTCATAGTCCCGCTGATCTTTGTAGGAGAGCTTAGCTCCCTTGCCGCCTGGCGGAGGGGAAGATGCGCGCGGCGCTGAAGAATTGGGCGCGCGAGCGGCGGGGCGCGCCTTGGCCTCATATCGCTTGCGAATCCAATCCTCATAGCCGCCTGCGACGATATCGACGCGGCCAGATCCCCCGAGCCCGAGCGTGATCGTCACCGTCCGATCGAGGAAATCGCGATCGTGGCTGACGATGAGCACAGTGCCGTCATAATCGGCGATCACCTCCTGCAAGAGATCGAGCGTTTCGAGGTCGAGATCATTGGTCGGCTCATCGAGCACCAGGAGATTGGCCTGACGTGCAAATTCTCGCGCGAGCAGCAGCCGCGACCGCTCGCCGCCGGAAAGCGAACCGATCGGCGCGTCGGTCAGTGCGGGGTCGAACAGAAATTCCTTAAGATAGCCCTTGATGTGCTTCTTCGAGCCCCGGACATCGATCCAGTCGCCGCCATTGGCAAGCACGTCCTTCACTCGCTTTCCCGGTTCCATCAGCTTGCGCTGCTGGTCGATCACGATTCCGCTAAGCGTCTTCGCCTGAGCGACGGCGCCGCTGTCGGGCGGGATCTCGCCGGTCAGCAGCTTGAGCAAGGTGGTCTTGCCGGCCCCGTTCGGCCCGACGATCCCGATCCGGTCGCCGCGCTGGATCCGCAGCGAAAAATCGCGAATGATCTGCCGATCGCCATAGCCTTTGTTGACCCGATCGGCCTCGATCACAGTCTTCGATTTCACATCATCCTTGATGAGCGCCAATTTGGCCGAACCGGTGGGACCCAGCATTGCCGCGCGCTGCGCGCGCATCTCGTGCAGCTTTGCCAGGCGGCCCTGGTTCCTCCGCCGGCGCGCGGTCACTCCGCGCTGCAGCCAGTGGAGCTCCAATCTGAGTTTGGCATCGAGCTTGTCCGCAGCGCGCGCCTCTTCCTCGTAGACGCTCTCGGTCCACGCCTCGAAACCCCCGAACCCGATCTCCGCGCGTCGCAATTGCCCACGATCGAGCCAAATGCAGCTGCGCGTCAGGCGGGCCAGAAAGGTCCGGTCGTGGCTGATGACGATGAAGGCGCCGGTGAAGCGCTTCAGCCACTCCTCCAGCCATTCGATCGCGCCGAGATCGAGATGGTTGGTCGGTTCGTCGAGCAGCAGCACGTCCGGCTTCTGAGCGAGCGCACGCGTGATCGCCGCCCTGCGGCGTTCACCGCCGCTCGCAGTTCCAGTTGCCCGCGCAAGGTCGATCCCGAGCTGGTCGGCGATCGCTGCTGCCTCGTGCGCTTGGGGAGCGTCGGGTCCGCTCAGCACCCAATCCTCGAGCGTTCCGAACCCGTCGATCTTCGGGTCCTGTTCGAGAAGCACGACATGCGTGCCCGGAACGATCGTCCTTTTGCCCCGGTCCGGATCGATCAGCCCCGCCAGGCACTTGAGAAGCGTCGTTTTCCCGGCGCCGTTGCGGCCGATCAGCGCCAGCCGGTCGCGCTCGCCGATGTACAGATCCAGATCTTCAAACAGCCAGCCTTCGCCCTGAATGAGGCCCAGGTCTTCGTAGGAGAGAATCGGCGCAGCCATGAGGGGGTCAGCTAGCGGGGATGTTGCCGTTTCGCCACGCCGGTGACCCTGAACGCGCGCGTTCAGCGGCATTCATAGCCTATTCAATGCTTCGTGATACAAGCCTTCTCGAACAAAAGAGTCAGCCATGAAACTGTTGCGTACCCTTTTTCTCGCCGCGATTGTCGGCGGCTTCACCAGCGTTTCCGCGCTGGCCGATCCTCCGCGCGATGCGAATCGCGCCTTCCAGGGTGTGCGCGAGGGCCGCTCAATGCCCCTTCCCCAGCTGGAACGGCGAGTGATCCCGATGATGGGCGGCGCCGATTATCTCGGGCCTGAACTCAACGGCGACACCACGCGATTCAAATTCATTCAGAACGGGCGTGTGATTTGGGTTGACGTCGACGGGCAGGGACATGTCGTCCGGCGCTCGCGCGATCGCTAAGCGCAGATTGACATTTCCGTCCCGATTACCAGTTGTTCCGGACAAGCAACTTCTCGTCGCAACACGGGTTGACGGCGCGAACAGGAACAGCTCCGGGGAGTCTTGAATGCGCGTTCTGATCGTCGAAGACGAACCCAGCCTCGGGCGGCAGCTGCGCTCAACGCTCGAGGGTGCTGGCTATGCGGTCGATCTGGCCACCGACGGCGAGGATGGCCACTATCTGGGCTCGACCGAAAATT
>DASVYN010000030.1:0-4134 GCA_036392155.1 Sphingomicrobium sp.
GCTCGACGGTCGCGGACACGTCCCAGGTGCGCCGCTTGAAGTCGATCGTGCGATACTTCTGCTTGTGACCGCCGGCGATTCCGCGCGAGGTCACGTGACCCTTGTTGTTGCGGCCGCCGGTCTTGCGCTTGCCCTCGGTCAAGGCCTTGACCGGCTTGCCCTTCCACAGCGCCGATTTGTCGACCAGGATCAGGCCGCGCCGGGCCGGCGAGGTCGGCTTATATTGCTTGAGTGCCATTAGCCGCGGACCCCTTCGGTAATGTCGATCGACTGACCCTCGGCGAGAGTGACGATCGCCTTCTTGACATCCGAACGCTGGTAGGGACGGCCCTGCCACCGCTTCGACTTGCCCTTGGATACGATGGTGTTCACTTGTCTGACGGTCACTCCGAACAGCGCTTCGACCGCTGCCTTGATTTCGGGCTTGGTCGCTTTCGGAGCGACCTTGAACACCACCGAATTATGCTCCGACAGCATGGTCGACTTCTCGGTGATGTGCGGCGCCAGAACGATGTCGTAATGGCGCGCTTCCGGCGCAGCCTTCTGCCGCTTCTTAGCCATTGATCCGTGCCTCCAGCTTTTCGACCGCGGCGCGGGTCAGGACCAGCGTCTCGTGGCGCATGATATCGTACACGTTCGCCCCGATCGCCGGCAGCAGGTTGACGCTCTCGAGGTTCGACGAGGCGCGGGCGAAACCGACGTTGAGCGCATCGCCGTCGATGACCAGCGCGCTTTTCTTGAAACCGAGCTTGCCGAGCTGCGCCTTCAGGCTCTTTGTCTTCGCTTCGGAAACGTCGAGACTGTCGAGAACGATGAGATTGCCTTCCTTGGCCTTCGACGACAGCGCCATTTTCAGGCCGAGCTGACGAACCTTCTTGTTGAGGCTCGAAGCAAAGATTCGGGCGCGCGGACCGTGCGCTTTGCCGCCGCCGATGAAGATTGGCGCTCTACGGTCGCCGTGGCGAGCCGTGCCGCCGCCCTTCTGGCGGCCGAATTTCTTACCGGTGCGAGCGACGTCGCTGCGCTCGCGGGCCGCCCGCGCCGGAGCGCGGCGGTTGACCAGCTGCCAGGTGACGACGCGGTGAAGGATGTCGGCGCGCGGCTCGACAGCGAAAATCTCGTCGTTGAGCTCGATATCGCCGCCCTTGCCGGCGTCGAGGGTCTGTACTTTGACCTTCATCTTAGCCTTCCTTCTCGTCGGTCTCAGGCGTCGCCTGACCGGCTTCGGCATCGGTGCTTTCACGGGTCTCCGCGGCGGCGCCGGCTTCCTGCTCGGCAGCGATCGCAGCGACTTCCTCGTCGCTCGGAAGCGCCGGAATCTCGTGGACAGCGGCCTCATCGACGAGACCGGCCTCGGGCACGTGGACTTCTGCTTCCTTGAGCGCTTCGAGGATGGCCGCCGGATAAGGCGCAGCATCCGGAAGCGGAAGCTTGATCGCGTCGCTGACCGTCAACCAGCTGCCCTTGTGCCCGGGAACCGAGCCCTTGATGAACAGCAGGCCGCGGATCGGATCGGTGCGGACGACCTCGAGATTTTGCTGGGTGCGGTTCCGCGCGCCCATATGGCCGGCCATCTTCTTATTTTTGAAGACGCGGCCCGGATCCTGGCGGTTACCCGTAGAACCGTGCGAACGGTGCGAGACCGAAACGCCATGGGTTGCGCGAAGACCGCCGAAACCCCAGCGCTTCATCGCTCCGGCGAAGCCCTTGCCTTGCGTGACTCCGGCGATGTCGACCAGCTGGCCGGGAACGAAATGATCGGCGCTGATGTGCGCGCCAATATCGAGCAATGCGTCTTGAGCGACGCGGAACTCGGCAACCTTCGCCTTGGGCTCGACTTCCGCCTTGCCGAAGGCAGCGCGCTGCGGCTTGGCGACATTCTTCGCCTTCGCCTTGCCGGCTCCGAGCTGGACTGCAGTGTAGCCGTCACGATCCATTTCACGACGGCCGACGACCTGCACCTCGTCCAGCTGCAGGACGGTAACCGGCACATGCCGACCGTCCGCCTGGAACAGGCGGGTCATTCCGACCTTCTTCGCGATCACGCCGGTGCGCATGATCAAACTCCTCAAAACAGAGGCACCCGAGTGATTTCGGGTGCGTGCAGCCCATCCCAATGTTTGCGTGCCCCGCCCGGGCTAATGCTCCTTGGAAAAAGGAGCGGCGGGGACGCTGCCCGGAGCTTGTCTCCGGCGGTATCACCCTATCTTCGCGGGCTCTCAGGCCCGCGCTGGCCGGTTAAGCCAGTTTGATCTCGACGTCCACGCCCGCGGCAAGATCCAGCTTCATCAGCGCATCGACCGTCTGCGGCGTCGGCTGCACGATATCGAGCAACCTCTTATATGTTCTCACCTCGAACTGCTCGCGCGACTTCTTGTCGACGTGGGGCGAGCGATTGACGGTGAACTTCTCGATTCGCGTCGGCAGTGGAATGGGTCCGCGGATGAGAGCACCCGTTCGGCGCGCCGTATCGGCGATGTCGCCAGTAGCCTGATCGAGCACTCGATGATCGAACGCCTTCAGGCGAATCCGGATGTTCTGCGTTTCCATTTCCCTACCGATGCGAAAGAGCCTGCGGCGCCACTCCTGCGAGCGGTCCCGCGAACAAAAACAAACTCAAAAGCGAACCGCGCGACCCTGAACCAGAATCGCGCGGTTAGCGCCCTATATTACTTCGTGATCTCGGCGACAACCCCTGCGCCGACCGTACGGCCGCCTTCGCGGATCGCGAAGCGCAGGCCCGGGTCCATGGCGATCGGAGCGATCAGCTTGACGCCCAGATTCACATTGTCGCCCGGCATCACCATCTCGGTGCCCTCGGGGAGCTGCACCTCGCCGGTGACGTCGGTCGTCCGGAAGTAGAATTGCGGACGGTAGTTGGCGAAGAACGGCGTATGACGGCCGCCCTCGTCCTTCGACAGGACGTAGACCTCGGCCTTGAAGTCGGTGTGCGGAGTGATGGAACCGGGCTTCGCCAGAACCTGACCGCGCTCGACATCCTCACGGCCGATGCCGCGCAGCAGAGCGCCGATATTGTCGCCCGCCTGACCCTGGTCGAGGAGCTTGCGGAACATCTCGACCCCGGTGACGACCGTCTTCTGCGTGTCACGGATGCCGACGACTTCGACTTCCTCGCCGACCTTGATGACACCGGTCTCGACACGCCCGGTCACGACGGTGCCGCGGCCGGAAATCGAGAAAACGTCCTCAATCGGCATCAGGAACGGCTTGTCGAGCGGACGCTCCGGAGTCGGGATCCATTCGTCGACGGCGTCCATCAGCTTGAGGATCGCATCATGACCGATTTCGCGATTGCTGTCCTCAAGTGCAGCAAGCGCCGAGCCGGCGATGATCGGAATGTTGTCGCCGTCGAAGTCGCGCTTGGAAAGTTCCTCGCGGATCTCCAGCTCGACCAGCTCGAGAAGCTCCGGATCGTCGACCTGGTCGACCTTGTTGAGGAACACCACCATCGTCGGAACGCCGACCTGCTTGGCGAGCAGGATGTGCTCCTTGGTCTGCGGCATCGGACCGTCGGCGGCCGAGACGACCAGGATCGCTCCGTCCATCTGGGCGGCGCCGGTGATCATGTTCTTCACATAGTCGGCGTGGCCCGGGCAGTCGACGTGAGCGTAGTGACGCTTGTCGGTCTCATACTCGACATGAGCGGTCGAGATGGTGATGCCGCGCTCGCGCTCTTCGGGGGCCTTGTCGATGTTCGCATAAGCGGTGAACTCGGCCTTGCCCTGCTCGGCCAGCACCTTGGTGATCGCCGCGGTCAGCGAGGTCTTGCCATGGTCGACGTGACCGATGGTGCCAATGTTCACGTGCGGCTTCGTCCGCTCGAATTTAGCTTTCGCCATTTTACGCCTCTTCTTTTCTAGGAATTCGGGCGGCCCGCCCTCATCGCGGACGCGCCCATAACTACAATTTCACGCTTACGCCAGCTTCGCCTTCACCTCGTCGGCGACGTTCTGCGGCACTTCGTCATAGTGCGAGAACTGCATCGTGTACTGCGCGCGCCCCTGGGTGAACGAGCGCAGCTGGTTCACATAGCCGAACATGTTTGCAAGCGGGACGATCGCCTCGACCACCTGCGCATTACCGCGACTGTCGGTGCCCTGGATCTGGCCACGC
>DASVYN010000031.1:0-7901 GCA_036392155.1 Sphingomicrobium sp.
GGCCCACCAGATCGCCCAGGTCGCGGCACCGATCAGGCCGAGGAGCATCACCAGCGCGTAGGAGTAGAGGTAGCCCGATTGCAGCCGGTAGGTGATCCGGTTGCCGATCCCTACCGCATAAGCTGCACCGTGCGGGCCGAAACGATCGATCGTCCCTTCGTCACCGCCCTTCCACAACAGACGGCCGAGCCACAGTGCCGGGCGCACGAACAGGAAATCGTAGAGCTCGTCGAAATACCATTTGTTGCTGACGAAGCGATAGACGCCCGGGAATTGCCGGACGAAGGCCAATGGCGCTTCGGGCGTACGGATGTAATTGTTCCAGGCGATCGCAAAGCCGATCAGCATCTCGATCGTCGGCGACCATTTGACCCAGCCGCTGCTGTCCTCGGCCGCTCGGGCGAGATGCGTGCTGAAGGCGACGCTTCCACGCCAATATTCGGGGGCGCGCTCGGGATCGATGAAGATTGAATGGAAGATCTGCCCAGCGAGCACCGCACCTAGGGCGAGCAGCGCGATCGGGACCAGCATCGTCAGCGGACTTTCGTGCGGACGGTAGCCGGCCGTACCTTTCGGCGGCAGCCCGGCGTCATGCGCGCTGTCGCCATGCTCCTCGTCGGGCGATTCATGGACGTGGTGGACAGCGTGCTGGATATGCTCCGATGCCCCCCATCGCGCGTCACCGAAGAAGGTCAGGAAGATCAGCCTCCAGGAATAGAAACTGGTCAGGACCGCCGCGAGCGACCCCAGCCAGAAGGCGATCGTCCCCGACACCGAACCGCTCGTCCAGGCGCTCTCGAGGATTGCGTCCTTCGACCAGAATCCAGCGAAGCCGAGCCCTTCGATGCCCACGCCGGTGATCGCAAGCGTTCCGGCGACCATCACCCAGAAAGTGATCGGGATCTCCTTCCTGAGCGCGCCATAGTAGCGCATGTCCTGCTCGTGATGCATGGCGTGGATCACCGAGCCCGCGCCGAGGAACAGAAGGGCCTTGAAGAAGGCGTGAGTGAACAGGTGGAACATGGCCGCGCCATAGGCACCGACGCCGGCAGCGAAGAACATGTAGCCGAGCTGTGAGCAGGTCGAATAAGCGATCACGCGCTTGATGTCGTTCTGCGCGCAGCCGACCGTTGCCGCGAAGATACAGGTCGCAGCGCCGACCCAGGTAACCGCATGCATGGCGGTCGGCGATGTCTCGAACATCGGCGACAGGCGGCAGACCATGAACACTCCCGCAGTGACCATCGTCGCGGCGTGGATCAGCGCGCTGACCGGGGTCGGACCCTCCATCGCGTCCGGAAGCCAGGTGTGGAGACCAAGCTGGGCCGACTTGCCCATCGCGCCGACAAACAACAGCAGGCAGAGCAGCGTCATCGTGTCGACGCGTACCCCGGCAAAGCCGATCGTCGACCCCGCCATTCCCGGCGCCGCTGCGAGGATCGCCGGGATCGAGACTGTCCCGAACACCAGGAACGTACCGAAAATGCCCAGGCTGAAGCCGAAATCGCCCACGCGGTTGACGACGAACGCCTTGAGTGCCGCCGCATTTGCCGAAGGCTTATGGTACCAGAAGCCGATCAGCAGGTACGAAGCGAGGCCGACGCCTTCCCAGCCGAAGAACATTTGCACCAGGCTGTCCGCCGTCACCAGCATCAGCATCGCAAAGCTGAACAGCGACAGATAAGCGAAGAAGCGCGGCTGGCTCGGATCCTCGTCCATATAGCCCCAGCTATAGAGGTGGACGAGGCTGGACACGGTCGTGACAACGACCAGCATCACCGCAGTAAGGGCGTCGACGCGCAGTGCCCAGTCGACCGTCAAAGTCCCCGACTGGATCCAGGTCAGCACCGGCACCACGACCGGCCCGGCGCTGCCGCCGATATATTGGAGGAAGATCGGCCAGCTGATCAGCGCGCCGATAAACAAGGATCCGGTGGTCACGACCTTGGCGGCGGTCTTGCCGATCCAGCGCCCGAATAATCCCGCGACAATCGCCGCAAGGAGGGGCAGGAAGACGATGAAGAGGATTGGGTGCATCAGCCGCGCATCCGGTTGACGTCATCGACCGCGATCGAGCCGCGGCGGCGGAAGAAGATGACCAGAATAGCCAAGCCAATCGCGGCTTCCGCAGCTGCAACGGTGAGGACGAACATCGCCAATATCTGGCCGGTGAGATCACCCAAATAAGCCGAGAAGGCGACGAGATTGATGTTCACCGCAAGCAGGATGAGCTCGATCGCCATCAGCATCAGGATGACGTTGCGGCGATTGATGAAGATTCCGAGCACCCCGGTCGTGAACAGGATCGCTGCGACCGTCAGATAATGGGCAAGGCCGATCACAGTTTCACCCCCTCGCCGACCGCCGGCTGAGCGAGCCGCGTGGAATCCTCCGGTCGGCGGCGAAGTTGGCGTGACGCTTTCGGCGTCCGGGTGTCGCCGCGGCTGCGATGGGTGAGGACAATCGCTCCCACCATTGCAACCAGCAGGATCAGCCCGGCAAGCTCGAAGGCAAACAAATACCGGCTGTACAGCAGTTGCCCGAGTGCGACGATATTGGGCGTCGCGACCGCCGGGATGGACTGACCGCTAAGCGTCGGACCCAGTTTCGAGACGCTCACTGCGACAATCACCTCGCCGAGCAGCACTAGCGCAATCAAGATGCCGAACGGCAGGTTCTTCGTAAATCCGCGTCGCAACACTGCAAAGTCGATGTCGAGCATCATGACCACGAACAAGAACAGCACCGCGACTGCACCGACGTAGACGATCACCAGCAGCATCGCGATGAACTCGGCGCCGACCAGCAGCATCAGTCCCGCCGCGTTGAAGAAGGCGAGAATCAGCCAAAGTACGCTGTGCACCGGATTGCGCGAGAAGATCACCGCCAGCGCGCTGGCGATGGTGAGCGTCGCGAACAGGTAAAAGGCGAGAATGGCGATCAAGTGGGGAATCCTGTTGCGGCGCGCTTATCGGTAGGGCGCATCGGCGGCAAGGTTCGCCGCGATCGCTTGCTCCCACTTGTCACCGTTCGCGAGCAGTTTCGCCTTGTCGTAGAGCAATTCCTCGCGCGTTTCCGTCGCAAATTCGAGATTGGGTCCCTCGACAATCGCGTCCACCGGGCATGCCTCCTGACACAAGCCGCAATAGATGCATTTGACCATGTCGATATCGTAGCGCGTGGTGCGACGGCTGCCGTCCTCGCGCGGCTCGGATTCGATTGTGATCGCCAAGGCCGGACAGATCGCTTCGCACAGCTTGCACGCGATGCAGCGCTCCTCGCCATTCGGATAGCGGCGAAGCGCATGCTCCCCGCGAAAGCGCGGAGAGGTCGGCGCCTTCTCGTAAGGATAATTGATCGTCGCCTTGGGTTTGAAGA
Organism: Sphingomicrobium sp.; assembly: GCA_036392155.1. Lineage (GTDB taxonomy): Bacteria > Pseudomonadota > Alphaproteobacteria > Sphingomonadales > Sphingomonadaceae > Sphingomicrobium. Next base: position 3,379 of record DASVYN010000031.1, read on the forward strand.
AATATTTGAGCGTCAGCGCGTGCGCCTTCAAAAATTCCCATAGCGTGAAGGATTTGACCCAATGCTTCATGCGCCGGCTCTCATGGATTGAAATTTGCCGACCGCATCGGCGGAATGGCTATCGGTCCAAGGCTGCTCAATGGTCAAAATTGCTGGCGTGGCGCTACCCGTTTCTATCAAGTGCATCAGGAGATTATCGCCGACCCGTTCCGCCTCGGAGGAACAGCCGGCTGTTCCTTCGATTGAAAACGGATTCGCGATTTGGCCGTCGACTACGAACGTCGCATCGCAGGTCCAAGCAGCTGATGAGGCGGCGGCAGGAAGCAGGATCATGCCCCACCCCCATAACGCGTGAGCATCAGCCATCCAGAGACGAGAACGACAAAAACCAGACTGAGCGGCAGGAAAATCTTCCAGCCGAGCCGCATCAGCTGGTCGTACCGGTAGCGCGGCACCGTCGCCTTCACCCAGCCGAAGCAGAAGAAAAAGAAGCAGATTTTGGCGAACAGCCAGATAATGCCCGGAATCAGATAGAGCGGCGCCCAGTCGACCGGCGGCAGCCATCCGCCCCAGAACAGGATCGCATTGAGCGCGCACATCAGGATGACGTTGGCATATTCACCGAGCCAGAAGAGCGCGAAGCTCATCGACGAATATTCGGTCTGATGCCCGGCGACGAGCTCGCTCTCCGCCTCGACGAGGTCGAAGGGCGTGCGGAAAGTCTCTGCCATCGAGCTGATGAAAAACACCACCCACATCGGGAACAGCAGGAGGTTGAACCCGAAGGCATTGACGATGCCGAGCCCGTGGCCCTTCTGCGCGAGAACGATAGCGCTCAGGTTGAAGGTGCCGGCGTAGAGCACGACGCTGATCAGCACGAAGCCGATCGAAACCTCGTAGCTCACCATCTGCGCGGCGGCGCGGAGCGCCGAGAAGAAGGGATATTTCGAGTTCGACGACCAGCCGGCGACGATCACGCCGTAAACGCCGAGCGAACTTGCGGCGAGGATGTAGAGCAGGCCGACGTTGACGTCGGCGAGCACCACGCCCGCCTGAAACGGCACCACCGCCCAGACGATCAGCGCCACGGTGAACGTGACAATCGGCGCGATCAGGAACAGGCCCTTGTTCGCGCTTGTCGGGATGATGGTCTCCTTGAGAAAGACCTTCAGGCCGTCGGCGAAGCTTTGCAGCAGGCCCCACGGCCCGACCACGTTCGGGCCGCGGCGGAGTGCCATCGCCGCCCAAATCTTGCGCTCGGCATAGATGACCATCGCCACGGCCAGCATCAGCGGCAGCGCGATGACCAAGATGCCGATGACCGTGGCGAGGAACCACGCCCAGTCGTAGCTCGCACCCCAGGATTGGAAGAGCGCGGTCACTCCGCCGCCTCCTTGAATTGGACGCCGCGGACCAGTTCCTCGGAGCAGCGGTGCATGGTCGGGCTATTCCGGCAGATCGCGTTGGTCAGGAAGAAATCGCCGATCGGATAGCGGATCGGGCCCTCGGCCTTGGCGGAAAGCTTCGTCGGCGACCATGGCAGGTCGATGAGCCCTTCACGGCCGAGCTGCGGGAATTCCTTGACCATCTGCGCACGGAGCTGGTCGTAACTGTCGAACGGCAGCTTCTTGCCGGCAAGCTCGCTGACCGCACGAAGGATAGCCCAGTCCTCGCGCGCTTCGCCGGGCGCGAAGACGGCGCGCTCGCTCCACTGCACGCGGCCTTCGGTGTTCACATAGGTGCCGTGCTTTTCCGCATAAGCAGCGCCTGGAAGGACCATGTCGGCCTGTCTCGCACCCGCATCGCCATGATGGCCGATGTAGATTTTGAACGCCCCCTTGAAGCTGTCGGCGGCCATTTCATCCGCGCCGAGCATCAGCACCAGTTCCGGCCTTGCAGCTTCGATGTCCGCAATTCCGCCCTTTTGCGCGTAGCCGAGGATCAGCGATGCCATGCGCGCGGCCGAGACGTGCAACACGTTGAAGCCGTTCCAGCCATCCCTGATCAGGCCCAGCGGCTGAACCAGCGCCAGCGCCGCGCCGAGGCCACCTGCCGCCAGTGCTCCCGGGCCAACGATCACGGCCGGACGCTCTGCTGCGGCGAATGCGTCCTTCGCCGCCTTGGGCAGCTTCCCGAGCAATGCCAGATTGTCGCCCAGCCATTCGACCTTCATTCCGAGGTCGATCTCCGGCCCGATTGCGAAGATCTTGCCGCCCTTGCGCGCGATCTTGCGCACACGCGTGGCGATCAGGGGCGCTTCCCAGCGGATGTTGGAGCCGACCAAAAGCACTACATCGGCATTCTCGATCCCGGCGATGGTCGAATTGAACGCGACCGCACCGAGCGAGCTGGTGTCGTATGCAAGACCCGTCTGCCGTCCCTCGAGCAGGCTGCTCGCTTGCCCCTCGAGCAGCTTCTTCGCGGCGTACATCGTCTCGGCGTCGAGCAGGTCGCCGGCAATCGCCGCCGTCTTCGCCCCTGCCTTCTTCAGCCGCTTGGCGAAGATATCGAGCGCTTCGGGCCAGCTCGCCTCGCGGAGCTTGGCTCCCGACCGGTCGCTCGCGCGGACCCACGGCCGATCGAGACGATTGCGGACGAGTGCATCGACGTGGTGGCGCGTCTTGTCGCTGATCCACTCCTCGTTCACGTCTTCGTTGATGCGCGGGAGAATGCGCATCACCTGGCGCTGGCGGACGTCGAGGCGGATGTTCGAGCCGACCGCGTCCATGATATCGATGCCGGGTACGCGGCGAAGCTCCCACGGACGGCTCTCGAAACTCTGCGGCTTCTGCAGCAGCGCACCGACCGGGCACACGTCGGCCAGGTTGCCGGCGAGCTCACCACCAACGGCCTTCTCGAGATAGGTCGTGATCTGGCTATCCTCGCCGCGGTAGAGCATCCCAATCTCGTTCACCCCGGCGACTTCGGACGAGAAACGGACGCAGCGCGTGCACTGGATGCAGCGGGTCATCGAGGTCTTGATGACCGGACCCATATATTTGTCGTCGATCGCCCGCTTGTTCTCCTCGTAACGGGAGAAGCTGCGGCCATAGGCCACCGCCTGGTCCTGCAGGTCGCATTCGCCGCCCTGGTCGCAGATCGGGCAGTCGAGCGGGTGGTTGATGAGCAGGAACTCCATCACCCCTTCGCGCGCCTTCTTGACCATCGCCGTATCGGTGCGGATCGTCTGTCCGTCCGCTGCGGGCAGAGCGCAGCTCGCCTGGGGCTTGGGCGGCCCCGGGGCAACCTCGACCAGGCACATGCGGCAATTTCCGGCGATCGACAGCCGCTCGTGATAGCAGAAGCGCGGGATCTCCTTGCCGGCAAGCTCGCACGCCTGCAGCACGGTCGCCCCCTGCGGGACCTCGATCTCAACGCCGTCGACGGTGACTTTGGGCACTATTTTTTCACCTCGACCATCGAGAGCTGCGGGTTGGTGAGGCGCTGGTAGAGCGCATCGGCGAGCGCTGCACGGATGGCCTGCCGGTCGACGTCGAGCTGCGTCCCTGCCGAAAGGCATTTGGTAAGCGCGGCCGACATCGGTTCGAATGCAGCGCGCTCCTCCGAGCTCCCCGGCTCCGTCTTGATCAGCGCGGCGACCTGCGCCGGGTCGGTATCGGCCATGCAGGCAGCCATCTCGTCGACCGCCGGATGCCGGCCGGTCGCCGCGAACCACGGACGAAGATAGCGCTTCTGCTGGAGCGGCAGGGGCTGGAGTGCAGCAACCGCAGCCGACTGCTTCAGCAGCAGCTGCTCGGCAAGGTTTCCGCGCAGCGTCGGCTGCGAAAAGGCTTCGTCCGACGGGCTGAACTGCTGATCGCCAAAGGCTTGCGACAGGCAGCGACTATTCTGGATCAGCCCGCCCAACGGTTCCGTCACCGCCCCCGAACTCGTCGCCTGCAGAAGCTCGCGAGCCAGGTCGGGACGCGATTGCGCCAAGCAAGCGGCGAGTCTCTCGGCCGTGCCGGGCGCGGCCAAGGCGGGCGAAGCGGTCAAGGCCGAAAGCAACCCAAGGGCAAGCGGGACGAACAGCTGCTTCATCATTCCTCTCCCTTCTCCTGCCGGGCAAAACACGATGGTCACTCCGCCGCCTCCAGCATGGAGCGCGCCTTGCGTTCGGCGATGCGACGCTCGAGCTCGGGGCGGAAATGGCGGATCAGACCCTGAATTGGCCAGGCGGCAGCGTCGCCCAGCGCGCAGATCGTGTGGCCTTCGACCTGCTTGGTCACGTCCAACAATTTGTCGATATCCTGGACTTGGGCATCGCCCTCGCGCAGCCGCTCCATCATGCGCCACATCCAGCCCGTGCCTTCGCGGCAGGGCGTGCACTGGCCGCAGCTCTCGTGCTTGTAGAAATAGCTGATACGGCTGATCGCCCGGACGATGTCGGTCGACTTGTCAATGACGATCACTGCAGCGGTGCCAAGCCCTGAGCCAAGCGCCTTTAGACCGTCGAAGTCCATCGGGGCATCGATGATCTGCTCGGCCGGCACCAGAGGGACCGACGATCCGCCGGGAATCAC
>DASVYN010000032.1:0-12178 GCA_036392155.1 Sphingomicrobium sp.
CGCCCGGGAGATATTCACCGCGTTCGATCAACGGAGGCACCGAACTGAAATCGAAGCCGAACAGGGTCGATTCGCTTTCTGCGCGCTTGAGCAGCCAGCCGAGCACTTCCTGCCGCGACCAGATATGTCCCGGCCGGATGAGCCGCGGAGCGGATGTCCCGTGCGCCTCGGCGATCGCGATGCCCTTGTGCTTCTTACCCTTTGCGCCCGACCAGTCGATGGCGACGAAGCTCTCGAAGCGTCTCACCGGCGCTTGCGGGGACGTGACTTCGGCTTTGCAGCGACCCAGTCTCGCGCCCGTTCGATCACTTGCCGCACGCGCTCCGGATCCGTTGATTCGTAGCGGATCAGAATGCCTTCCCAGCCTTCGTAATGGGGCGTTTGCCAGAAACTGTCGGGATCGGTCGCTTTCAGCATCTCGATCGTGTCGAGGTCAATCGCGACACCAAAGGACGTGTCAGCCTGATGGCTCGGGAAGAGGAAGGCGCGGCCGTTCGATGCCACCTTCACTGCCGGCTTGCCGTAGCTCGTTCCAAGCTCCGCTTCCGGAAGCGTCAGCGCAAAAGCGACCGCCTCGTCAAAGGTCATCTAAACCAGCGGCGGCTGCTCGTCGGTCGGCGGCGGGGTCCCGCGTAAGCGCTTCGGCGGCGCGGGGCGCGGCGGCGAACCGAAGTCGGTCCAGCGCTCGAGGATGCGCGCCGCCGCATCACGCCCGCCGAGGCCGAAGGCAAGGGCGGTGGCGATCGCCGCCGAGCCCAAGATGAGGCCGAAGGCCATCATCACGATCGTATCTGCAAGTCCCATGAAAGTCAGCCCGATCGCGGTGAACAGAGCGATGATCGCATATCGAACGATCGTTTGGGCGAACCCGCCTTCGCCCGTGCCGCTGCCGACGAGATTGGCGAGGATCCGGGCGAGGAAGATCCCGACCACGATGATCAAAGTTCCGAAGATCACTTTGCCGCCGAGCTCGGTCACCTGCGCCAGGAAAATCGCGACCGTACCGCCGCCGAGCTGGGTTGCAGCCTCGATTGCAGCGGCAAGGATGACTGCGATCATCGCAATATTGGCGATGATCCTGGACGGGAAAGCGGTAGGCGGAAGGACTCCGGTCGAGCGGACCGCGTCGTCGAAGCCGGTCGGCGGAAGGATCGCTTCGATGATCGTCTTCAGGAAGCGCCCGGCGACGAACGCGATTCCGATCCACAGGGCTGCGGCGAGCACGTGCGGAATGGCAACGAGGATCTGGTCGAGCATCGCGGTTGCAGGGGCCGAGATCGAAGTAATCTCAAGCGCCTGGAGCGCGGCGATCGCCACTGGGATGATGATCAAGGCATAAACGAGAACGCCTCCGGCGCGGGCGAGGCTTGCGCGGGTCGCCCCCGGAATAGCTCCAGGCGGCACTGCTTCCGGTGAGGTCCGGACCGTTCCGTCGGTCGAGCCGATGCCGATCCGGGCAAGCAACCCATCGACATTGGCGGCGATCAGCACGGTCTCGACCAGCCTCCGCACGATCCGGGCGACGACGAGACCGACGAAGAAGATCAGGCCCGCCGCTATCAAATGCGGCAAGAAGGCAAAGATTTCAGTTACGAGCTCGTTGATTGGAGCGAGAATCTGACCGAGGTTCAGGAACTGCAGCGCAGCCATGATTCCGACCAGCCAGATGATCAGCTTCGCGATTGTGCCGAGCTGGTGCCCGACGGTCTCTTCGGGCGCGCCGCTGATATGTTTGCGAAGCGCAGGAGTCCGGTCGATCGCTTTCTGGATTACCCATTTCACCGCGCGCGCGACGATCCAGGTTGCGACCAGGATCAGAATTGCGATGAAGATCTTCGGTCCCCAGTTCATCATCTGGGCCTGCCAGTAGGCGCTCGTGTCATACATCTGTTTGCTCCCTCCTGACCTTGGCGCTGCTAATCCGCTCCGCCGCTGCCTTGTTGCAGCGCTTTGCGCCGCTCGCTCCAATAGTCCAGCCGTTCTTTGATACGCGCTTCAAAGCCGCGATCTCTAGGCTCGTAGAAGCTCTGCGGCGCCATTTCTTCGGGCCAGTAGTTCTGGCCGGAGAATGCCTCGTCGGAATCGTGGTCATAGGCATAGCCTTTGCCATAGCCGACATTCTTCATCAGCTTGGTCGGAGCATTGAGGATGTGCATCGGCGGCATCAGCGAACCGGTTTCCTCCGCCGAGCGCCACGCTTTCTTCTGCGCCATGTAAGTGGCGTTCGATTTGGGCGCTGTCGCGAGATAGAGGCAGGCCTGAACGATGCCGATCTCCCCCTCGGGCGAGCCGAGGAAATCGTACATCTCCTTCGCTGCGAGGCATTGGACGAGCGCGTTGGGGTCGGCCATGCCGATGTCCTCGACCGCTGCACGCGTGAGGCGCCGAAGCACGTAAAGTGGTTCTTCGCCGGCAACGAGCATGCGCGCGAGATAATAAAGCGCCGCCTGCGGATCAGAGCCGCGGATGGTCTTATGCAGTGCGGAAATGAGATTATAATGTCCCTCGCGGTCCTTGTCGTAGACCGGCACGCGGCGGTGAAGCAGGTCGGATAGTCCGGCTGGATCGAGGAGCTGGTCGAGCGCGACCGAGAAGAGAGTCTCGATCTGATTGAGAAGAAAGCGGCCGTCGCCGTCGGCGCTTGCGATAAGCGCTTCGCGGGCTTCGCGGGTTACCGGCAGATGGCGGTTCTCGAGCGCCTCGGCCCGGCGAATGAGTTCGGCGAGCGCCTCGTGGTCGAGACGCCTTAGGATCAGCACCTGGCAGCGCGACAAAAGCGCGGCGTTGATCTCGAAACTTGGATTTTCCGTCGTCGCTCCGACCAGCGTGACGGTGCCGTCCTCGACATAAGGCAGGAAGCCGTCCTGCTGCGCCCGGTTGAAACGGTGGATCTCGTCTACAAACAGCAAGGTCTGCTGCCCGGCCCGTGCAGCCGTGCGCGCCTCGGCGAAGACCTTCTTTAAGTCCGCGACTCCCGAAAATACCGCGGAGATCGCAACGAAGCGCAGGCCCACAGCGCCGGCGAGCAGGCGGGCGATAGTCGTCTTGCCGGTCCCGGGCGGACCCCACAGGATCATCGAGGCGAGGCGGCCTGCGGCGACCATGCGACCGATTGCACCGGCGGGGCCGGTCAGATGCTCCTGGCCGACGACCTCGTCGAGCGTTTTGGGACGTGCGCGATCGGCAAGCGGCGCATTCGCTGCCGGCGCGTCGGGCGCGCGCGTCGGAATATCCTCGTCGGCGAACAGGTCGGTCATTGCGACCAATTCATAATGCGAGAGCAGGAAAATGCACCAATTGCCTTGAAGTCGATATTTCTAAGATATATCTAAGACACATCGAAAGGAGGCGAGTCGATGACTCACAGAACATATGGGTGCGGTCCGCGCGGCCGTTTTGAAATCTGCCTGCCCGACGGCCTTTTGGCGATGCGCGGCGGACGGGGCTGGCACGGCAGTTGGGGACCATTCCATTTTGATTTCGAAGGTGGAGAAGGTCGCGGCTGGCGCGGACGTCGCAGCCGCCGGGCCTTCGAAAGCGGCGAGCTGAGGCTGGTGCTGCTGAAGCTGATCGCCGATGAGCCGCGCCATGGATACGACCTCATCCGAGCGGTCGAGGAGCTCACTGGAGGCGAATATGCGCCGAGCCCTGGAGTCATTTATCCGACCCTGACATTGCTCCAGGACATGGGGTTGATCGAGGAAGCGGCCGGTGAAGGCCCGCGCAAGCCGTTCCAGATCACCGAAGCCGGCACTGCGCACCTCGAAGAGAATCGGGAAGAAATCGAAGAACTGATCGCACGGCTTCAGCGCCTGAGCCCGTCTCACTATCCGGAGGGAGGTTCGCCCGTGTGGCGCGCGATGCGCAATCTCGGGATGGCAATCCGCAACCGGATGACGCGCGGCGATGTCACTGACGAGACGGTCCACGAGCTTGCAGCACTGATCGACGAATTTGCTCAGCGCGTTGAGCGGCTCAAGTAAAGCTCACCGACCCATCATCCGCGCGAGCCGTCCGCGTTTGACGATCGCATGCTTGTAAGCACGGATGACGGCGGAGTTGATCGTGTCCCAGTCCATCGCTTTGGCGACCTCGAGACCCCCTTGCCCATGGCGGCGGCGGAGCTCGGGGTCGCGTGCGTAGGCAGCTAGCGCATCGCAAAATTCTTCGGCACTTCCACCGTCGACGAGGAAGCCCGTAATCCCCGAATGGACCAGGTTCGTCGCTCCGCTTGCCTCTGCCGCAAGGACCGGCAGGGCGCTGGCCATTGCTTCGAGGGTCACGTTTCCGAAAGCCTCGGTGATCGAAGGATTGAACAGCAGATCAGCGCTTGCGAGCGCTCGAGCGAGATCGGCACCGGTTAGCAGACCGACGAAGATCGCTTCCGGCAGCTGCTGCTCGAACCACGGCCGCGCCGGTCCTTCGCCGATCACCAGCACGCGATACTTGAGCCCGAGTGGCTCGAAAAGGTGGATGGCATCCGTAAAGATGTCGAGGCCCTTTTCCATCACGACGCGACCGAGGAAGGCGATGACCATCTCGTCATCGGCAATGCCCTGAGCGCGCCGCCATTCCATGTCCCGCCGATCGGGATTGAACTGCTCGCGATCGACGCCCCGGCCCCAGATCGTGATGTCACGGTTCATCCGCTGCGCTCGGAGGATCAGAGCAATCGATTGTGCCGGCGCCATCACGACTTCGCATCGCCGATAGATTCGCCGCATGATCCCGCGCGCAAGCGGCTCGAGCGCCTGAAGATGATAATATGCGAGATAGGTATCGAAGCGCGTGTGCACCGAAGCGACGACGGCGATCTTGTTTCGTCGCGCCCAGGTGACCGCGCGATGCCCGACGATATCCGGGCTCGAAATATGGACGACGTTGGGATTGAACTTCTCGAGATCACGACGGACGCGCGCCGGCAGCGCAATCGGCAAGCGATATTCCGAACGGCCCGGGATTGGGAAAGCCGGTATGTCGACGAGATCGCCGGTCGCCGGGAATGCCGGCTTTTCGACCGTCGGCGAATAGATACGGACGTTGACGCCCTGCCTCAGCAGATATTCCACAAGCCGGTTCAGCGCCTGATTGGCGCCGTCCCGGACATAATTGTAATTGCCCGAAAAGAGGGCGACGCGGAGGTCAGAAGGCTGCACGCTGATCGCTCTAGCGGCGGAATTCCCAAAGGCAAAAGAAGGAGAGCCGAAGATGATTCGTGGTCGGCATCGAACGATCCTGAAAATCACTGCGGCGATGCTGACATTCGGATTGATGAGTGCGATCGTATCCGCCGCTGATTTCATGCCTGCGCCAGCGGCGCATGCGCGGATCGGTCCGACCCCGCTGCTTGGCAAATGCATCAATCTTGCAAATATGCTCGAGCCGCCGAACGAAGGCGATTGGGGCCCGGCCTTCCGCGACGAAGATGCGCGGATCATTCATGACGCAGGTTTTTCCACAGTTCGACTGCCGGTGAACTTCCTCGGGCACGCCTTGGCGAGGCCGCCGTACACGCTCGACCGCCGGTTCATGGCGAGGGCGCGCCACGTGGTCGACACACTGCGCGCCTCGGGTCTCGGCGTCATTGTCGACCAGCACAACAATCAGGACCAGTCGATCTCGCCCGAAGCGAACCGCGACCGGCTCGCGGCCGTGTGGCGGCAGATTGCAACCCAGCTCCGCGACGAGCCTGCGAACGTCTGGTTCGAGCTCCTCAACGAGCCGCACGGCATGCTGACCAACGCCAATCTGCTCGCCACGCTTGCACCCTCGCTGGCGGCGATCCGCGAGACTAACCCGACACGCATTGTGGTCATCGGCGGGGAGCGGTGGTCGGGCGTGGATTCGCTCGCCAGTTTGCCTCTGCCGGAAGATTCCTATGTCGTTCCCACCTTCCATTATTACGATCCGTTCGAGTTCACCCACCAGGGAGCGCGCTTCATTCAGCCCTCGCCCCCGTTCGGCCGGAGCTTCGGAAGCCCAGCAGATGCGAGCCAGCTTCGGGATTCACTCTTCAAGGTTCGCGCTTATATGGCGCGCACCGGCCGAGTGCCGTTCGTCGGTGAATATGGAGCGATCGAGACCATTCCACCCGAGCAGCGCACTGCTTATTATCACACGGTCAGCGCCGCTTTCGCATCGCTTGGCGTGGCAAGCTGCGCCTGGGGGTATCGCAACGCCTTTCCATTGTGGAAGGATGGACGTTGGCTGGCTCGAACGATCGACGCCATTGCCGCGCCGCAATGACGACTGAGCGGCGGATCTCATTTCCGCCGATCGCACGCGCCGACGCCCGGCTGTTCGTGCTCGGCAGCCTGCCGGGTGAAGCATCGCTCGCTGCGCGGCGTTATTATGCGCATCCGACCAACCAATTCTGGCGATTGCTGGGCCTCGCAATCGGCGAGGAGCTGCAAGCGTTGGACTATGCGGCGCGGCTGGAGCGCCTCGCGCAACGCCGAATTGGGCTGTGGGACGTGATCGCATCGGCGAGCCGCCGCGGTAGCCTCGACCAGGCGATCCGCGAAGTCGAGCACAACCGAATCGAACATCTGCTTCGTGATTTCCCCGATCTTCAAGCGATTGCCTTCAATGGCTCGACCGCGTCCCAGGCCGGTCGCAAACTCATTGGGATGTCGCAGGGGCCCATGCTCATTGACCTGCCCTCGTCGAGCGCGGCGAACACCAGGCCTTTCGCGCAAAAGGCGGCTGCCTGGCGGCAGCTTGGGGAATTCCTGCAAGTTTAAGGAGCCTTTCGCTTGCACGGCGCGTAGTTCACTGCATGATCCCGGTCATGACCCCAACCGAAGAAGACGTCAGTGACAGCGACAAGCAACTGTCGATGGTGGATGAGGCGCTGGTCGCGGGCACGATTGCCAACACCAACGGCCTGTTGGTGATCCTTGCCAAGCTGGTCGCAAAGGGCGTGTTCGACCGCTCCGACCTTCAGGCTTTTTCCGACAGTTACTCAAAGCCCCTCGACCATGTCGGAATGCGCGAGAACGAGCTGGTCAGTCAGATGCAGGACCAGATGGAATCCACGCTCGCAGAGCTGATGCGCTACCTGAGCGAGCGCGATCGGGACGGTTGAGGCGGAACCGACGCCGCTTCGAACGAACTAAGAATCGGGCAGGGGTCCCTTCGTCCTCGAACCGTATTTCCTCCCCTGGGCGGCAAGGTGCGTCCCGCGAAGCCGAAGTTGGACCAATTCCCGAGCAGTGCAGCGACTCTCTGCGTTTGGGAGGGTTCGGGCACGGCTGCGGTCCCTCGCTCAAGCTCTGATGTGCTCGAGCTCGAAACTGGCTGCGCCTGTTTGATGAACCGCCGGCGATACACGCGATCCGGGTGGTGTCATCCGCTCGCAAACCCAGCAGATCACCGACATCAGAGCGATCATGGAGGACCTCTGACCGACCCGCCCACCGCAGTTGACGAGCGCGGTCCCAACCCACATATGGCGCCCTCGCTCAGCATTGGCCCCTTCGTCTAGCGGTCCAGGACGTCGCCCTCTCACGGCGAAAACACGGGTTCGAGTCCCGTAGGGGTCACCAACAATTTCAATGGCTTAGCGGATTAGAGCCGATTAGGCGTACAGAAATCCGTCAAGAATGCCCGTCGGGCCGCGAATCCCATTCTATCACTCTGCAACATAGCGTCTCACGGCGATCGTCGGGCGCGCCCTGAGTTCCTGTATTCCGAGGCGTACGGCGAAAACACGCGCAGCTCTGAACATTAGAATGGTGTGAACTGGCCGAAAGGGGACTGTCGGCTTTGGCAATAGAACGCCTGCGATCGGACATTCGCGGTGCGTTTTGGTTGGCGTTTCAGGAGTCGATCCGCAAGTCAGGGCGTGTTGCCGGTTCCATCGCTAAGTTCAGTTCCGATCCGCAGCAAATCGACATAGGCAGCATCGGCGAAGCTGCGATCCCGTCGCCTCCCAGTCGTTTCCGTCAAAAAGCCAGCGGACACCAACGTTTCGATTGCGCGGAGGGCTGCCGGCTTGCTGATCCCGAGCAAAGTCATGGTCGAAGCGACAGTGACAATCGGTTGGCCGGGCAGTGCTTCAAAAAGCCTTAGGGTCCATCCAAGCGCCTGCCGAGGGTCTCGGACATGACAAACGGTGGATCACGTGGCGGCAAGGCATAGGGCAGGAAAGCCGCGACCCTAGCCGCCGCCGCCGATTACCTTTTCATATTCACCGGTTGTTCGCTTCGTCATGGGCAGCCTGGAAGCTCCGGGGATAGTTGGGCGGAACGGGAACGATCTTTTTCTCGATCTCTAGTAACGATATCGGGACTTACAGTTTGCAAACGTCAACCGGTGGTTACTAACGACGATCAGGACCCACGTCCTGGAAGCGGCATTTGCCAATCTGCAATTGGCCGTCAGCAGCCGGTCTGCTCTGGAAGGCTCCTGGCATATTTCTCGCTGTTCGTTCAGCTTTCGCCTGCGCGGCTCGTTCCGCTCGCTTGAATTCACTTGAAGTAGTACCTATGATATGTTTTCGTATTACCATAGGAGAGGCGACGTGAGCGCCACGGCGGAAATTGCCGCTAAGAAGGGCCGGACTAAGCCCGAAGGCAAGCGACTTGTAGCGGTACGGATGGCATCCGCTGCAGGTTTGTTGAAGCAACCGAAGACGAAGCATATCAATGCCAAAGTTCAACCTAGTCTCTTCGAGGCAGCCTCAAAGCGCGTAGGCAGTTCGTCGCCTGCCGTGGTTATCGAGGCGGCGCTAGCCGCTTTAGCGACCCAGGATGACCTTGGACCGTGGCTGGCTTCGAACTGGGGAAGCTTGGCCGATGTCGATCCGGCGATTCTTGACGAGCTAGCGTTCTGACCAGCGTTGCTACGGTCGGCTATCGTGACGCGTCACAATTGCCCATGCTGGGGACGGCGGCCATTTCGGGGCCGTTTCTCCTCGATACCAACGTGTTCATCGCGGCGCTGGCAGGTAGGGGGCCACCCGAGCTTGCGCTACTGCTAGCCAACCTTCCCCAAAGCTATGTCTCCGGTGCGGTGTTGTCGGAGCTCGCCTGGACACGGGGACGTCTAGATCCCAGGCATTGTGATACCGTCAAGATACTTCGGAAGTATAACGGCGCCCTTTCGAACATCGACCAAGGCAGAATGTTGGTCCCAGATGCCAACGAATGGATGCGCGCCGGCGAACTTGCCGGCACCGCTGCGCGAGCGACCGCCGGAGGCGTGAAATCCATCAAGACGGCATTTGACCGGATGGAGTTGCTCAACGACGCCACGACCGCCGTCGTCGCGGTGCGCGCAGGCGCGACGGTAGTTACGAGCGATCGACACTTCGACATCTTCATGCAGATCGAGACGGACCTTAACGCCGTATTCTACGACTGACCCTGGCCGAAACCGAGCCGTCGGCTTTGTCGCGCGAAAGCCGCAAACCAGTCGTTCGCAACTGCCTTGCGGATCACCGGTCATTTACGGGATACTGGGCGCATCGCTTCGGACGAGAAACCACCATGTCGACACCTCCTGGCTTCGCGACTGTCACACCATACATTTTTGCTGAGGACGCACCCTCCTTCTGTCGTTTTCTAGTCGACGGCCTGGGCGCAGAGGAACTCAGTCGAGACATGGATGGTGATCGGATAGCCAACGCGCAGTTCCGCCTCGGCAACTGCATGCTCATGGTCAGCGAAGCCGGACGCGGTTTCGCAGCAATGCCGGCGAGCTATTACATTTACGTGGACGACGCCGATTCAAGTCAGCGGCGCGCGATTGCAGCCGGCGCGACGGAAGTGTCTCCCGTGCGTGATCAGTCTTATGGAGATCGCCAAGGCGGGATTCGCGACTTGCACGGCAATTACTGGTGGATCTCGCAGCGCCTTGTGGACGGCGGTTACCAATAGATTAGGGAAGAACCTTAGCTTCGACCCGGCTCCGCGCGTCTCGCTGTCGCGGACTCCGCCATCCGGATGGAGTGCGGAACTTGGCCGATAGCGGATCGTCCGCTTTCCGATGGATCGTCCCCGCATGCTGTCTCTCGTTCACGAGGACGTGGGCAGCTCGTAACTGTTCCATACCAACCAGATGTTTGAAGGACGACACACAGTTACGAGCGATCCCGATTGACCCATATGCTTCGGTATGCATATGTATGTGCATGCATATCGATGCTTTTCAAACCTTGGGCGACCCTACGAGACGTCACGTCGTGGACGTGCTGCGGAACGGAGAACGGCAGGTCAACGACATTGTCCGAGAGGTGGGCATCCATCAATCCGGCGTATCGCGCCACCTGCGGATCCTGCTCGAGGCAGGCTTCGTCAGCGTCCGTCCAGACGGGCCGCGACGACTATACTCTTTGCGACCCGATCCCTTTCGCGAGATCGACGCTTGGCTGTCCAAGTATCGTCAACTCTGGGAGGCGCGTCTCGATCGGTTCGGCGCCGTCCTTCAGGAACGCCAACAACAACGCCGACCAAGAGGGATTGTAGAAGATGAGTAATGCTGTTCAGTCCAGGATGGTCATCGAACGTACGTACACGGCAACTGCTCAGGAGCTCTGGGACCTCTGGGCGACGAAAGAAGGCTTCGAATCCTGGTGGGGTCCGGAAGGCTTTCGCGCGGACGTTCACTTAATCGAGGCACGTCTGCATGGCGCGGTGCACTATGACATGGTCGCGGACACGCCCGAGATGGTCGAAACGATGACGAGGATGGGGCAGCCGTCATCGACCGCCTGTCGTGGCTCCTTCTCGGAATTCCGACCGCACGAGCGGCTCGCGCTCACGCAGATCATCGACTTCCTGCCGGGAGTACAGCCCTATGACAGCGTGATGAAGGTGGACTTCGTACAGGTCGCGGAAGGACGCGTGCGGATGGTCGTCGAACTTAGCCACATGCACGATGAGCAGTTCACAAAGATGCAACGGATGGGCTTCGCCAGCCAGCTCACAAAGCTCGACCGGCGCTTTGGGTGGCATGAGTAGGAGCGCAATGCAGTTCGCTCCTACGAATTAGCGGAAGCACGAGGGCGCGCGCCACTCGCGCTGGCAAGTTGCTCATTCGAAATGGCCGAAGCGATTAAGATTGGCCGAGAGCTGACGGTCGGCTTTGCGGCGACAGCAACGCCAAACCGGGCATTCATCTAATGCGCCACAGCGGCCCAGACGACGCTTTTAGTTGACATTGAATTAGCGAAGCTTATAAGCGTCGCATGTTCGCCACCAAGCAGACTGCCGGGTTCAAATCTTGGCTGGAGGGCTTGGCCGATACGACTGCGCGCAAGCGAATAGCCGCTCGAATTGTCCGCGTCCAAAGCGGCAATTTTGGCGATGTGAAGAGCGTCGGCGGCAAGGTGAGCGAGCTACGGGTCGATTATGGACCGGGGTTCCGGGTCTATTTCACCCGTCGAGGCGCGGAGTTAATCATTCTCCTTTGCGGTGGCGACAAGTCGACTCAGCAATCGGATATTAGCAAAGCGCGGCAGATGGTCGCCGATCTCGACAAGGAGGAAAAGGCGGCGGCCAAATTGAAGAAGAACTAACCCCGAACGGAGGGCATGTAACATGGCTATCGAATTGCTTGATTTCGATGCCGCAAAATATCTGGACGATGAGGAGGCCCAGCGCTTTCTTCTCGACGACGCAACTCAGAGCGGCGACGTGCAGTACATCGCTCAGGCGCTTGGCACGATCGCCCGTGCTAATGGCGGTTTGTCACATCTGGAGCGGATCACCGGCATCAAGAGGCAGACTCTCAATAAGTCACTAGGCAAGGGCGGCAATCCCACGCTTGAGACTGTGATTGTTGTGCTCAAGGGTCTCGGCCTGCGCATGCGCATTGAAAAGGAGCCGAAAGATGAAAAGGATCTGGCTCCAGCCTAATCGCCTAATCCGCAGACGACAAAAATGAAGCGGCGAGCGTAACGCGCTGCCGCAATACGGCAGCATCGGCGCTTATGAAGGCGTTCCGCTGAATTTGCTTTCCATTGCGCTGCGGCGCCCACACGAGGTGAGCGCCAGCTACGAGTTAGACTTCGGTCGCTTCAGCCAAGGCTAACGCATCCTCGATATCGACGCCGAGGTAGCGCACGGTGCTCTCGATCTTGGAATGTCCGAGCAAAATCTGAACCGCGCGAAGATTCCCAGTTTGTTTGTAGATTAGGGCAGCCTTGGTCCGTCGAAGAGAATGCGTTCCGTAA
>DASVYN010000033.1:0-6209 GCA_036392155.1 Sphingomicrobium sp.
GAGGTCGTGTCGGATGAGATCGAGCATCGCCTTGATCGCGGCCTCACGGAACAGCGGCAGCCACTCGGCCTCGGCCTTGCCGACGAACAGATCGCCATGTTCAGCCGCCAGAATTTCGCCCACCGGCCGGAGATAATCACCCGGATACATGCCCTCCGGGATCTCACCGATAGTCTCACCGAGCGCTTCGCGGTAACGAAGATGTACCGACTTCGCGAGCGTATCGACCTGCGCGCCGGCATCGTTGACATAATATTCTTTGGTCACGCGGAAGCCCGCCGCCTCCAGGAGCCGCGCGAGACTGTCGCCGACCACTGCACCCCGGCAGTGACCCACGTGCAGCGGACCGGTCGGGTTGGCAGAGACATATTCGACGTTCACCCGCTCGTTGGCGCCAACTGCGGAGAGCCCATATTCCTCGCCTTCGAGGAGAATGGTGCGCAGCTCGTCCCGCCAGGCGTCGGGCGTGAGGCGCAGGTTGATGAAGCCAGGACCGGCGATTTCGACCGACGTTACCGGCGGCAGCTCCGCGAGCTTCGGCTTGATCGCTTCTGCAAGTGCGCGCGGGTTCGTTCGAGCAGCCTTTGCAAGCACCATCGCGGCGTTGGTCGCAATGTCGCCATGCGCCGGATCGCGCGGCGGCTCGACGGTCACGTTTTTGCGGTCGAGCTCCGCCGGCAGCACGCCGTCGGCGACGAGATCATCGAGCACTCCGTCGAGAAGTGCGGCATATTGGGCGTAAAGGCTCACGTTCTTCCTGTTGTCGAGGAAAGCGGGCCCTTATCGGAAGAGGCCCGGTAGATGAAGCGCTTATGCTTGAAGTGAACCAGACCGCCGACGGCGACCCGCTGTGCTTCGAAGTCGTGGTAATGGCCGGCAGATCCAGGAGCCGGCACGAGGTGACGATGTCACGAGCGGATTACCAACGGCTATCGGACGGTCGTTGCTCGCCCGAAGCAGTCATCGCCGCCGCCTTTCGATTCCTGCTCGACCGCGAGCCCAAGGAGTCAATTTTGGAGCGCTTCGACGTCGACGTCATCGGCACCTATTTCCCCGAGTTCGACCGCGATCTGTCGAGCTATCTGGATCCGGCGCGATAGTGCCGTTCAATGCAGCGGCCGATTGGCCATTCTGCGGGTCAGCACCGTGGGTCCACGCTACACGCCGTGGCGGCTCATCAGTTGAGCCTGCCCTATTCGCGCCCAACGAACCCGCGCGAGGAGTCGTCCTTCGACCGCTCACCTAAGGCTTCGCATATTGCGGATGCCGCACCTGGTGACCAGGTGCGATCAGCTCGCGTGTCCAGTGGTTGGCGCTGACGCAGGTCTCCATCCCTCCACGACATCGGTTGCGGACATTCCTTATCGGCGATTAGAAGTTGCTATGGGCGTTCAGGGAAGCTGTCACTGCGGGAACGTGCGGATCGAACTTCCAAGCAAGCCCGCGTGGGTTGCAGACTGTAACTGCTCGTTATGTCGCCGGCTCGCATGGCGCGTCGCTTATTTCCCACCGGACCAGGTACGCATTACGGGCAAGACTATTGCCTACGTCTGGGGCGATCGCATGATCGGCATTCACCATTGTCCGGTCTGCGGCTGCGGCACGCACTGGCAGACACTTGGCGAAGATTTCGGCAAGATGGGCATCAATGCGCGATTGCTCGACGATTTCGATGAAAGCACCGTCGAGGTGAGGAAATTCGACAATGCGGGGTAAAGCTCAGCGCTGACGTCTGATTCTCACCGGGACTGTGCGAAACAGCCGACGGAACACCACGTCACTTTTGGCTCGGGTTGCGAATCCGGACACTTGACCCGAAACCGGAGATCTAGGCGATCAGCTGTTGTCTTATCGACGTTCCGCGGCTTTGGGGGAACACAGTCCTCATCACGAGCACCGGCTCCAGGCCATAATGCTGAGCCAGCGCGCCAGCGATCAATGCGTCGAGATCGGTTGTCGGGTTGAGATCGCGACCCTCGTAAAGCGTTGCATTCGACAACCCCGGCCAATCGGCGATGACCTTGCCGCCGGCGACCGCGCCTCCAAGCAGCATCGCCGCCGAGGCCTGGCCATGGTCGGTACCGCCGGTTCCGTTCGGCCGGGCAGTGCGGCCGAACTCGGTCGCGACGACGACAAGGGTGTTCGACCAATCCGCACCGAGGCCGTTCTTGAGCGCTGCGAGCAACTGGTCGAGATCCTTGAGCTGCGCATTCAGCCGTCCGCGCTGAGCCGAGTGCGTATCCCAGCCGTTGGTCTCGATCATCGCGATCCGCGCTCCGTCGCCGGCAAGCATTTTCGCAGCCAGCGCGCCCGTTGCCGCCCCTCTCTGGCCGCCGCCTGACTGCATGGAGTCGCCGGCCTTCGCGCGGGTGTCCATCGCCGCGGTCCAGAGAGCATGGAGCTGCTGATCGCTTTCATAGAGCGAAGTCACGCGCATAAGCAGGTCGTCCGACGGGCTCGGCAGTTGCGAGGTCGCATAGGACGAGACCTCATGCGCGCCGCGAAGCGCCATTGGCACCGTCGAAGACAAAGCGAGCGCCCGGGCTTCATCCTCCGGCAGCAATCCGAGCAGACGATTCATCCAACCGTCCCTCAAACGGTAAGCCGCCGAACCGCCGGTCTCGAGCACATTCTGTCCGTCGAAATGCGAGCGGTCGCGGTAAGGCGACGCAACCGCGTGGACGAAGAGCGCCTGCCTTTCACCGTACATCTTCGCGGTCTCGGCGAGCGCCTGATGAAGCGTGAAGAAGGCGTCGAGCCTGGCGCCGTTCGCCAGATCCTGCGCGAAGTCTCCGCGGAGCCCGGCATATGCCGGGTCGCCGGTCGGAGCGACGATGTGCAGTCCATCGGCGGCTCCGCGCTGAATGATGAAGACGAAGCGTCGCTCGGTTCGTGCGTGCGCGAACGCCATCTTGGGGATGCCGAGTATCGCAAGCGCGGAGGCAGCACCGCCGGCGGCAATCAAGGACCTGCGCGTGAGCATGTTCATCTCCTCACGAATTCCGGGCTGACGAGCAGAAGTGCAAGTCCCTCCGCAGGGCTTTCGGCACGCGCAATCGCAGTGCTCGTCGGCTCACTCAGCGAACCGGGGAATAGTTTCTCGGCGAGCGCGCGTGCATCGACATTCGAAGCCGCGCGGCCGGCTAGCCGCTGGGCGATCTCGACGCGGCGGACGAGCGCATCTGGGCCGGCCCAACTGGCGGCAATGTCATCCCAGCCCGCAGGCGACCCCGGTTGCCAGGTCGGCTGACCTAGCTGACGAAGCAGGTTCGCCGCCATCTGCGGCTCGAGATCACGAAGCGCTGTCGCTCGAAGCGCCGAAACCGACCACTCCCATGGGTTCTTGAACTTGAGGGGCCTTGGAGCCCAAGGCTCGGGCGAATTGATCAGCGTGCGATAGACGGCGGCAAGGTCACCGCCGCTTGCGAGATAGGCCTTGCTCAACCGATCGATCAGCACCTGAGGCGGATCGTCGCCCGCAAAATGCCGTGCCAATTTGGTCGACAGATGTTTGGCAGTGGCCGGGCTTGCGGCAAGATCGAGAAGAACCGCACGGGCCTGTGCTTCGCCCTGCTCGCGATAGGCCTTGCCGAGGATCGTTCGGCTGCCCGGTTCGTGGAGCACCGCAGCGAACTGAAACTGACCGGACGTGCCGCCGATCATCCGAGCCGCAGGTCCCCGGCCGAGGCCACTTACAGTCCATCCGGTCAGCGCGCGCGCAAATTCGGTGACGTCGGCCTGTGTGTATCCGGTACGTACGCCAAGCGTGTGCAGCTCCATGATCTCGCGTGCGAGATTCTCGTTTAGACCTGGTTGTTTGCCGCCGCGCATTGCAGCGAACGTGGCGGCCTGTGAGTTCGGGCCGATCGATTGCGCCTGGTCGAGATAGACAAGCATCGCCGGATGCTGCTCGACTGCGAGCAACATATCGGAGAATTTGCCCAGGACGTGGGGACGGATCGCTTCGAATTCGAGGAGGCCTGCAAGACCGATCACCGGCAATTTGTCGACCGAAACGGCAAAATGGTTTGCCCAGAAATGCACCAAACGCTCGACAAACGGGCTGTCCGTGGCCAGCGCGGAAGCGATCCGCGCCGAATTCATCACCAGATAATCTTCGCGGATCGTCTGGCGGAGATATTTCTTGAGCTCGTCCGCCTGGCTGTCTGCAGCCGGCCCGGCGGGCACTCCCGCCGCGGGCATTGCAGCGCGCTGCATCTGCCGCTTGGCTCTCCCGGCCATCCGCTGTTCCGCGAGATATTGAGCGAGCTGATCCACGACGTGGGCGCGCTCGGGTACCTGGGCCAGCGCTTGGGGCCGCGGATCGAAATGATCGAACTGTTGAAGTAACCAGCGCCTGGGATCGGACGGCGACTGGTCGTCCGGGCGAGCGCCGAGGCCGAAGCGATTGAGCGCGATCGTGCTGACAAGCATTCCCGTCTCCTCGACGCGAAATATGCTCAGCTCAGCTGAATGCGCTGTGAAGCGGAATTTTACCGATGAGTAACCTTAAAAGCGGCTCGTAGGCAGGTTCACCGGCCCGACAAGTTCTTCGTGCCGAGCAATTGCGAAACGGTCCGTCATGCCGGCGATGAAGTCGCCGATCGTTCGCAACTGCCGGACCTCGTCGCCGCCGCGCTGCCAGGCGGCCGGAAGCAGGTTGGGATTTTGGCGATAGGCCGCGGCAAGATTGGCGACCACTCGCTCAGCCTCCTTTCGTACCGGCTGAAGCTCGGGTAGGCCGTAGAGCCGTGCGTAGAGAAACCGCTTGAGCTCGCGCTCCTCCGCGGCCAGCGCTTCTGAAAAAGCCGCCAATTGCCCACCCGCGCTGCGCACCTCGTCGATTGTTTGTGCGCCGCTATGGCGCACGCGCCGTTCGGTCTCGGCGAGCACGTCTCCGACCATGTGGCCGATCATGTCGCGGACCAGTGCGCGCTGCTTTCTTTCGGTCGAAAGTGCTGGGTAACGCAATTCGATCGCATTCCACAGACGATTGACGAGCGGCAGCTCAACCATTTCTTCAAGCTCGAGCAGGCCTGCGCGCAGCCCGTCGTCGATGTCATGATTGTCGTAGGCAATGTCGTCCGAAATCGCTGCGATCTGCGCCTCGAGACCGGACCGGGTGCTTAGTTCCAGGTCCCATTCGCAGTTCGCCTCGACCATCGCCCAGCTCGGCTCTGTCACCGGACCGTTGTGCTTCGCAAGTCCTTCCAGTGCCTCCCAGCTGAGGTTCAGCCCGTCGAAATCCGGATAAGGCGTCTCTAATCGAGTGACGATGCGGATGGTGTGCGCATTATGGTCGAAGCCACCGGCGTCGTTGAGCGCGGCATTGAGCGCGTCCTCGCCGGCATGGCCAAATGGCGGATGGCCGAGGTCGTGGGCAAGACACAAAGCTTCGGTCAGGTCCTCGTTGAGCCCAAGCGCACGGGCCATGGTCCGACCGATCTGAGCGACTTCGAGACTGTGAGTGAGGCGGACGCGATAATGGTCTCCGTCAGGCGCAACGAATACCTGAGTCTTGTGGCGCAGCCGCCGGAAGGCGACCGAATGGATAAGACGGTCGCGGTCCCGCTGGAAAATGTCGCGCGGACCGCGGGGGCCGGAATTGCCTTCGGGATGAAGTCTGCCGCGCGATGTCGCGGGGCTGGCGGCGAGCGCTGCGAAAGGACTCATTCAGCGGTCAGTGGCGCAATCCTGTCCGCTTGTGAATTGGTCCATTTCATCGGCGAGACGCCGACGCTCTCGAGGTCTTCTGCAAACAGCTCCGCGTCGGAAGCGCCGCGGAACGGTCCGATGACCAGTCTCGACCCATCGCCGCTCTGCGCGACATAGGGCTTGATGCCTTCGAACAGATCCGGGCTCCTGGCCTTCATGCGCTGAAAACGGCTGGCAAGCTCGCTGGTGTCGCCCCCGCTGCCGAGCTGGAGCCAAATCTTCGGCTGAAAAACGGCGATGGTGGAATGGGCGGATGCTTGAACCGGCGGCCGGGAATAAGCGACTTGCACAGTCCGCGGCGGCTGCCAGTTCGTCTGACTGGTCTGCCGTGGAGCAATCGACGCTTGGTCCTTGACCGGAAGCATGGCGTTGATGCTGGAGATCCGGTTCGTGTCCGAGCTCGAAGCCATCGAAGGCACCGCCGGCGCGGGCGCCGCATAGGCAAGTGCCGGCGCGTTCGAATCGGGAAAGATTCCGAGATTGACCGCGGCTGC
>DASVYN010000034.1:0-3992 GCA_036392155.1 Sphingomicrobium sp.
GTCGCGATGGAACCGCCGGGCGATTTCAATGCGACCGCAGTGCGCGACGAGAAGGTCAAAGTGCTGCGCGCGCTCCGGCCGATCACTGCGGCCGACGTCGAAGCAAGCACGGTCACGGGTCAGTATGCGCGCGGTGCGATCAACGGCGAACCGGTGCCCGGCTATACTGAGGAACTCGGTCACGACAGCGGCACCGAGACCTTCGTTGCCTTGAAGGCGCATATCGATAATTGGCGGTGGAAGGGCGTGCCCTTCTACCTAAGGACCGGCAAGCGCATGCCGCACCGGGACACCGAGATTTACATCCAGTTCAAGGACGTGCCCTATTCGATCTTCGCTTCGCGCGGAGCGACGACTCGGCCCAATAAGTTGCTCATTGGCCTCCAGCCCGAAGAAACGATCAGCCTGTTTCTGATGTCCAAGACTCCGGGCCTCGATCGTGGCGGCGTGCGCTTGCGCGAAATTCCGCTCGACATCGGCCTCGCCAATGCCTTCAGCGAATATCGTCGACGGATCGCCTACGAGCGTCTTTTGCTCGACCTGATCGAGGGCGATCCGACGCTTTTCGTCCGCCGCGACGAGGTCGAGGCGCAATGGTCGTGGATCGACCGGATCCGCGGCGCCTGGGCGGAAAAGGGCATCACTCCGCGACCCTATGCTGCAGGCACGTGGGGCCCGTCGGCGGCCATTGCGCTGACCGAGCGTGACGGCATCAGCTGGCACGAGTAAGCGCGAAACCCCACATCACAGCCATGGTCCTCAACCCAACCATCGCGGCCGTCACCGACCGCATCATCGAGCGCTCGAAGCCGAGCCGCCGCCGTTACCTCGAGCTCATGGCCGAGCAGAGGGAGCGCGGCATCAGCCGGCCGCGCCTCAGCTGCGGCAATTTCGCGCACGGCTTCGCCGCTGCCGGCGAGGACAAGGACGCGATCAGCCACATCGCCGGTCCCAACATCGGCATTGTTACCGCTTACAACGACATGCTCTCTGCGCATCAGCCTTATGGGCGCTACCCCGAGCAGATGAAGATCTTCGCGCGCGAGGTCGGTGCGACGGCGCAGGTCGCCGGCGGTGTTCCGGCAATGTGCGATGGCGTGACGCAGGGCCAGGCGGGGATGGACCTGTCCCTGTTCAGCCGCGACGTGATCGCAATGGCGACCGCAGTTTCGCTGAGCCATGCCATGTTCGATGCCGTGGCGCTGCTCGGCATCTGCGACAAGATCGTTCCCGGCTTGCTCATCGGCGCCTTGCGCTTCGGCCATTTGCCGATGCTGCTGGTGCCTGGCGGTCAGATGCCGTCGGGGCTGCCCAACAAGGAAAAGCAGCGAATCCGGCAGCTTTATGCCGAAGGAAAGGTCGGCAAGGACGAGCTCCTGAAGGCCGAGAGCCGATCTTATCATTCGCCGGGGACCTGCACCTTCTACGGTACCGCCAATTCCAACCAGATGATGATGGAGCTGATGGGCCTGCACGTGCCCAATGCGGCCTTCATCAATCCGGGGACTCCGCTGCGGCAGGCCTTGACCCGCGCCGCAGTCCATCGGCTCGCCGCGCTCGCGAAGGCGGGCGAGCGGCCGCTGGCCGAAGTGGTCGATGAAAAGGCCATCGTCAACGCGATGATTGGCCTGCTCGCGACCGGCGGATCGACCAATCACTTCATCCATTTGCCGGCGATGGCGCGGTCGGCGGGGATCATCATCGACTGGCAGGATTTCGCCGAGCTGTCCTCGGCCGTGCCGCTCATCGCGCGCGTCTATCCCAACGGTTCGAAGGATGTGAACGACTTTCAGGATGCGGGCGGGATGGCTTTCGTCACCTATACGCTCAGCAATGCGGGTCTGCTCCACACCGATACGCTGACCGCCGGCGCGGATTCGATGGATGCGTGGGTCGGCAATCCCGAGCTGCATGGCGACGAGCTCATTTGGAAGAGCGCCGAGGAAAGCGCCGATATCGACATGCTCCGTCCAGCGACCGACCCGTTCCGGGCCGAGGGCGGAGTGCGTCTCGTCAAAGGCAATCTCGGCCGCGCAGTGTTCAAGACCAGCGCGGTGGAGGAAGAACGTTGGATCATTGAAGCGCCGGCCCGATGCTTTTCGGATCAGAATGAAGTTCTCGAGGCCTTCAAAGCGGGCGAACTGGACCGCGACGTTGCGGTGGTTGTCCGTTTCCAGGGCCCGCGCGCCAACGGAATGCCCGAGCTTCATAAGCTGACGCCGACCCTCGGAGTGCTCCAGGACCGCGGCCACAAGGTCGCGCTGATCACCGACGGCCGTATGTCGGGCGCGAGCGGCAAGGTCCCGAGCGCGATCCATCTGTCGCCCGAAGCCCTGCCTGACGGCCCTCTCGCCCGAGTGCGTGACGGCGACTTGATCCGACTCGACGCTCAACACGGCACGCTCGAAGCCGTCGGAGTGGATCTCTCCGCCCGCCCGCCCGCCAACTCCCCACCGCCGCCGGTCGGGACGGGGCGGGAGCTGTTCGCAATGATGCGCACCTATGCAAGCGAGGCGGAGCTGGGCGCCTCGGCCATGCTCGCCGCAATGGAAGCCGAGCAGGCGTGAGGACCATCGTTGTTGCAGACGTCGGGGGCACCCACGCTCGCTTCGCGCTTGCCGAGGTCGAGGGCGGGCGCGTGCTCTCGCTCGACGAGCCCGTAACCCTCAAGACCGCCGAATTCGCAAGCTTCCAGACGGCCTGGGAGGAATTCGGCCGTCGCAAGGGAATCGATCTGCCGAAGGAGTTTGCGCTCTCCTTCGCCGGACCGGTGGGCGGCGAGGTGCTGAAGCTCACCAACAATCCCTGGGTGATCCGTCCGGCGTTGATGGGCGAGCGCCTGGGCGTCGAGCGTTACACGGTCGTCAACGATTTCGGCGCGGTCGGCTATGCCGTGGCTACCCTGCCAGAGGAGCAGTTTCGGCACCTGTGCGGACCTGACCAGCCGCTGCCGAAGCAGGGTGTGATCTCGATCGTCGGTCCGGGTACCGGACTTGGTGTCGCCGCGTTGCTGAGGAAGAGCAGCCATTATGAAGTAATCGAGACCGAGGGCGGTCATGTCGACTTCGCGCCGCTCGACAGTCTCGAGGACAATGTCCTGGTGCAGCTCCGCCGCCAATTCCGCCGCGTCTCGGTGGAGCGGGTTTGCGCCGGCCAGGGCCTACTCAATCTTTACGAAGCACTCGGAGCTATCGAGGGAAGGGATCTCCTTTACCACGACAACCAGGAACTCTGGAACGCGGCACTCGCGGGCGACGACAGTCTCGCTACGGCCGCGCTCGATCGGCTCTGCCTGATCCTAGGCGCAGTCGCCGGCGACCTGGCGCTGGCGCAGGGAGCGACGGGGGTGGTGATTGCAGGCGGCGTTGGCCTCCGCCTCGCCGAATATCTGCCGCGCTCCGGCTTCCGCGACCGCTTTATTGCCAAGGGCCGGTTCGAGCGGCGCATGGACGAGATGCCGGTCAAACTCATTACCCACCCGCAGCCCGGTTTGTTCGGTGCAGCGGCCGCCTTTGCGAGGGAGCACCAATGAATATCGACGCGATCATGCGCTCGGCCCCGGTGATCCCGGTGCTGGTGCTAGAGGAGCCGATGGACTGGGCGGCGCTTGCTGCGACATTCGTCGACGCCGGGCTTCCAGTCCTCGAAATCACGCTGCGCACACCGCTCGCGCTCGAGGCAATCCGCGAAATGGCGAAAGTCCCCGGCGCGATCGTCGGCGCCGGCACTGTTCTAAACGAAGGACAGCTCGGCGAAGCGGTCGCCGCGGGAAGCAAGTTCATCGTCTCTCCGGGCCTGACCGAGCCGCTCGGCAGGGCCGCGATTCAATCGGGCGCCGCCTTCCTTCCCGGCATCGCCAATGCCGGCGATATCATGCGCGGGCTCGATCTCGGACTCGACCGGTTCAAATTCTTCCCAGCCGAAGCATCGGGCGGAATTCCGGCGTTGAAGGCGCTTGCCGGGCCATTCGGCGCCGTCCGTTTCTGCCCGAC
>DASVYN010000035.1:0-2475 GCA_036392155.1 Sphingomicrobium sp.
ATGCGGCGCGCGGTGCTGCCGCGGTCATGGCGATGAACAATGTTTATTACCGCTTCGTCCACCTGACCTCCAATCCCGAATATGGCACGAAGCCGGCGCGGCTCAGGATGAACTTCATCGGCTCGCATGGAATAGCGAAGGAGGAGTTCGAATTGTTCTCGCTCGCAGTATCAGCGATGAACGGCTGCGGCATGTGCATCGATAGCCATGAACGTGTGCTGCTCGAGCACGGCGTCAAGTCGGACGTGATCCAGTCGGCCGTGCGGATCGCTGCGGTGATGAAGGCGATCGCAACCGTTCACGCAACGCTCTAAGAGCTTAGCCGATCAGCATCCTTACGGCCACAACCAGCAAAGTGACTGCCAGGATCGGTCGAAGAACTGCATCGGACGAACGGCCGCTAAGAAGACTGCCGACGATGATCCCCGGAATTGACCCGGCGAGCAGCGCAAGCATGAGTCCGAAGTCGACGGTGCCCATGAGCCAATGGCCGATGCCGGCGATCAGGGTCAGCGGGACGGCGTGGGCAATGTCGCTGGCTGCGATTCGCGCGACCGGCAGGCGCGGGTAGAGGATGAGCAAGGCGGTCGTGCCGAGCGCCCCTGCGCCGACCGAGGTCACCGACACCAGCACGCCCAGCGTCACTCCAAGGACCATGGTCCAGCGGCCGAGGCGGCGCTCGTCCATGGCATGAATATGATGGCCCGCCCAGCGCAGGATCAGCGGCCGGAAAAAGACCGAGATGCTGGTGAGCAGCAGAGCGATCCCGAGCAGCAGGTTGAGCGTAAGCGCAGCCTGACCGGTCATCGTCCCGACTCGACTCATGAGATATAATGTCAGGATCGAGGCCGGAACGCTGCCCGTAGCCAGGCGTCGAACAATGCGCCAGTCGACGGTCCGCTGCTTACCATGAACCACGGTGCCTACGGTCTTCGTCACTGAAGCATAGAGCAGATCGGTGCCCACAGCCGTCACCGGATGAAAACCGAAGAGAAGCACCAGTAATGGCGTCATCAACGAGCCGCCGCCGACGCCGGTCATTCCAACCAGCATTCCAACCAGGAAGCCGGCGAGGGAATAGAGTGGATTATAAGCGGAGAAGATGTGCACCCCCTTCAGTCGGATCGCCGCAATTTGCGGGCGCGCTCTTCGGCGAACACGCGCGTGCCGGCAAGAGGGTGCGAATTGTTCCCCCGACGGTACGGCTGGAATTTAGCAGGACGGGCAATTAGATTAAGTTGCTCAGAAAAGGAAAAAGCTGCTTGCAGTCCGGACTCATCGCCTATCTTGATTCCGTCAAATCGCGCGATCCCGCCGCCCGGTCGCGGTGGGACGTGCTTTTCTATCCAGGCGTTACCGCGCTTGCGTTACACCGGGCTGCGCACTGGCTGTGGGAAGGCCGGCTCTTCTTCCTCGCGCGATTGGTCAATCATTTCGCGCGCTTCCTGACCGGGATCGACATTCATCCCGGAGCGAAGATCGGCAAGCGCTTCTTTCTGGACCATGGCTTCAGCATTATCGGCGAGAGCGCCGAAATCGGCGATGATGTGACCATCTATCAACATGTTACGCTCGGCGGGACGAACCCTTCGACCGGAGTCGGCGGCAAGCGCCACCCGACCCTCAAGGACGGAGTGGTGGTCGGTTCAGGCGCGCAGATCTTGGGCCCGATCGAAATTGGAGAAGGCGCCAAGATCGGTGCCAACTCGGTCGTGACACGAGATGTCGCGCCGGGTCAGACGGTGGTCGGCATTCCGGCCAAGCCGGTGCCGGTCGATGCAGTTCACTACAACCCCGGCTTCATGCCCTACGGCACGCCTTGCGGTGAGGATTGCGACCCGGTGCGCTCGCGCCTTGCCGAGCTCGAAGAGGAAATTGAAGAACTGCGGAAGCAGCTCAATATGCTCAAGGCTTCGCGACAGCCGCAGCCCAAGGTGAAGAGCGCTTGAGTGTCATCGCGCCGTTCCCGGCAGCCTGGGACCGGCGCCCAATCGCCACGTTCGACCGTCGGGAGCTGACCCGCATCCTCGACCTCTACGGCCGGATGGTGGCTGCGGGAGAATGGCGTGACTATGCGCTTCGGATCGATCCCGATGCGGCGGTATTCGCGGCTTTCCGTCGCCATTCCGAGCGACCCGAGATCCGAATTGAGAAACGCCCCGGCCTTCGGCTGAAGCAGGGAGCGTTTGCGCTGGTTGGCGAACATGGCGCAGTGCTCAAGCGAAGCCACGACCTCAATGGAGTCCTGGCTCCGCTCGAGCGGCGGTTCATGCGGCTTGTTGGCTGATCGCCGGTCGATCGAGAATCGGCAGTTTGTCCTTGAGCGCCTCCGGAAGCGGCCGAACGATCGCAGCGCGAGCCTGGTGCCAGAAGGCCGAGAGCAGCAATAGCGCCGAGCCGATCACAAGCGCCGTCAGCGCAATGTTGAGCTCGACCGCGCCGAACCTCTTGAACAGGTCGGCCAGCGCCCACAGA
>DASVYN010000036.1:0-3296 GCA_036392155.1 Sphingomicrobium sp.
ACCCCCGACGGCCATTTCTCCCCCGAGCTCGCATCGAAGAACTTCCCGAACGGGATCGGCGGCTTTGCGAGACCCTCCGACTATCGCGGGGTCACGCAGTCGAATGGGGCTGCAGGCGCTGCGGGTGAGACCGTCAATCGCGACCCGCGCCAAACCGCCGAATATGTGAATGAGGCACAGCATTGGGCCGTCGAGCATACGCGGCTCGGAATCCCGATCCTGATGCATGAGGAATCACTGCACGGTTATGTAGCCCGGGGAGCAACCAGCTTCCCTCAGGCGATCGGCCTTGCAAGCAGCTTCGATCCGGCACTGGTTACGCGCGTCTTCTCGGTCGCAGCGCGCGAGGCACGCGCTCGCGGCGCAACGCTGGTGCTCGCTCCGGTCGTCGATATTGCCAAGGATCCGCGCTGGGGACGGATCGAGGAGACCTACGGCGAGGACCCATATCTGGTGACCCAGATGGGGCTCGCAGCGATCCGCGGTTTTCAGGGACCGACGCTTCCGCTTCCAGCCGACAAGGTATTCGTGACTCTGAAGCATTTCACTGGCCATGGCTGGCCGGAGAACGGAACCAATGTCGGCCCGGCGCATCTCGGCGAGCGCGAGCTTCGGAGCGAGTTCTTCCCGCCCTTCGAGGCCGCCGTGAAAAGCTTCCCGATCCAATCGGTCATGGCCTCCTATAATGAAATCGACGGCATTCCCTCGCACGCCAACGGGTGGCTTCTGAACCATGTGCTGCGCGGCGAATGGGGTTACCGGGGCGCGGTCGTCAGCGACTATTACGGCATTCGCGAGCTCGTCGTCCGCCACAGGATGTTTTCGGACGTGAAGGATGCGGCCGAGCGGGCGATCAAGTCCGGGGTCGATATCGAGACGCCTGATCCCGAGGGGTTTGTACATCTGAGCGAGCTGGTGCGCGAAGGGCGCGTGCCACAGGCGCTGGTCGACGATGCGGTTCGCCGCGTGCTCCGCCTGAAGTTTGAAGCCGGGCTGTTCGAGCATCCCTATCCCGACCCGGCGACTGCGGATTCGAAAACCGCGACTCCTGACGCCCTCGCGCTTGCCCGCGAAGCGGCCGACAAGACGATCGTCCTCCTTAGGAACGAGGGACAGCTGCTCCCGCTCAATGCGTCGAAGATCAGGCGCATGGCGGTGATTGGAACGCACGCGAAGGACACGCCGATCGGCGGCTACAGCGATGTTCCCAAGCATGTGGTGAGCGTCCTCGAAGGAATGGAGGAAGCGGGCAAAGGCCGCTTTGCAGTCGATTATGCCGAAGGCGTCCGGCTGACCGAAAGTCGCTGCTGGTCATGCGACGAAGTAAAGCTCGTGCCCGCATCGGTAAACCGCAAGTTGATCGCTGCGGCGGTACGGACTGCGCGCAAGGCCGACGTGATCGTCATGGTGCTCGGCGACAATGAGCAAACGAGCCGCGAGGCCTGGGCCGACAACCACCTCGGCGATCGCTCGTCGCTCGACCTGGTCGGACAGCAAGAAGAGCTCGCACGTGCGATTTTCGCGCTTCACAAGCCGACCGTCGTCGTTCTGCTCAACGGCCGGCCATTGTCGGTCGACTATCTTGCCGAACATGCCCCGGCGCTGCTCGAGGGCTGGTACCTCGGCCAGGAGACCGGGCACGCAATTGCCGACACCATCTTCGGCAAGGTCAATCCCGGCGGCAAGCTGCCGGTGACGATTCCCCGCTCGGTCGGCCAGCTACCGGTCTTCTACAACCATAAGCCGACCTCGCGTCGCGGTTATCTGTTCGATACGACCAAGCCGCTCTATCCGTTCGGTTACGGGCTCAGCTACACGAGCTTCGACATTTCCGCGCCGCGCGTAGTGACCGCGAATATTGCTGCAGGACAGCCGGCCCGGGTCGAGGTCGATGTCGCCAACAGCGGAAGGCGGGTCGGCGACGAAGTCGTCCAGCTCTACGTCCATGACGATGAGGCATCGGTCACCCGGCCAGTAATCGAACTGAAGCGCTTCCAGCGGGTCACTCTGGCGCCGGGCGAACGGAGGACGCTGAGCTTCGATCTGCAACCCAGCGACCTGGCGCTTTGGAATCCGGAGATGCGCCATGTGGTCGAGCCGGGGACGTTCACGATTTACGCAGGGCCCAACTCCGTCGACCTTAAGAGCGCGAGGCTGACGGTTACCGGCCCGGCGCCCGTGGAGCTTCAGGACAGATAGCAGCGAGCGCCGCTGAATAATCCGCCGGCGGCGGCAACCTCACGCCCTTCTGCTTTGCAAGCTGTGCAGGCGACTGCGGCGGCGCCAGCTGCAGATTCCCATATTCGCGATATGCGGGATCGCTCTCCGCCCGCGGCAGCGAAACGAAGCGATATCCCGCCGCGCGATAGATGTTCAGAACTTGCGGCATCATGTGCGCGCTCATCGCACTGACATGCATCAGAAGCACATAAGGGATGTCGCGGCCGTAAAGCCGGTGCGCGGTTTCGCGGTCGTCGTCGATGCTCTGCTTGAGGGCAGCCAGATACAGACGTTCGAGCTCGGCGACGCCGACAGCATCCTGCCTTGCGGTGCAGCGCGCGTAAGCGGGAGTCCAGGCCCAGTCTGAAAAGCCGGTGGTGACTGCAGCAACACGGTAGCCATGCCTTGCAAGGATCTGACGGGCCGCAATGCGCTGCTCAGGGTCCTTGCCTTCGTCGAGGAACGGATAGCGGAACCAGCGCCAGTCACTACCGTCCCCCAGCCGGTCGAGTACTGGTTCATCCTTCGTCACTTCCTCCTCGAACTGCGAGAGCGTGATTTCGCTGAGGTGGAGGTGCGACCAGGTGTGATTGCCGAGCACGAACCCTGCCGAGCGCCACTCGCGCAAGGCGTTCATCGTGTCTGCGTCCTTGACGTTCACGGCATTGACGAAAGCGGTGACCGGAACATGCGCAGCTTTCAGCGCCGCAACCATTTGGCGATTCACCGCCAGCGGCGTCAGTCCGGGCGGATAAGGCGCGTGGACCGGCAGGTCGTCGATAGTCACCGCAATCTGAGGCTCCGCCGACGGCTGCGGCAGCTGCGCCGTCGCGCAGGACGCGAGCAGCGGAAGGAGTGCACCGAGACCATAGTTGCGGATCACACCGTCTCCTTCAGCTGAGACGATTTCCAGATGTCGATCCCGGCGTCCGTCGCAAACTGGTCGATGCGCGCCAGTTCATCGGCGGTGAAAGAAGGGTTCCGGACCGCAGCAAGCGAATCCTCGAGTTGTTCGACATTGCGCGCTCCGATCAGCGCTGAAGTCACTTTATTGTCGCGCAGCACCCAGGAAATCG
>DASVYN010000037.1:0-5438 GCA_036392155.1 Sphingomicrobium sp.
AATGGTGCTGATCGAGCTCACCGACAAAGGCCGCAGCGCAATGGAGACCTATTTCTCTCGCGCGCGCGGGACTGCCGTTTCGGACCAGCGGCCGAGCACCGATTGAGAAACATCCATTTTGAATGGGTCATCAAGCGGAGAGAAGGAACTTGCCGTTAATCGGCGGAGCAGCCGCCCGTCCCCACTTGGGCGGATTCGAGCGAAGCACCCGCCGGGCTGGCCCGACGGGTGCTTCATTCGCTTCTGACTGCAGATCGCGCATCAATTTGACGTAATCAAACGATATCTTACGGCCCTGGCGGAGGCCGCTTCGGCCACCGGACTCACGATCACCCGGTGAGGGCTGCCGTTTAGAACAAGAGCGCTCTCAACTATCTTCGAAATATTTCCCACCGATTTCGCAACCGACGTGGCTTCGAAGTCCCGCGTCAACGGGTTAGCGGCTCAATCCCCCGTGAGATTTCAGAGAAACAGAGACTAACGCCTCTTGCCCGCCAGATTCGCCGCAACTGCCTGGCGGATCAGATTCTTGAACGCTTCTTCCTTGATTGCCGCACCTTCGCGAAAATCGATCGCGCGCCGTGTGCCACCGTCGAGACTCGCGTTGAACATCCCGGCCGGGTCCTCGAGCGAAGCCCCCTTCGCGAATGTCATTTTCACTTTGTCCTTATAGGTCTCGCCGGTGCAGATGATTCCGCAATGCGACCAGGTCGGCACGCCCAAGGGATTGGACGGTTTTCGCCATTTGACCTCCTCGACCACTTGCGGGTCGGCTTCGCGGATGAGCTTTCGGATCCGCCCGAGCAGCGCACCGCGCCAATCGCCCAGATCTTGGATCTTCGCATCGATCAGCTGCGAATCACTTCTTTCGTCTGCAATCATTGTCCTGCTGTCCGAGTTCGGCCTCAACCTCTTCGCGCAAATCTCGTGCTTAGCGCTCCTGGATCATCTTCCAGCCGTTTCCTGACGGATCGCGGAAGCTGGCATCGACGCTTCCATAGCGCTCAATCGGCTCCTGCGTGAACTCCACCCCGCGGGCGCGATATTCGTCGTAGGCAGAGCGGCAATCATCGACAATGAACACCAGCGGCGGCATTGCGCCTTTGGCGACGATTTCGCTCAGCACTTGAGCGCTGGCCTCGTCGATCGTTGGCGGCTGCGGCTTGAAAAGGCCGAGCTGAAAGCCGGCCTGGTCTGGATGCTGAACGGTCAACCAGCGATAGTTGCCGTTGCGCACGTCCGTATGGACTTCGAAGCCGAGCCTATCGACGTAAAATTCGAGCGCTTCGTCCTGATCACGGACGTAAAGGCCGGCGACACCGACACGCTGGCTCATGGGGCCTCCGTTGCTTCTGAGGCGTTCGCATTATCGCTCGTTTCGAGGCGGCGCTTCTCCGAAACTGCCATTGTGAGGCCTGGCCGCCGCGCGGCGCTGACGTAGCAATGCGGCACGCGTTCGAGCGTCAGGGAGGCGGTCTTCTCGCGTGCCCTGAACTCGCCCGGACTGCTCCCGACGATGTCCCGGAAGACCCGCCCAAAGGTCCCAAGACTGTTCCAGCCGGTTTCAAAGGCGATTTCGGTAATCGTCTGCTCGGTGTCCCGGAGAAGGGCCGACGCGCGTTCGATTCGGCGGGTCAGCAGATAACGGTGCGGCGGAACCCCGAAAGCATCCTTGAACGACCTTGCGAAATGCGCTTCGGAAACACCGCTGATGCCAGCAAGCCGAGCAATGGGCCACTGCTCGCTGCTTGCGGCGTCGATCCGGTCCTTGGCCCGGAGAAGCCGCCGCAGCAGCTTTGGGTCCTGGCTCCTGCTTGCCATTCTCACCGATTGCCGCCCGGAATAAATGCCCGCAGGAAATGCGGCAAGATCGCGCGCGGCGAGGCCTTCAACTGCGCCGACCTAGCCACAATCCTGCTCGTCTCGTGACGATCCTTTTCGCAGCCGGCGAGAGCAACCCAGGCTGCAGCACGTCCACTGACATGCGCGCAGCTAAGCAGCGGCGATAGGAGTCAGCCGTCATGGCTCGTGCGTTATGCCCTTCGAGCGCGCTCTGTCTACGGACTTCGAGAACGAAGGCTGCTGGTTTGCGCTTATGCGGCGACTCGACCGGAAAGTTGCTGCAAGGTCTGGGCAAGCGTGTCGAGCTTCACCAGCTCTTCACCAAATTCGACGGTGATCGAGGATGAGCTTGCAAGCCGGTCGCAGATTGCCTGCAGCTCTTCGCCAATTCGGCCAAGAGATGGCGCCTGAGGCGCCTGGTTGGCAGGTAGTGATTGGTTGCGCCGAATCGCAGCGATTGCGTCGTCGACGCGCTGCTGGCCGGCATGACCGACCTTTTTGACCCAGGTGCCGACATCGATCTCACCGGAGAAGCTGATGCCGGCCTGGCATTCATGCTGCCAGGCGACTTGCCCATCGACACTCAGCCCGCCACGAATCAGGCGAACTCTGACGCCGGGCGCTGGGAGCGAGCCGCCGTCAAGCAGAGCACCATGCCGCGACATGTTGCGAACCCGCACCGGAAGCGGAACTGCGCCGACGATTAGCGAAGCTGACAGGAAGACGTTTGATCGGTTTTGCGACCGATGTTCCATTGCCTGTTGCAATCTTCGCATCTCCGACCCTGCCCTGCCCCACATTTGGCCAGGAACCTGGTCTACTTAACCGAGCAAACACGAACAGAAACGAAGCAATGGATCCAAAATGGATTGAATTCCCGATCAGCGGCGGCGCGGCGGCGCGCGGGTGAACCGCCATTCGGGTCCGCCACTGCACAGGACTCCGCGAATGGTCGCGGTTTCGCCTTCGGCCAAGGCGGAGAGCAATCGGTCGAGCTCCGACCCGCGAAGCTCGGCTTCACCTTCACTTGAAAGCCGCAGAACTGCCCGGGCTACGATGCGGCGGAGGATCTCGGCTGGAGCGTCATCCGGCCGGTAGAGAATCGACTCATCGCTTTCGCGTACGAACTGCTTCCACTGGCTCTTCGTCGCCCATTCGAGCGCACTGTCGGCGTCGGCGAGGTGAGCGGCCGAGCGCGCGACTGCGGCTCCGTCGAGCCAGCCGGCCTCGGCCAGCGCAAGCCGAATTCCAACGCGCTCGAAACGCCCATCTTCGTTGCTTGGATCGATTACCGGCGTCATTGCCGCTTCATCGCAGATCTGCTGAAGCTCTGACCGGCGCCAACCGAGCAACGGCCGAATGAGCCTGATATGCGAGCCCGGGACAATCGACCGGGGCCGCATTCCGGCGAGGCCGCGGACGCCGGAACCGCGATTGAGGCGCATCATCAGCGTCTCCGCCTGATCGTCGGCGTGGTGGCCGGCCGCAAGGGCGCTCAAACCCCGCTCCTCGGCCCAATAGCCGAGCAGGCGATAGCGTTCGCGTCGCGCCCGCTCCTGGATTGCGCTTTGGGGCCGTTCCCTCCAGCGCGCCGCCAGGATTGCGTGCGGGACTCCGAGCCCGGCGCAAACGTCTCCCACCATCTCCGCTTCAGCGCGGCTTCCGTCTCGAAGCGCGTGGTCGACGGTTGCCGCTTCAATCTGTCCGGGCCGCGCCGCAGCCGCTAACAGCAACAATGCGAGGCTATCGGGCCCGCCCGAGACAGCGACTCCGATTCGTGCATCAGGGTCAATCAGCGCGTCGAGATCGTTACGGAAACGCTCAACCCAAGACTGCTCGGGAACCATCCCGAGTGCCTTAGCACATCAATTGCACTGCGCCTGAGCCTTGGCGTCCGCAACCTGCTTCTTGAGGTCGGCACGCGCCTTCACCCCGTAAATGGCGTCGAACTCAGCATAGACCCTGCAGGCCTGCCCGGGCTGGCCGAGCTGCATTTCGGTTTGTCCAAGATAATAGAGGCTGTCGGCTGCGCGCTCGCCGGCCGGATTTCGCCGATAATTGGCGAGAAAGACCCTTGCTGCTTCCTCTTTGTTGCCTTTGCTCAACAGCGATCGGCCGATGAGGTTGTTCGCATAGCTGACGCGGCGATGCTTCGGATAAGCTGCGGTAAAGGCTTTGAGTTCCGCAATTGCCTGATCATACTGGCCGGCCTCCCACAGGTGAAAGCCCTGGCTATAGGCATCTTCGGCCTCATCGACTGCCGATGTCGCCCCGTCCGGCTCAGCCGGACCGCCCTCGGCAGGCGCGTCAATCCCGGCGGTCTTCTTTGTAGCGCTTGTTTTCGCCTTGGGCTTTGCAGGGACAACCGTTGCGGGCGAGGATTGCGGCGCCTGGACCGGGGCCTGGCTCGCGGCCTCGGTCATCTTTTGTTCGAGCGCGGCAATTCGCTGATCCTGATCGGTCTTCGCCTGTGTCAGGCCGGTTTCGAGCGTGCGCAGCCGATTGCCGTTTTCCTCCGACTGACGAACGAGATCGGCCATCTGTTTCTCCAGCGCGTCCAGACGCTGGTCGAGCGAAACGACCGAGGATTGGCTCGCAGCGGGATCGTCTGAAAAGCCGGCGGTGTCTGCCGGCCGACCCTTGGGGAATAATTGGCGCTGCATCTGTTGCACCTGCCGTTCAAGGCGGTCGATCCGCTGCTCTGGTGTTGGCGGCGTCTGACGCTGTGCGAGCGCGATGGAAGGCATGAATGCCAGACTGGCGCTGGCCGCAAAAACGATGGTCAGGCGAGATTTCACGAACATTTCCCCAGAGTTAGGTAATCGTATCTCTGACTTGCGGCGCCTTAGCCGTCGATGAATCCTATTGGCCGGCGTTGCTCGTCGGCGGCGTCTCAACTGGCGTCGGCGCCGCCGTAACTGCCGTTGCAGGGCGCTTGGGGTGCGGGCGCGGCGCTCTAGGGGTGGCCCGTACCACCGGCAACGATGCCCCAGGGCCCTTCATCAATGATGCTGGAGCCAGACTGACGGTCGTGACCTTGCCCGGCGGACCGATCGACGGTGCGATCGTCGTTCCAACACTCACTTTGAGCGCTTCGGGCTTGCCTGCCTTGAGCATTGGCGCGGTTGCCGCCGGCGGCACGCTGTAGGTCTGCCCCGGCTGAAGCAGCCCCTCGAACAATGTCTTCCCCTGATCGGTGACCTGGATCCAGGCCGGCGCAATCGCGGTAATAACAACCGGACCCTGCACAACCGCTGGGGCGCTCGGCGCAGGCGCCGGTTTGGACGCTTTAGGCGCAGGAGACGAGCTCTCGGCAGCCCCCGCGTTGGTCGTCGGCTCCGGCTGTTCGAGCGATCTCTTGTTAAGCCAGCTCATCACCGCGATCAGGATGATCACTGCGATAATCGCACCGATCACCAGCCCCTTGGGCATGGTCCTGGCGGGATCTGCCGGTTCGAACACGTCGGCCGAATTGCTTGCGAAGCGCTGCCCGCCCATTTCTTCGCGCAATTGATTGCCAATGTCGGTTCGCTCGAGACCGACAGCCGAAGCATAGCTCTTCGCGAAACCGATCGTGTAGGTCGGCGCGGGAAGGC
>DASVYN010000038.1:0-4161 GCA_036392155.1 Sphingomicrobium sp.
TGGGCCGTATTTGCTATGGCTATTGCGGAGCGCTCTATCGCCGCTTCGATTCCGTGTTCGCGCTGAGCCAGAACGGCGGCGCCGCAAGGCTCGGCTCGCTCGGAATCGAGAGCGAGGTCGTTCCCCTGGGCGTCGAAGTCGGTGAATTCGGGCCGGGTCGGCGCGATTCGCAGCTACGTTCCAGGCTCGGCCTCGCTGGCCACGAACCCTTGCTGATCTATGTCGGACGCCTCGATGGCGAAAAGAAGCCGGACGTGGTGGTTGACGCATTCCAGCGTCTGCCGCGGGAACTCGGCGCGAAGCTCGCACTGCTTGGTGAGGGTCCGCTAAGGGGAGCAATCGCAGCGCTTCGTGACGAGCGAATCTTCGTGCCCGGATATGTGAGGAATCGCGCCGAGCTCGCGTCCTGGCTCGCCAGCGCCGACATCTACGTCTCGGCAATGGCCGACGAGACGTTCGGTATCTCGATCATCGAAGCGCAGGCATCCGGCCTGCCGGTGGTCGGCGTGGCAGCCGGTGCGATGCTCGATCGCGTGACCGACGAAATGGGGCGTCTCGGGCCGGTTGGAAGCGCGGCAGCAATGGCTTCGAACATCCTATCCGTGATCTACGGCGACCGGCAGGCGATGGCCGCTGCAGCGCGCGCCCATGCGCTGCAGTTCGGATGGGAAAGCAGCATGGAGGCGCTGTTCGGACGCGTCTATCCGGCGGCATTCGAGCGAAGGCGCCAGCGGCGACTCGGCCTCGCCGGCGCCGCCGCGCTTGCAGCCTGACCGGTTCAACGGGCATTCACTGCGAAACTTCGAGAATGTGAGCACGATGCGTCGGGGGATATTCTTGATCGCGGTTGCTTCGCTGCTGATTGGCGAGTGCGCGGGTGCCGCCATTCGCAAGCGGACGCTGCCCCCGAAGCAATCGGCAATGCCGCGGCTCATGCAAAGCTGCGATGCGCACAAATTCGAGACGGTTGTGCACGCAACCGTCGATGGCCAACCGCACGATTCGAAGGTCAAGCTGTGTGGGGTCGAAGGGCAGAGCGACGCCGACTGGCTCAGGACTCTCAAGGATGCGATCGAAAAGCTCCAGGCCAACAAGAACATGGAGCCCGCAGTTCGCGACCAGATTGTCACTGCAATCAAAGGGGAGATGGCGCGAATCAGCATCATCGGCGCGCGCGCCGTTCCAGCAGTGACCCTCGATTCAGCGCGAAGCTCCGAGGCGCCGCTGTCGCGCGATTATTCCTCGCTTCCGCCATTGCCGCCGCCGCCGCAAACGGCAGTTGCGGCCTCTGTTCAGGAGCAGTCTGCCGAGCTTCCGCGGCCGCGCAAAATGCCCGCGGCGCAAGCGCCGCTTGAAAGGGATTTTGCGCAGCTGCCGCCCCTGCCGGCGCCGCCCGTGGTTCCGACTTCAGTTGCGCGGACTTCGCAGATGCCCGCAGGAGCTCCGCGCCTGACGTTCGGCTGCGAATCCCCCGGCGACCTGACCAGCGACGCCCCATGCGCAGACTTCGAGCGCGATACCATGCTGACGATTCACGCGCGCGACGATGTGCCGACGGGAACGCTGCTCCAGTTCGTGCGCAACGACCGCTCGCAAGCCGAGCTGTCGCTCGAAGGATTGCGCCGTGGCGGAGCTTTGCGAACATCACTCCCGGCCCAGGTCTGTCGCGGCTTCACCAGCGGGAAGCTCGAGCTCAGGATCGTTCGTGGAGAAAGCGGTTCGGAAGTCCTGAGCACGGACGGGCCATACAGTCTGCGCTGCTAGCGCCCTTGGCTGCGGCGTGGCAGAGGCTGGTGGGTGGATGCCCCCTACGCCAAGCTTGACCAACTGGAGCCGGCGATCGCCCGCGTTCTCGCCCATAATCCGTCGGCGTTCACTTATCATGGTACGCAAACCTACCTGATCGGCGGCGACGAACTTGCAGTGATCGATCCGGGGCCGGATCTTCCCGAGCATCTCGAGGCGCTGGAGAAGGCGATCAGCGGACGGCGCGTGGTCGCGATCATGTGCACCCACACGCACCGCGACCACAGTCCGGCGGCCAAGCCTCTTGCAGAGCGATCGGCAGCACCGATCATTGGCTGCGCTCCGCTTTCGCTGGAAACCGCAGGTCCGCGGGCGGACGCCTCCTTCGACGGCGATTATGCGCCTGACCATGTGCTGGAGGACGGCGAAACGATCGAGATCGATGGTGAGCCATTGCTTGCCGTTGGAACCCCGGGCCACACCTCGAACCATCTCTGCTTTGCCTTTCGTGATGCCTTGTTCACCGGCGATCACGTGATGGCCTGGTCGACGACCGTCGTCGTTCCGCCCGACGGCGACATGGCC
Organism: Sphingomicrobium sp.; assembly: GCA_036392155.1. Taxonomy (GTDB): domain Bacteria; phylum Pseudomonadota; class Alphaproteobacteria; order Sphingomonadales; family Sphingomonadaceae; genus Sphingomicrobium. The sequence continues at coordinate 2,332 of DASVYN010000038.1, forward strand.
GCCTATATGCAGAGCCTGGACAAACTCCGGCGGCGGGACGACCGCATTTATTATCCGGCGCACGGGCCTGCAGTGACCAAACCGCAGCAATATGTCCGACATCTCGTCGGCCACCGGATGCAGCGCGAGAAGCAGATCCTGACCCTGGTCGGCGAGCGCCCGCGCGAGATCTCCGATATCGTAGCCAATGCCTATCCGGGGCTTGATGCGCGATTGGTTGCAGCTGCGGGAGGGTCGGTCTGCGCGCACCTACTGGATCTCGAACGTCGCGGTCTCGTTGAACGAACTGGAGACGGCCCCTCGCCGAGCGGGACTTTGCCCAGCATCAGCGAGAGATGGATGGCCGTATGACGAAAGTCCTCGCGATTGCCGGGACCATTCTCGCCCTGCTTGTCGGCGTGGTCATCGGCACGACGACCAAAATCGCAGACGGCATTTTTGGACCCAGTCCCCAGACCATCGCCGCTGCGAGCCTCGAATCGATGCGCTCGCAGAATCGCCTGATCGCCTTCGTCGCGCGCTACGTTTCGGTCGTCAGCACGGAGGAAAACCGCCTCGGCGGGCTGCTGACTTCCGAGCGGACGCTCGTTCTTCCTGGCGACGTCCGCTACGAACTCGACCTATCCAAGCTGCAACCCAGCGACGTTAGCTGGAGCAAGTCCAGTCATACGCTTCGTGTCCGGCTACCGGAGATTGAGATCACCGGTCCCGACGTCGACATCAACGCGGCGCGGCAGTTCGGGCAGGGCGGGATCCTCTCGTCGCTGACCAATGCGAAGGAGCAGCTCGACCAAGCGAACCGCGCCAAGGCGGTCGCGGACCTGCGCAATCAGGCGCAGGGGGCGAAGCCGATGCGGCTTGCGCACCAGGCGGCGCGCGAAGCGATCGAGCGCGGCTTTGCGGTGCCGCTGCTGGCCGCCGGTTTCAACGATGCCAGGGTGATCGCGCGCTTTCCGACTGAGGGCAGTGACGAAGCTTCCTATATGGACCTTTCGACCCCATATGAGGAAGCGATGAAGGAAGCGGAGCGCCTGCGCGCTCAGGGGCGGAAATGACGGTTCAGACGACCAGCCTGAAGGGTCTCGAGCTTCTTGCCGAGATCGAGCGACTGAAGCGCGAGCGCAATGCGGTGATCCTCGCGCATTACTACCAGAAGCCGGAGATCCAGGATCTCGCCGATTTCGTCGGCGACAGCCTCGACCTGTCACGCAAGGCGGCGGCGACCGACGCTGACGTGATCGCTTTCTGCGGCGTTCGCTTCATGGCCGAGACGGCGAAGATTCTCTCGCCGGAAAAGACCGTGATCCTGCCCGACATGGACGCAGGCTGCTCGCTCGAGGACAGCTGCCCGCCCGACCAGTTCGCGGCATTCCGCAACGCTCATCCCGACCATATCGCGCTCACCTACATCAACTGCTCGGCGGCGGTGAAAGCGCTCAGCGACATCATCGTCACCAGCAGCAGTGCGAAGATCATTCTCGACCAGATACCCAAGGACCAGAAGATCATCTTCGGACCAGACCGGCACCTTGGCGGCTATCTTGCGCGCAAGACCGGTCGGGACATGCTGCTCTGGCCCGGCGTGTGCATCGTCCACCAGGCCTTTAGCGAGACCGAGCTTCTGAAGCTCAAGGCCGAACATCCCGATGCACCGGTTGCGGCGCATCCCGAGTGTCCGCCCCACATCATCGACCATGCCGATCTGGTGGGTTCGACCAAGGCGATCCTGGACTTCGCGCTGACCTCGCCGGCAGACACGATACTCGTCGCGACCGAGCCCCACATCATCCACCAGATGCACAAGGCCGCCCCCAACAAGACCTTCATCGG
>DASVYN010000039.1:0-7629 GCA_036392155.1 Sphingomicrobium sp.
GAGCTCATTGCCGGCGACATTCGGCTCGACACCCGTTCGGGCAAGGTGACCAAGGCCGGCGAACCGGTGAAGCTCACCGCTCAGGAATATAAGCTCCTCTCCTATCTCATGCATCACAAGGGCAAGGTGGTGAGCCGGACCGAGCTCATCGAACATATTTACGACCAGGATTTCGACCGTGATTCGAACACGATCGAGGTCTTCGTCACCCGGATCCGCAAGAAGCTCGGCGCCGATGTCATCACCACCATTCGTGGGCTTGGCTACAGCCTGGAGGAACCGGCGAGTTGAACGAGCAAGCCGCCCCGGTGACGGCGGCGGCCCCAGGGGCTTCCGGCGCTCAACCTGCCGCCCGCACCCGGGTGCCGCGGCGGCGGATAGGGTCCCTGACCCGGCGCATGATCGGGATTGCTGCAGTGTGGATTGCGGCGCTCCTCCTGATCGGCGGCTACGCGCTCGATAGTGTGCTGTCGCGCTCGATCGTCGACAGCGTCGACAATCAGCTCACCTATGTTCTCAACTCGATGGTCGCCTCGTCGGAGATCGATCCAATCGGCCAAGTCCGCTTCAACCGACCGCCCGCCGACCAGCGCTTCGTCGAACCATATTCGGGCTTCTATTTTCAGATCAGCGGTGCAGGCGCCGACACCTATGCCTCGCGTTCGCTGTGGGATCGGCGGCTCCGCGTCAACGGCAACCATTCCGATCTGAAACCGCATCTCTACGACAGCGACGAGTTCTCGACGCCCGGTCATCCAGAAAGGCTGCGGATCGCCGAGCGCGACGTACGGCTGCCCGGTTCCAATGTTTGGTGGCGGTTCCAGGTCGCCCAATCGCACGAGACAATCGACGATCAAATCCGGCGGCTGCGCCGAATTCTGATCTGGAGTTTCAGCGCGCTCGGCGTCGGCCTGCTGTTGCTGGCGGCTGTGCAAACTTTCTACGGCCTGTGGCCGCTGAGGCGCGTACGCGACGAGGTGGCGGACATCCGCTCCGGCGACAAAACCCGCATCGGCGACGATTTCCCGGCCGAGATTCGGCCGCTGACCGAAGAGATCAATCAGCTGCTCGCCCATAGTGAAGCCCAGGCCGAGGAGGCGCGGCGGCATGCCGGCAATCTCGCCCACGCGCTAAAGACTCCGCTGACGGTAATTACCAATGCGGCCACTGCCGATTCTCCGGACCTCGACGTGACTGTGATCCGCGAATCTGCTGCGATGAGGCGGCAGATCGACCACCATCTCGCGCGGGCTCGGGCGATTGGCAGGCGGGCCACGGCTCATGCGCGCGCCACCGTCTGGGAAAGCCTCGAGGCGGTCGAACGGGCCGTCGACCGGCTCTACGAGAACGTCACCGTCGATATCGCAGGCGATCACGAGGCCCAGGTCCGCGTCGAGCGGCAGGACCTCGATGAAATGCTCGGCAATCTGGTTGAGAACGCCGCCAAATATGGCGGAGGCCGAGTTTTCGTGACGGTCGAAACCAAAGGCGGGAAAGTCGACATTTTGGTCGAGGACGACGGCCCCGGAATCCCCGAGGAGCGGCGCGGCGAGCTGTTCAAGCGCGGCGCCCGGCTCGACACGACGGGCAAGCCTGGCACTGGCCTCGGCCTGGCAATCGTCCGCGACGTCGCCGAGATTTACGGCGGTTCCATCCGCCTTGAAGAGAGCGAGGATCTGGGCGGATTGCTCGCGCGCCTCACCCTGCCCTCGGGCTGACTGAGCCGCCGGTTCGTCGAAGGGTATTTTGACTCGCGCCGGATGCCGAGCGCATGAGCCGTTGTTCGCCGGGACGGGGAGATTTCCAATGAAGATCAGACTCTTGGCGCTCACGGCGGCGAGCCTGCTCGCAATGACCACGCCTGGGGTCGATGCCGCCGGGCCGGTCTATGGCAGCTGGGGCTATGACGCGACTGCCATGGACCGCAGCGTCAAGCCCGGTGACGACTTTTTCGATTATGTGAACGGCGCCTGGTTCAAACGCACCGAGATCGCACCCGATCGGACCTTTGCTGGAATCGATTCGGTGCTCAATGACCAGATCGAACGCGACGTCCGCTCGATTGTCGAGGATATGGCGAAGGACCCGACCGCCAACGGGCGCCTCGGCCAGCAAATCGGCGACCTCTACGCAAGCTGGATGGACCAGGAAACGGTCGAGAAACTCGGCACCGGGCCGCTGCAGCCCTATCTGAAGCGCATCGCCGCAGTGAAGACGCGCAGCGAACTCGTCGACCTCTTCTGCGAGCCTGGATTCGATTCCCCGGTCGAGGTTGAGATTAACCCCGATCTCAAGAATCCGACCCGTTATGCAGCTTACGCATCGCAAGGCGGCCTCGGCATGCCCAATCGTGACTATTATCTGCTCAAGGGCGACAAGTACGACGCCTATCGCAAGGCCTATCGCGACTATATCGTCGAGATCGAGCAGCTGGCGGGGATGGGCGATGCCCAAGCACGGGCCGACCGCATCGTCGCGCTGGAAACGCAGATCGCCAAACTGCACTGGACGCCGGAACAGAGCCGCGACGTCGACAAGAATTACAATGTGATGAGCCGCCCCCAGCTGCGCGCCTTCGTGCCGCAGCTGCAATGGGATCGAGCACTCGCAAAGCTCGGTCTTGGCAAAGTCGGCAAGGTCGTCATCGAGCAGAAGAGCGCAATTGCCGGCGAAGCGAAGCTATTTGCAGCCCTGCCGCTGGCGACGTGGAAGGATTGGACCGCCTTTCACTTCATCAGTGAAAACGCGCAATATCTTCCCAGGGCCTTCGATCAAGCGAAGTTCAACTTCTATTCGAAGACTCTGCGTGACGTGCCGGAGCAGCGTGCCCGATGGAAGCGCGGTGTCGACTTCGTCAATCAGGCGCTTGGTGAGGGAGTCGGACAGATCTACGTCCAGCGCCACTTCCCGCCCGAAAGCGAACGCCAGATGCACGAGCTCATCGGCAACATCCTCGCTGCACTCAAGGACAAGATTCGGAACAACCGCTGGATGGATGCGCCGACCAAGGCCAAGGCCCTGGACAAGCTCGCGACCTTCGATCCGCGGATCGGCCACCCGGTCAAATATATCGACTATTCGTCGCTCGAAGTGAAGCGCGGCGACCTGCTCGGAAATGCGATCCGCTCCGACGATTTCGATTGGAAACTGCTGCTCAAGCGCTTCCCCAAGCCGGTCGATCGTACATTATGGGACATGCTGCCGCAGACCAACAATGCTTATTACGATCCGACCCAGAACCAGATCACCTTCCCGGCGGCGATCCTTCAGCCGCCCTATTTCGACCCTAAAGCCGACCCGGCCTCGAACTATGGCAGCATCGGTGCGACAATCGGGCATGAGATCGGACACGGCTTCGACGATCAGGGCCGCAAGTTCGATGCGCACGGCCGTCTTGCCGACTGGTGGTCTGCCCAGACCGCCAAGCTCTACACCGAGCATGCCGACCGGCTTGTCGCCCAATATAATGGTTACGAGCCGATCCCCGGGGTCCACATCAAGGGCCAGCTGACGCTCGGCGAGAATCTCGGAGATCTCGGAGGTCTCGAAGTCGCCTACGCCGCCTATCGGCGTTACGTCGCCGATCATGGCGAGCCGCCGGTGATCGATGGCCTCACCGGCGATCAACGCTTCTTCATCGCTTATGGCTACAGCTGGGAGACGAAGCAGCGCGAAGGCGCGCTCAGGGCGCAGCTCCTGACCAACGAGCACAGCCCGGCCAAATATCGTGTGAACGGCGTCGTCCGGAACTTCGACCCCTGGTACAAGGCCTTCAACGTCGAGCCGGGCGACAGGATGTACCTGCCGCCGCAGCAGCGCGTTCACGTCTGGTAACGATAGAGTCCAGGACGGCTCGCCCGTCGCCCGGACTCATCCGTTCGTCGAAAATTCTTGCCAACTGCCAGTCACTTAAGGCATTCCCTCACGGTTCCACCGGAGGGGTGAAATTCCATGCGTTTCAAGACGTTGACGCTCGTCACCGCGAGCCTATTAGCATTCGCCTCAGCGCCCGCTGCCGAGGCAGCCAAGCCGGCCTACGGCGACTGGGGCTACGACTCGGCGGCGATGGACAGCTCGGTAAAGCCGGGCGACGATTTCTGGGCCTATGTCAACGGCACTTGGGACAGAAAGACCAGGATCGCCGCCGACCGTGCATCGGCCGGTCCGTTCGTGACGCTGTCCGACGGTGCGGAAAAGGACGTCCGACAGATTGTCGAGCAGCTCGGCGGCGAGGCGAACCGCGACCATCTCGGCCAGCAGGTCGGCGACTTCTATTCAAGCTTTCTTGATACGGCCGCGATCGAGGCCGCCGGCACCGAGCCGCTGAAGCCCTATCTGGCACAGATCAATGCCGCGAAGACCCGCGCGCAGCTCCTGTCGCTGTTCGTGAAGCCGGGCTTCGCAAGTCCGATCGACCTGGGTCTCGATGCGGACTTCAAGAATCCGAACAAATATTCGGCGTTCGCCGGCCAGGCCCGTCTCGGCATGCCCAGCCGTGAATATTATCTCGACGACAGTGCCAAAATGAAGGCGCATCGTGCCGCCTATCGCGACTATATCGTCACGATTGAGAAGCTCGCCGGACTGCCTGGCGGCGAAGCGGCCGCGGACCGGATCATCGCCCTCGAAACGGCAATTTCGAAAGTGCAATGGCCGGCGGCCGAGCGGCGCGACATCGACAAGATCTACAATCCGATGAGCCGCGCCAAACTTGCGAAGCTGGCGCCGCAATTCGCCTGGAACGCGACCCTCGCCAAGGCCGGACTCGCTGCCGCGAAGCAGGTCATCGTCACCGAGCCGTCGGCGGTCGCCGGAACGGCCAAGATCTTCGCCTCGACACCGCTGCCGACCTGGAAGGAATGGCTCGCGTTCCGCTTCGTCTCGGACCATGCGAGCGTGCTTCCAAAGGCAATCGATGACGCCAACTTCGCCTTCTACAGCAAGGAGCTCTCCGGTGTTCAGGAGAAGCGGGAGCGGTGGAAGCGGGGCGTGGCTGCGGTCAATCGCGCGCTCGGCGAGGGCGTCGGCCAAATCTATGTGAAGACGCACTATCCCCCCGAGTCCGAGCGGCAGATGACCGAGCTGATCGGCAATCTGCGCGATGCCTATCGGGAGCGGATCACAAGCAACGGCTGGATGGACGAAGCGACCCGCAAGGCTGCGCTCGAGAAGCTGGCGGCATTCGAGCCGCGCATTGGCCATCCGGTCAAATATATCGATTATTCATCGATGAAGGTGGTGAAAGGAGACCCGCTCGGCAATTCGATCCGCGCCGACGATTTTGACTGGAAGCTTCAGCTCAAGCGCTTCCCCAAGCCGGTCGACCGCACGTTGTGGGGAATGTTCCCCCAGACGATTAATGCCTACTACAACCCGCTCGCGAACCAGATCACCTTCCCGGCCGCGATCCTCCAGCCGCCTTTCTTCGATCCGAACGCCGATCCGGCCGCCAATTACGGTGCGATCGGCGCGGTGATCGGGCACGAGATGGGTCATGGATTTGATAACCAGGGCCGCAAGTTCGATCCCAAGGGTGCTCTGCGCGACTGGTGGTCGCCCGAAGCTGCAAAGGCCTTCACGACCCGGACCGATGCACTGGTCAAGCAATATAATGGCTTCTTCCCCTTCTCTGATCTCCACATCGACGGCAAGTTGACGCTGGGCGAGAATATCGGCGACCTGTCCGGCGTCGAAGCCGCCTATGCGGCCTATAGGAAATACACCGCCAAACATGGCGAGCCGCCGCAGATCGAGGGCCTGACCGGCGACCAGCGCTTCTTCATTGCCTATGCGCAGGCATGGCAGGAAAAGGAGCGCGAGGACGCCGAGCGCCAGCAGATCATCACCAACGAGCACAGCCCGGGCAAATATCGGGTGAATGGTGTCGTGAGGAACGTCGACGCCTGGTACAAGGCGTTCAACGTCCAGCCCGGCGACAAGCTCTATCTCCCGCCGGAGCAGCGGGTACATATTTGGTGATTTGCTCCGCCTCATTGCGAAGAGCGTAGAACGGAGCAATTGGCCGCAATTGGCCGATTGCTCCGCTTCGCCGGCAATGACGGCCTTATTGCCGGATCGGGACTCAACGCCTAACGCGGCGCCGTGACCGCCACTGTTCACACTCTCAGCACCACTCGGGCGCCTTCGCTCGACGCGTTGATGGCGCTTGTCGCAAGCGACATGAACGGCGTGAATGCCGTCATCCTCGAGCGCATGCAAAGCAAGGTCGCACTGATCCCCGAGCTCGCCGGACACCTGATCGCAGGCGGCGGAAAGCGCATGCGGCCGATGCTAACGCTCGCGAGCGCAAGCCTGCTCGGCTATCCGGGCACCCGGCACCACAAGCTTGCCGCAGCAGTCGAGTTCATCCACACCGCGACGCTGCTTCACGACGATGTCGTCGACGGCTCGGGAATGCGCCGCGGCAAGCGCACTGCAAATCTCATCTGGGGCAATCCGGCGAGCGTTCTGGTCGGCGATTTCCTCTTCGCCCGCGCCTTCGAGCTGATGGTCGAAGACGGCAGCCTCAAGGTGCTGAAGATCCTCAGCCATGCCTCGGCGGTGATCGCGGAGGGCGAGGTCGACCAGCTCACCGCCCAACGGCGGATCGAAACCGACGAGGATCAATATCTCGATATCATCAGCGCCAAGACGGCAGCCTTGTTTGCGGCGGCCTGCCGGGTATCGCCGGTGGTCGCCGAGGCGAGCGAGGATTCCGAGCTCGCCCTCGAATGCTATGGCAAGAATCTCGGGATTGCGTTCCAGCTCAGCGACGACGTCATCGACTATGCGTCGGACTCGGCGACGATGGGCAAGGGTGTCGGCGACGACTTCCGCGATGGCAAGATGACCCTTCCAGTGATCCTTGCTTATGCGCGCGGGAGTGCCGACGACCGCACTTTCTGGCGCGCTGCGATTGCCGGCGAGCGGATATCGGACGAGGACCTGGTCCATGCAATCTGGTTGCTGAAGGAGACCGATGCTCTCGCCGACACGATCGAGCGCGCCCGCCAATACGGCCGCCGCGCGATCGACGCTTTGGCGATGTTCCCGGCGAGCAAAGCCAAGGCCGCGCTGACCGAAGCCGCCGAATTCGCGGTCGCGCGGGCTTATTAGAGCATTGTTCTAAAGGCTGCCCGCCTGTGTCACAGGCATTTCATGGCGCTGGTGTTCACAGCAATTGAAGTGATTGGAGTGCTGCCGGGCGCGCGGGCGTTCGAGCCTGCCGGTTGCTGGAAATTTGCTTGAGCAGGCTCCCGGTCGATCAGGTTCTTCCTGAGCTCATCGCTGCGCTGCGCGACCGGACGCGCGCGCTGCTGATTGCGCCGCCCGGCGCGGGCAAGACGACCCGGGTCGCCCCGGCATTGCTTCAAGAAAGCTGGTGTGGCGGCCAAATCCTTCTGCTCGTGCCGCGTCGGCTTGCAGCACGGGCGGCCGCGGAATTCATGGCATCGGCACTTGCTGAAGCGCCGGGCGAATCGATCGGCTATGCGACCCGCCTCGACAGCAAGCTCAGCAAGAGAACGCGCATCATCGTGATGACCCACGGCGTGTTCCTCTCGCGCATCCAGGCCGACCCGGAACTCGGTGGGGTGTCGGCCGTGCTGTTCGATGAAGTGCATGAACGCA
>DASVYN010000040.1:0-12062 GCA_036392155.1 Sphingomicrobium sp.
ACTTGCTGGAGCTGCCCAGACACCGAGAAAAGAAGAGCGCCGCAGCTCGCGGCACGAGGTTTCCGTCTGTGTGTTGCCCTTCGCCAACATGAGCGGTGACGCCGAGCAGGACTATTTCAGTGACGGGATCAGCGAGGATATCACCACCGACCTGTCGAAAGTATCGGCGCTCGGCGTAACCGCGCGAAACACGGCGTTCATGTTCAAGGGTCAGTCGCTCGACGTCTGCGACGTCGCCCGCAAGCTCGGCGTTACTCATGTGCTCGAAGGTAGCGTGCGAAAAGCGGGCGGGCGCGTGCGCATCACCGCTCAGCTCATTGACGGCGAAAGCGGCGACCACGTCTGGGCCGAGCGCTACGATCGCGAACTCACTGACATCTTCGCTATCCAGGATGAGATCAGCCAGGCGATCGTCTCCGCCCTCAAAGTCAAGCTCCTCCCCGAGGAAAAGAAGGCGATCGAGCACCGCGGCACCACTAATGTCGAGGCATATAACCTCTACCTGATGGCTCACAATTATTGGGTGACCACCAATTGGGGCGACGTTCGCCAGCTCGAAATGGTCGCGCGAATTTGCCGGCGAGCCATCGTCGTCGATCCCAATTACGCGAGAGCTTGGGGCCTGCTCGCGATCATCGAATCCATCCTGCACTTCTCGCACGAAGTCGAAGAGGTGGACGGTCTGGCTGCCGCCGAGCGCGCGCTCTCGCTCGATCCAGACATGGCCGAAGCGCTCGTGGTCAAGGCCCGCCATGCCTACGAGGCGGACCGCTTCGATGAAGCGAACGAAGCGCTCGGGCGCGCGGTCGAGCTTGATCCCGACTCTTGGGAGGTCAATCGCGAAGCGGGCCGAATCTGTTACTTCCAGCGCCGTTTGAAGGAGGCGGCCCTCTATTTTGAGAAAGCGGCCTCCATCAGCGAGACCGACTTTCATTCATACGGAATGCTGGCGTCCATTTACGAAGCGCTCGGCGACAAGGATGGGGTCATGCGGGCCGCACAATTGGCTCTCGCGCGCGCCGAGTGCGTTATTGCCCAGAATCCGACTAACGGCATGGCTGTCGTTTTTGGTGCGTTCGCTCTTGCTTTCTTAGGTGAGAAGGACCGGTTCAAAGAGTGGGCGGACCGCGCCCTTCTGATCGATCCGGATAATCCCGTCACGAGGTTCAATCTCGCCTGCGCGAGCGCGCTCCGACTCAAGGACCCGGAAGCCGCGCTTGAAGTTCTGGAACCCGCGTTCAAGACCGTGACTTTGTCCATGTTCAAGGCAGCGCTCACCGATCCCGACCTCGACAGCCTTCGCGAACTTCCACGCTTCAAGGCAATGGTGAGCGAGGCCCAGGCCCGCCTCCACATCAAATAATGTATTGTGTGGATGGCTTTACTCGCCGGGCGTGGGGAATGGTCTCATCAACCTTGAGCTCTTGTCCGCCGCATGCGGGATTATGGTACGGCTCACTTGTGAAGCCGACCGAGTATAAGCTGGATAGGGCCCAGCTACGGGTCAGGTCATGCAGTCGAGCTCAAGACCTGGATCCAAAAAGAAGGAAAGATAGGATGCTCTGAGACGTCACCCTTGCCAATCCTCATATAAGCCATCCACCCCATCTGCTTTCCACGCATTGCGGACACTCGGCCGAATTTACCGATACCGAGCGTCTGATTGACGTACCACAGGATGGGAGCCAACGCCCCGTTGAGCGGGGAGTCACCATTGTCGATCTTAGGCTGACTGCGAGGTGGCTGGCTCATCTCAGCGCGACCTGAGCAGGAGCGGCGCAAGAATTGACTGAGTCGGCAGGCTGAGCGCATTTCCTGCTCCATGGCCGATCCTCAAAGAACGAAAGAGACCGAATGTTGCTGGATCCCCGGATTCTTGCCGCAGCAGACATCAGCCTGCACGGCAGACGGCTAATCATTATCGAGTTCGTCGTGGGTGCCGGCGTGTCGTTAGGATTGGGGCTGTGGCTTCTCCTTGGAGGGAAAGCACAATGGCAAAGCTGGCTCGGCCTCTATCTAATTGGCGTCGGGCTCAACTATGTGCCACTCCTTTTCAGCGCCGTTTCGATCCCCTCGCGGGAAGCAGCAGACGTCCTCTCGGCGCACATTCTTTCAGATCGATCAAAAGTGCGCGGTTTGACTCTTAAGTCGCTGGCCTTGCTGGTGCCGCTTTCGACCTTCATTGGACTTCTCAGAACCAGGCACCGCACCTTGGAACGCTGACCTAGTGTCGCCAGCCAATGACCGCTTTCCATCTGTGGACGCCCCCCGGAGCGCAAGTGATTTTTTGGGTTGGTCTGACACGCTTGTCGGATGCTGCCATCTGTCCGGCTTCTGATGCGGCGTTGATGAGTGCCGCGAGCCTGTATGGGAGGTAAGCGGGAACGGATCCAAATCACCCACTAGCGTGCTTGATTGGCACGGTGGAAAGCACTGGTTCTTCCGGTCCCGTTTCGCCGACTGTGGTGCCATACCCTCCTTTGCATCACTAACGCCCTGGCATCCTCACGCTCGCCGCATCATGCGACGGCCGGAGCTCGATAAACACCTCCTTTGGCGAGTACCGCCCAGACGATACGTGCCATCTTGTTGGCGAGCGCAACGATGACCAGCATGCGTGGCTTTCTCGCCATCATCTGCTCGAGCCAGGATCCGCGCGGAGCGCCGCGCCTGCTCGCCTGAAGCACGACGGCAGCGCTGCCGAGGATCAGCAGGCGCCTTAACGCTCCCTGGTTCAATTGAACCAGCGGAACACCGTGCTTCTGGACACCAAATGCTTGCTAAGTATTTGAAAAGAAATGGTGGGCGTGGCAAGGATTGAACTTGCGACCCCTGCGATGTCAACACAGTGCTCTACCACTGAGCTACACGCCCACCGAGAAATCGAGTGGTCGATCGGACCAATCGGTTTCGGGATCGGCCGCACGGCCGTCGGAGGCAGGCATTTAGGGAGTAGATGCACAGCGCGCAACAGGGTTTCGGCGGTCAGAGCCGCCCGTGCTGATCCTCGGTCTGGAAGATGCGGTCGACCTCCATCACCAGGTCCTTGAGGTGAAAAGGTTTGGACAGCAACTTTGCTTCGGGTGCGGTGCGGCCGCCCTGGAGCGCAACGGCGGCAAAGCCGGTGATGAACATGACGCGGATCGCCGGGTCGAGGGCGCTCGCTTTCTGAGCAAGCTCGATCCCGTCCATCTCGGGCATCACAATGTCGGTCAGAAGCAGATCAAAATGACTGCTCTCGAGCAACGGCATCGCTTCCGTCCCGCAACCCACTGCTTCGACTTCATAGCCGACGCGCTGCAACGCGCGCTGCAGATATTCGCGCATCGAAGTATCGTCTTCGGCTAGGAGGATTCTCGCCATGAGCCCTTCTATGCTCTGCTCGAGCTCGTTTTGCCAGAAGCGAATAACTCGTTCGCGCGTTGCAGGGTCCCATAGCAAGTCCTAATCTGGCACGAAAATTAAACAAACGACCGTGAGCAAGCTCCCCTCCCCACTCATCCACCAGCCGCGCGGGGATCTCCCGGTCCTGCTTTCCGTGCCCCATTCGGGCCGCGAATATCCCGAATGGCTGATCGGCCTTGCAGCCGGCGGAAAGCCAGCGCTGACGACGCTCGAAGATCCCCTGGTCGATCGGCTGGTATGGCGCGCACTCCAGCGTGGCTGCGGGGCGGTAATCGCCCGGGCGCCGCGGGCTGCGGTCGACTGCAATCGGGCTGAGGATGAGGTCGATCCGTCCGTGATCGATGGCGCACGGCGCGGGCGGGTCAGCGCGCGGGCGCGGGGCGGACTTGGAATCGTCCCCGCGCGAACGCAGCAGCATGGCTATCTGTGGCGGCGGGCGATCAGCTTGAAACAGCTCGAAGAGCGGATTTCCCAGGCGCATCGCCCTTATCATGAAGCGATCGAAGTGCAGCTTGCCTTGCTCTTCGATCGCTTCGGTTGCGCTCTATTGCTCGATTGCCATTCGATGCCGCCGCCACCTGCCGGAGTCGCGCCAATCGTATTTGGGGATTGTCGCGGCCGCACCGCCGACGGCTGGATCAGCACTGAAGCGATCGCAGTCTCGCGTCGGGCGGGATTTCAGGCCGGCCTCAACGATCCATTTGCAGGCGGACATGTTATCGAACGTCACGGGCGCCCCACGGGCGGCATCCACGCGCTCCAGCTCGAGATCGACCGCCGCTCCTATCTCGATTCCCGACTGCAGCGCCCTGGTCCCGGATTCGACCGCGTCGCTGCGCTCATCGACGCTCTTGCGGTCGAGCTCGGTCAGGCGCTGATCGGCCGCCGCTACGCGACGGCGGCCGAATAGAAATCCCGCTCAGACAGTCGCTGGAGCCGGCTGCGGGACCTGGGCCGGAGCCTTGCCCTGCTGCATCTGGCGCGCGAATACGTCACGCATCTGCGACAGGGAGAAGAGGTGCGCGTAGATGAGCGGCAGCATGCCGTTCTGATTCATCTTCCTTAGCTCGTCGCCGCGCAGATTACGCAGCTTGTCCTCGTCGACCATTCTGAAGCCGCGGTAGACGAACGGCTGATCGAAGCCTTCGGGCTGGATCGCAACTTCGCCGTCCATCAGCAGGTCGGACTTGACGAGATCGTCGATGAACGCGGTGGTCCTGAGGCCCGCCGCCTCGAACTGCTCGCAGAACTCAAGGATGGCCTTGGTCGCAGCGCTCGGCTGGTCGCCGTCGAACAAGGGCTCGCCTTCTTCGAAATCGCCGACCGCGCCCGACGTCGGATCGTAGCACAGCGACAGTTCGTCGGTGTCGGGACGGAGCTTGGCGAGCAGGAACGGATAGCGACGAAGATAGGCCGGAATGTAGAGGTTGGGGTCGGTCGAGCGGCCGTTGTCGTCGAGGAAGACGTTGATCCCCTCATTGAGCCCCATCAGTGCGATCGGGACCGGCTGCCCGCCGACGGAAAAAACGATCGGAAAATGCCGCTGTACGAGCGCAAACTCGTCAACGGTCAACGGTACTGCATGCGTGCGCCCGAGCTCGGGCATGCTCGTAAGCCCGCGCACTCGCATCTTGCCGTGTTGCTCAAGGTTGATCGGTTCGATCGCGTTGTAAAATAGAGGCAGGCCTTGGTTCGGAGCGGCAGTCGCCATCCTTGATCTTCTCCTGGGGTCCGGACTTGCGGTTGCACCCTCTCGCACACCCGCCGGAAATTGTGTCAGGCGCGCCTCTATTGGCGTCTTTGCCGTTAGGCAAGCCGCAGCACGTTGGCCGCGGCCGGTTGGTGACCACGGCTCAAGCCATAGTTCATTGATCATTCAACGCTTTGCTGCAAAGCCGCAGTGCATGGGGAACGGCGACAAGTGACTTCGGGGGGGTTCTGGAACCTCGTGCCGCTGCTGTTTGGGCTGTTCGGCGCTCAACCCGGCGCGGTCGGACAATCGGTCACCCGCCTGATCGTGCAGGACGAAGTGATCCTGCGCGTTCCGGTGCAGGCCCATCCGCTTTTTCCCGAGGGCGAATGGGTAGAAAAGAAGGGCCCGAAGTGCGTTCCCATCGCCACCATCCAGGGTGCTTTGCTGTCGGGCTCGGAGCAGGTCGATTTCATCCTCGGCAATCATGAGCGCGTACGCGCGCAATTCGACGAAAATTGCCCGGCACTCGATTTCTACACGGGCTTCTATCTCCAGGTCGCGAACGATCGGTTGTGCGCCCGCCGCGACGCTGTCTACTCCCGAATCGGTACCAGCTGCACGATCGAGCGCTTCAAACAGCTGGTGCCCAAGCTTCACCGCTGAAACGATTAGTCAGGGGGCGCCGCCGGCACGGACCGCTTGAGAAGCAGGCGGACCCTGAGGCCCGGGCGATTGTCCTCAAGGACAATATCTCCGCCATGAAGCCGGGCGACGGCCCGCGCCATTGCAAGTCCTAGTCCGCTCCCCTCGGTTGTCCGCGCTTCTTCGAGCCGCCGATACTTGCGGATAGCGTCTTCGCGCAATTCAGCGGCTATTCCGGGCCCGCAATCGCTGACAATGATTTCAACGCTCTCGCCCCTGTCGAAAGCAGCGAGCGCGATTGAACCGCCGTCACGACCATATTTGAGTGCATTGTCCATCAGATTTGCCACCGCCCGGCCGATCATCTGCCGGTTGCCGACATAGGGCAGCCCAGCTTCACCTTCGACATGGATCGAGAGACCCTCTTCCTCGACCACCGGTTGATAGATTTCGCAAATGACTCGAATGAGCTTGCCGATATCGAATTCTTCGAACTGCTGACGTCCCATTCCAGCTTCGGCGCGGCTGATTTCGAGTGTCGCCGAAATCAAGCGAAGAAGCCGGTCGATGTCGGTCGAAATGGCCTCAAGCGCCTGCTGCTCGACCTCGTCGGAAGCGTGGCGCGCTGCCTTTTCGACGTTGGCGCTCATTCGTGTCAGCGGCGAACGAAGGTCGTGCGCCAGCGAATCCGTCACCAGCCGCAGCTGCTCGACCAGTTCTTCGATGCGCTCGAGCATGGCGTTGATCGCGCCGGCGATCATCCCGAACTCCTGGCCTTGCGCTTCCTCGTCCAGCCGCTGGGTGAAATCGCCGGCTGCGATCCGGACTGCAATCTTGCCGACCGCACGCGCGTGGCGCTCAGTCACTCGCAACACGATAATGCCACCGATCAGCCCCAAGGGAATCGCGAGCAGAAGCGCTCCGACCAGCGCTTCCAAGAGCGAAGCGCGCATTCGCTCGCGGTCTTCGACATTGGAGCCGAGCAAGAGGCGCTCGCCGGTCGGGAGCTGGAGCGTTCGCAAAGCATAGAGAACGGCCTGGCGGCTGCCCTCGGGATAAAGCCTGATCTCCACCCAGTCCGTGCCCGTCCCGAGTGTCGGCGGCCAGGCGCCGATGTTGCCGGCGATCCTGCGATTTGAAGAATCCACCAGCAGGATTGCGCCATTGCGCACCAGTCCAGTATCCAGCTCTTCCTGGATCGTGCCGACCAGGCCCGGCATCCCGCCGCTCTTGTAGCCGTCGAGCAGAGTGCGTTCGCGCAGGTCGATCCGTTCGCGGATGCGCTCTTCGAACAACTTGTCCGTCTGGTGATAGACAAACAGCAGGACCGGCAAACTGATCAGCAAGCTGAAGGCGAGGCTTAGCAGCGCCGATCGCATCGGCGCCGACAAGACAAGCAGGCGCAAGAAGCGCCGGATCAAGCCTGTTCGCTCAGCATGTACCCGACGCCTCGTACGGTGTGCAGCAGCGGAGTCTCCGAACCTTCGTCGATCTTCTTGCGCAGGCGGCTGATGTGAACGTCGATCACATTGGTGCCGGGATCGAAATGGTAATCCCACACCTCCTCGAGCATCATCGTCCGGGTCACGACCTTGCCATGGTTGCGTAGCAGCAGTTCGAGCAGCCGAAATTCGCGCGGCTGCAGGTCGATTCGGACGCCGCCGCGTTCAACCCTGCGGGTCAAGAGATCCATGTGGAGATCGCCGCAACTGAGGCTGGTCGTCACCGGTTGCGCTGCTGCGGGTCCGCGGCGCTGCAGCGCTTCAATGCGCGCAAGCAGCTCCGAAAAGGAGAAGGGCTTGGCAAGATAGTCGTCGGAGCCGGCCTTGAGACCTCTCACCCGCTCATCGGTCGATCCCAATGCCGAAAGGATGATGATCGGGGTCTGGATCCCCGCAGCCCGGATCGCGCTCAGCACTGCAAGCCCGTCCATGCCCGGCAGCATCCGGTCGAGAACGATCGCCGCATAGCTGCCGTCGGTCGCGTGGAAGAGTCCGTCGCGCCCGTCGGTCGCGCGATCGACCACGAAACCATTCTGTTCGAGGCCGCCCGCGATATAGTCCGCGGTCGTCTCGTCGTCTTCGACAACCAGGATCTTCTTGCTCAAACCTGTTTCCCTAAAGAGGCCTAACCGCGAGCCTTGTCTCCAAGTTGCACGTTGATCACCGCGGTCTTCCCGCCGCGCCTTATTGCGAGCGGTTCGGCCGATGCCGTCCTGCCGGATTCGCGCAGCTGGTCGCTTGCGGGACGCCCGCCGATCCGTTCGATTACGTCGCCGACGCGTAAGCCGGCAGCAGCGGCAGGGCCACTGCTCGCGATGCTGGTGACCACGAGATAATGGCCTGCGGTTTGCAGCCCCAGCATTCCCGCAGTCGCATGATCGACCGGCTCGACCGTCGCTCCGAGCGCATTATCGAAGCGAAGCAATGCCTGAGCGCTTCCCGAGGCCGGCGTTTCGACGTGGAGCGGGCGCAGCAGGAGAAAGAGAGCGAGCGCAAGTACTCCGCCTATGGTCAGCAGCGCTGCAGCGCCGCGCCAGCTCCGGTCGGTTGTCACCATAGCCCACATATTCAGCCCCGCCGTCTATCGTGCGACCAATCGCCGCATGACAAAATATTAAGCTCGAATGTCCAGTTCGCCGCTTTGACGCAAGGCGGTGATCGCGGGGTTAGCCTGACGTCCTACCAGGAAGTGGTTGGAAACGCTCCTGCGACCCCCCACATTCCTTGACAAGCGCCAGAGGAGCGGCATAGCTCCCGAGACTTGTGATTGCCGACGGCCGAGAGAAGCCGCGGCTCCACTCAACTTCCGGAACCTGAATGACTTTTGCCGACCTCGGCCTTTCCGACGAACTGCTCCGCGCAGTCAACGACAGCGGCTATGATGAGCCGACGCCGATCCAGCGCGCGGCGATCCCGTCCGTCCTCATGGGCAAGGACCTGATCGGTATTGCCCAGACCGGGACCGGCAAGACTGCGGGCTTTGTGCTGCCGATGCTCGACATCCTGCACCATGGCCGAGCCCGCGCACTGATGCCGCGATCCTTGATCCTCGAGCCGACGCGCGAGCTTGCGATGCAGGTCTCGGAGAATTTTGACAAATATGGAAAATATCACCCGCTCTCGATGGCGTTGCTGATCGGCGGCGTTCAGATGGGCGATCAGGTCAAGGCGCTCGAGAAAGGCGTCGATGTGCTGATCGCGACGCCAGGGCGGCTGATGGACCTGTTCCAGCGCGGAAAGATCCTGCTTACCGGATGCAAGCTGCTGGTGATCGACGAAGCCGACCGAATGCTCGACATGGGCTTCATTCCCGATATCGAGGAGATCTGCTCGAAGCTGCCCAAGTCACGCCAGACGCTTCTCTTCTCGGCGACCATGCCGCCGCCGATCCAGAAGCTGGCGGCCAAGTTCCTCACCGACCCCAAGCGTGTCGAAGTCGCACGCCCGGCGACGGCCAACGTCAACATCGAGCAAAGGCTGGTCGAAGTCAGCGCCGACAAAAAGAAGGACATCCTGAAGGAGCTCCTGCGCGCCGACGAGTTCAAGAATGCGATCGTCTTCTGCAACCGCAAGACGACCGTGCGCGAGCTGACTTCGAGCCTGCGCCGGGCGCACCTTCAAGCCGGCCAGATTCACGGCGACATGGACCAGTCGCAGCGCATCGCCGAGTTCGACCGCTTCAAGCGCGACGAGATCAATATCCTGGTCGCAAGCGACGTCGCTGCCCGCGGCCTCGACGTCAAAGGCGTCAGCCACGTGATCAATTTCGACGTTCCGTGGCAGCCGGACGACTATGTCCACCGGATCGGCCGAACCGGCCGCGCGGGAGCGACTGGAATCGCGGTCACTCTGGCGACAAAGGCGGATGGCGAACTTGTCGAACGCATCGAGAAACTGACCGGGCAGAAGATCGCGCGCGTCGCGGCGTCGGGCAAAGCTGTGGAAGCCGACCAGAAATCGGAAATCCGGCGAGGAGCAAGGCCAGCAAAAAGTACCGCGAAGGCCGAGGCAGCGGCGCAGCCCAAAGCGCCCGAGCGATCGCCGGTCGTCGAGGACATCAGCAACGATTGGAACGGCCCGCTTCCGTCCTTCCTGTCGGTGAGCGCCGGCTGAGATACTTCGCCCGCATGTGTCGCCGGACCGAACGACAAGGCACATCGCTGATACTGGAAAGCTCCTCAACCGGTTCCTAGCTCGCTTGCCGGCTGTGCAAGTGAAGGAAGCGTGATGAACGACTATGTGCCTCCCAGAGTCTGGAAATGGGAACATCCCAGCGGCGGGCAGTTCGCAAACATCAACCGACCGATTGCCGGCCCAACCCACGACAAGGAGCTGCCAACCGGCAAGCACCCTTTTCAGCTATACTCGCTTGCGACTCCGAACGGGCAGAAGGTCGGCATCATGTTCGAGGAGCTGCTCGAGAAGGGCCACAAAGGGGCCGAATATGACGCCTGGCCGATCCGTATCGGCGACGGCGACCAGTTCTCCAGCGGGTTCGTCGGGGTAAACCCGAACAGCAAGATTCCGGCGCTGGTCGATCGCAGCGGCCCCGAGCCCGTGCGCGTCTTCGAATCCGGCGCGATCCTCGTCCATCTCGCCGAGAAGTTCGGGGAATTCCTGCCGGCGTCCGGCCCAGAGCGCGCCGAGACTCTGTCCTGGCTCTTCTGGCAGATGGGCAGCGCGCCCTTCCTTGGCGGCGGCTTCGGCCATTTCTTCGCTTATGCGCCGTCCAAGTTCGAATATCCGATCAACCGCTATGCCATGGAGGCCAAGCGCCAGCTCGACGTCCTCAACCGCCGTCTCGCGGAGAGCGAATATGTCGCCGGCCCACACTATTCGGTCGCTGATATCGCAATCTGGCCCTGGTACGGGGGAATCGCGCTTGGCCGCAGCTACGAAGGCGCCGACGTGTTTCTCGCGACGCACGAGTATCAGCATCTGATGCGCTGGGCGAAACAGATCGATGAGCGCCCCGCCGTCAAGCGCGGGAGCATCGTCAACAAGCTGAGCGGTGACCCTTCCGAGCAACTCCATGAGCGCCATGATGCGAGCGACTTCGAGTTGAGGACTCAGGACAAGCTCACGCTCGTCGACGAGAGTGAAGCCGTCAAAGACGACGCGATTTAATCGGAGCGGCGGTAGCGCTGCAGGAATAAGCTTGCGAAGGCCTGCAGCCGCCGCTCGGCAATCGAATCGCGGAGGCCCTGCATCATCCGCTGGTAGAACCAGAGATTGTGCTGGGTCATCAGCATCGCGCCGAGGATCTCGCCCGACTTGACGAGGTGGTGCACGTAGGCGCGCTCGAACGAAGTGCAGGCAGGACAGGTGCAGCCCGGCTCGATCGGCTCCCGGTCCTCGGCGAAGCGGGCATTGCGCATGTTTAAGGGGCCGTCGGCGGTGAACGCCTGTCCGGTTCGTCCCGAGCGCGTCGGGAGCACGCAATCGAACATGTCGATTCCGCGCACCACTGCCTCGATGATGTCATCGGGCTTGCCGACACCCATCAAATACCGTGGCTTCTCGGTTGGAAGCATCTCGACTGCGAAGTCGAGACAGCTAAGCATTGCCTCCTGACCCTCGCCCACCGCCAGGCCGCCGACCGCATAGCCGTCAAAGCCGATGTCGATCAGAGCGTCCGACGATGCCTTCCGCAGCCTTGCGTCGAGCGCCCCTTGCTGAATGCCGAAGATCGCCGCTCGTTCGGAATGTTCGCTGCCTGCATTGAACGCGTCGCGCGAGCGCTTCGCCCAGCGGATCGACCGCTCCATCGCCTCGCGCTGCGCCTCGGGCATCGAAGTCGTCGGCACCAGCTGGTCGAACTGCATGACGATGTCGCTGTCCAGGAGCCGCTGCACCTCGATCGAGCGTTCGGGCGAGAGCATGTGCCGCGCGCCGTCCAGATGGCTTGCGAAGGCGACGCCCTCCTCGGTGACCTTGGTCAGCTCGGACAGGCTCATTACCTGGTAGCCGCCGCTGTCGGTGAGGATTGGCCGCTCCCAGCCCATGAACCGGTGCAGGCCGCCGAGCCTCTTAACGCGCTCCGCTCCGGGCCTCAGCATCAAATGATAGGTATTGCCCAGAATGATGTCTGCACCCGCGGCGCGCAACTCCTCGGGCCGCATCGCCTTGACCGTCGCAGCAGTCCCGACCGGCATGAAGGCCGGAGTGCGTATCTCCCCACGCCGCATTGCAATGATGCCGGTGCGCGCGGCCCCGTCGGTCTTGGCGATCGAGAATGAAAATCGGCTCACGCGCGGCGCCATGCCAAGGGGGAGCAGACAAGTCGAGCCGGCGACTTGCGCTTCGCCAGAATTGCTGTT
>DASVYN010000041.1:0-3003 GCA_036392155.1 Sphingomicrobium sp.
ACCTCTCGGTTCTTGCCCTCGGTCAGGCTCATCTCGATCCAGCAATTGCTTCCCGTGCGCCGTTCAAGGTTCGCGTTGATCGGCCCATAGCGAATTCCATCGATCGTAGTGCCCTCGGCGAGCCGCTCGAGCTGTTCCTGAGTCACGTGACCAAAGGCGCGCGCTCGGTAGGTCCGTACCACCCCGGTCCTCGGCAACTCCAGCTGCCGCTTCAATCCACCGTCGTTGGTGAGGAGTAGAAGCCCCTCGGTCATGAAATCGAGCCGCCCGACCGGCATCACTCGTGGAAGCCCGCTCGGAAGCCGGTCGTAGATCGTCATCCGGCCCCTCGGATCGTTCGCTGCGGTGATCGTCCCTTGCGGTTTATAAAAGCGGAACAGCCGCGTTGAAGCGGCAGGTAGGACGACCTTCCCGTCGACCGTCACACCTGTCAGATCTTCAAGAAGCGTCGCAGGCGTCGTAATCTTTTCCCCATTGAGCCCGACGCGGCCTTCGGCGATCATGCGCTCGACCTCGCGCCGGGAGGCCACTCCGGCGCGCGCGAGGAGCTTGGCAATGCGCTGCGGACCGCCTTCTTTCTGTGGCTCCGCAGGCACAGTTTGGGCCCGCTTGCGCCGCTGCGGCACTGGGCGCTTGGTCGTTCGTTGCGAAAACGGATTCATCGGTCAGGACCAATGATGCTGTTCGGGAAGCGAAAGCAGGTCGTCAAGCGCATCCTCATCGTCGAGGATGAACCACTGACGGCATTCGATAACGAGAATTTTCTTGGAGATGCCGGCTACGAGGTGGTCGCCACCGTCGACGACCTCGACGAGGCCCTTCGAGTGCTGGACCGAGAGGCGGTTCATTTGATCCTCAGCGATGTCCGGCTGCGCGGCGACCGGACCGGAATCGAACTTGCAACCGCTGCAAAGGAGCGCGGCGTTCCGACACTGTTCGCGACCGGCTATTCCTACCCTGGCGCATCAAAGATCGCGATCGGCTGCGTCTTCAAACCCTATACCGAACGCCAGCTCATCAAGGCCATCGAGGCAGTCGACCGGCACCTCCAGGGCGAGAAAGTCAAGGCGCCAAAAGGCGTCGAGCTGTTCATCGCGATCGGCGAAGCGGACTAGACGGCGAGCTGTTCACATCGGGGTTATGTGGCTTGTCAAAGCTGTCTAAGGTCTCCTCGAGCAAACGCAGGAGGGGACCGGGATGCCAGGCCAGCGGCCGAGGGGTTGGAAGCTGCTCAAGGCAGCGCTTGCGACGCGCAAGTCGGCGACCATGCTTGCCTTCGGATTTTCTTCCGGCCTCCCTTTTGCGCTGCTGATCGGCACACTTACCGCCTGGCTCGGGGAAGCCGGCGTCAAGCTGGCCACGATCGGGATCTTCTCATGGATCGGGCTCGCTTATTCGTTCAAATTCCTCTGGTCGCCCGTCGTTGACCGGCTGAGATTGCCGGGATTGGACAGGATCGGGCGGCGCAAGAGCTGGATTGCGCTTGGCCAATTGGTCGTTGCGGTCTGCCTTGCGCTGCTGGCACTCACCAATCCGGCAGCAGCGATCGGCAATTTCGTCCTTATTGCTTTTGTCGCAGCGATCGCATCGGCAAGTCACGACATCGCTATCGACGCATGGCGGATTGATCAGGCCGACGAGGAGACGCCCATTGAGCTCCTCTCGGCGCTCACTCAGTTCGGTTATCGAACCGCGTCGATTGTCGGGGGCGCGATCGCGCTGGTGCTCGCCGCGCGGATGAGCTGGCCGCACGTTTTCCTGATCATGGCAGCGATCTTCCTCGGCTTGCTGCTGGTGACGCTCACCGCGCCGGACAGCCCCCGTCCGGAGCGAGGATCGCTCTACGGCGCCTTGTCGGAAGCGGGCGCGCTCAAGCCCCGGGTCCGCGGCGCGCTGCTCGCGATCGTCGGCGCGAGCTGGCTGTGGGCGATCGTTCGGCTAATCACCTTTGCAGTCGCTATGCTGGCTCCTGCCCAACCGGGCAGCACGCCGCCATCGGTCGCCGACTTCACCAAGACCTGGGGGGTGCTGATCATCGTTGCGACGGTCTTCGTTCCGCTGACCGTTGCGGCCACGGCAAACTTGCTGGCGAAACGGCCTGAGAGCGTGCTGGCTGCACCCGACCAAAAGGTCGGGCCAGGGCGGACGGTGATGGACCACCTTTACTCGGCGCTGGTCGATCCTCTCGCCGAACTGTGCCGACGCCTGGGCTGGGGCGTGTTCGTAGCGATCGGGTTCATTCTGACCTACGCGATTTGCTACAATATCTGGGCGAGCTTCGCTTACCCCTTCTATCTGGATTATCTGCACTACACGAAGGACGAGGTCGCCTTCGCTTCGAAGATCTTCGGGATCATCATGACGATGCTGGGGATCAGCCTGGGCGGCTATCTGTTCGCCAGGCTGGGACGGTTCCCGACGATTTTGCTCGGAGCGATCCTGCCGCCACTCGGCAACTTCCTTTATGCCGACCTGGCGCAGGGCAGCCCCAACATCGATGCATTTTCGCACCTGCTGCGGCTGGATGCACTTGCGCGACTGTTCGGCAGCGACGAGCGGCTGATGCGCCTGCTGCTCGCCATCTGCTACGAGAATATATCCACCGGGCTCGCCCTCACGGCATTCGTCGCTTACGTCTCGAGCATCGTCAGCAAGAAGTATGGCGCGATCCAATATGCCTTATTGTCGTCGCTGCTGTCGCTTGTCGGCACCCTCGGCCGGGGCGCTGTCGGTGAGGCGTTCGACAAATATGGCTATGCGCCCGTGTTCCGCTGGACTGCGGCGACGGCATTGGTCTCGACCGTCTTCGTGCTGCTCGAATGGGCCCGAGTGACGGCTCAGGAGCGGCGTGCCGCTGCTGCCGCGGAACTTCCCGCCGACGCCCCTGCCAAGACAGCTGAGTTGCTCGGCCAAAGCGGTCAGGAAACACGCTAGTACGGCCCCAAACGCCGGCGCTCGAAAAGGGGGAGGTATTCATTGGCAGCTTCTGCCCAATCGACACTG
>DASVYN010000042.1:0-4508 GCA_036392155.1 Sphingomicrobium sp.
GGAAGTGGTCTCTTTCAACGGCACCGGCTAGAAAACTGTGGGGGACAATGTGGGGGTAAATCTACCGAAGAAAGAAAACTGACTGTATTTCAGTTCGCTAGGTAATTAGTTCGATACAAGCCCTCCCACCATCGCCCTTCCACTGCGAGTGATCCGCTTCGCACCGGATCGGATCGAGCAGCGGCGCCTCCTCAGAGGTTAATGCTCACTTTCGTTAAGCACGAAAATCGCGTGAAATCAGCGGAAAACTGGCTAAACTTCGCGAGATAACATAAATGAACGCGGGGACTCGGCTCGGGAGTACCGCATGTATCGTGGGGTGGGTATTGCATTGGACGATTCGGACGGAGCGCGTGACGCGCCCCGTGGACCCTTTGACGAGGGTCAGCGGGACCTAATGGCCGAGCGAGTCGCGCGGTTGAGCCCAGGCCAACTTGATTGTCTCTTGCTCGTCGATCAGCACCTCAGTTCCAAGGAGATCGCGACCGAGCTCCATATCTCGCCGCACACGGTTGATCAGCGCATCCGTCAGGCTCTCGCGATTCTCGGCGTCGAACGCCGCACGCAAGCGGCGCGTCTCGTTGCCAAATTCAAAGAGCCATATCAGCGATTGATACATCAATCGCCGTACATTCCCGGCGAGCCTCAAACGGGTCACCCAGAAGCCGCGGTCAGTCATCAGATTCGGCACGCTGACCGCGCAGGGGAGGCTGGGGAAGCTGGTTTCCTAACCGAGCAGAGGCCTGCATCCTGGTCTTCCCTGCAACCGCCGTTCGCAACGAGGAGAAACCCCCGGAATGAGATGAGCGTCGGCCAGCGGCTGTTCTGGATTGCGGCGATCGCGATCGGGGCAGCGTTCTCGGCGGGCATGTATCTCGCCGGCCTGGAAAGTCTCGCAAGACTCCTCAAGAGCTAACAGCAGACCGACCCCAGATCAGACCGACAGCCACTCCGGCGCGCGAAGCGCCGGGGAAGGAGCAGTCATGCGCAAACAAGCAATCTGGAATGCCGTCCATGAGGTCGGAATCCATACCCGCGCGGTCGAAAGCCTGATTGAATCCGCGCTGGTCGAATTGTCCGAACTTCAGTCCAAACTCGTCCAGGTCAGCAACGTCGCCGGCGTGTCCTATTCCACTCTACAGGAATCTTTTGAAGGCGTCTCCGCAACCATCAACGATCTCGTGAAGGTGCGCAGCACCATGGCCCAGTGCCATGAGGTGTTCGTGGAAACCAAGGAGAAGATCCCCGGCGTGCGGACCACCTCGTGGGGCAATGGCGATCCCTGCTGCGGGTCGTTCGCCCAGGCCGATCTTCGCGTCGTTGCATAAGGGCTTTGACCGGACCGCAGCAATGTGGTCCGGTCACATTGCCATGAATTCCATCATTCTGGTGATCCTTTTCTGGATCCTGCTGCTCGTATCGTGCGGCTACGCGCTATGGCGCGGCCGCAAGTATGAGCGAATGGCAGCGCTCGTCTTCATTTCAGCGACCATTCTGTCGATCCTCGGCCATTCGCCGCTCCACGGCCGTTACGTCGGAATCGAAACCACCGATCTCATCGTCGATTCCGCAGTGCTGATCGCGGTTACCGCTATTGCCCTCGTCTCCGACCGATTCTGGCCGCTATGGGTGGCAGGCCTTCAGATGGTCGACAGCCTGTCGCATCTGATGAAGGCGATCGACGCCAACCTCGTCCCGCACGTCTATGCGGCTGCCGAGCGCTTCTGGAGCTATCCAATTCTCGTCATTCTCCTTGTCGGCGCATGGCGGCAGAATCGCCGCTCGCAAGCAGTGCGCGAGACGGCAGCACCGACTGCCTTGTCCTCTTGCAATGGCCAGATCGAAGCGATTTGACCCGCGCATGCGCGCCTGGCCCGGCCTGCCGCAGTGAATCGCACGAGGATATTTTCAGGCACTTTTGATCGCGAGTTGCGGCGATGCACGCTGGCGCGCGGTCGCCAGCGATAAGCAGATCGGGCAAGGTCTCAAATCCGGCGCCGATCGTCGGAAGGCGGACCGGTTGCGCGGTGCGCGCTGCACCCCCATTGGGGACTGCATGTCGCGACGCAAGAAATCACATCAGAGCCACGGGACTTCGAACCGCCCGCGCCTGTGGGGCAAGCACGCGGTTGCCGCAGCACTCGATAATCCGCATCGCAAGGTGCTTCGTGCCTGGGCGACGCGCGAAGCAACGGCCTTCATGCAATTTCCCAAGGAAGTGGCGGTGACTCTCGCCGAAGCGCCGGACCTTGGCCGGCTCGTGCCGCACGACGCCCCGCACCAGGGCGTAGTGGTCGAGGTTGAGCCGCTCGAGGAAGTCTGGCTCGATGAGCTTCTGACGGAAGCGCCGGAGCGAGCCGTGCTGCTGGTGCTCGACCAGGTGACGGATCCGCACAATGTCGGCGCGATCCTGCGTTCGGCTGCGGCGTTCGGAGCGATCGGGCTCGTGACCCAGGATCGCCACTCGCCGCCGGAAAGCGGCGCACTGGCAAAGGCTGCTTCGGGTGCGCTCGAACGCATGCCCTGGGCGCGGGTGGTGAACCTCGCTCGAGCGCTCGAGGAAATCGGCGAGGCAGGGTTCTGGCGTATCGGCCTTGCCGGCGATGCCGAGACGGACCTCAAGGACGCGCTTGGACCGCCGCGAGTCGCGTTGGTGCTGGGCGCCGAAGGTCCGGGCCTCAGGCCAAATACCCGGGACCATTGCGATACGCTTGCCCATCTCCCTATCTCTGACGCCGTCGAAAGCCTCAATGTCTCCAATGCGGCCGCGGTCGCACTCTACGCAGCAAGCATAGCCTGATGGTCAGAACAACGGACAGCATTCGCATTCATGCCGAAGCGCTCGCCAGCCGCGAACCCGCCTTCGCCAGGGTCATCGAGCAGCATGGCATGCCCGAGCCGCGGGTCAGCGCGCCAGGTGCCCACACGCTCTTGAGGACCATCGTCGGCCAGCAAGTCAGCGTCGCCGCGGCCCGCTCGATGTGGGCCAAGCTGGAGGCTGCGTTCGGTTCGCCGCCAGACCTCAACCTGCTGCTGGCCGCCAGCGACGAAGAGATGCGCGCCGCTGGAATGTCGCGGCAGAAAGCGGGCTATATCCGCAGCCTCGCGGACTTGGTCACGTCTCGCGAGCTCGATCTTGAAAACCTGCCCGAGGACGACGAGGAGGCGATCGCGCTCCTGACGAAGATCAAGGGGATCGGCCGGTGGTCGGCCGAAATCTATTTGTTGTTCGCGGAAGGACGGGCCGATGTATTTCCGGCGGGCGATCTTGCTGTCCTTGTCGAACTTGGGCGGCTGATGGGCCTGCCTGAAAAGCCCAGCGAGAAGCAGCTGCGTGAGCTTGCGGAACCATGGCGTCCGTACCGCGGCGCCGCCGCGGTCCTCGCCTGGCACAGCTATAATTCAAGCGTGCTTTAGGTCCTCACGCCCAACGGCAGCGGACGCGCGCCAAGGCCGCGAATCTCGCGCGAGCCGGTGCCTGCCGGGAGCGGCCCGAGCTTATCCGTGAGGGTCTCGCGGCCGATGAGATAAGCGAGCGAACTCTGCGCCTTGCCGCCGCTCCATTCGTACAGAGCGTTGAAGGCGACCACCGGCACGAAGGTCTTTCGTCCTCCGAGTTCATATTCCTGGACCGCCGAGCGCGGAGCGATGACCCGGCTTGTAAGCGTCACGCGCTTCATCGGACCAATCGCCTCCATCCGTTCACCTTCGCCGACCGGATTGGCGAAGAAAGCAGCGAGCTCCTGGTCCTGCGTTGCGCTTGCGTTGAGCAGGCTGGCTTCTGCGAGCACTGCGCGCGCCGGGGCGGTGCCGGCATTGAACAATTCAACCTCGAACTCGATCGTGACCTGGCTGTCGTCGACCAGACAGCGCAGCGGCTGCATTCCGATTTCGAGCGAGGGCCGCAAGCGCGAGGCGACGATGCCGTTCGTCACCGGCGGTGCCGGTTTGGGTTGAGGTTGCGGCGTCGCTGCCGGTGGCGGCGATGCTCGCCGCTCGGGAACCGCTGCTCGCGGTGCTGGCGGCGAAGACGGCGCCGGCTCGAACGGGGCATATCCTTCCAATTCCGGTCCCGCCGCCAGCACCTCCCTGGGGCGCCGACGCCAGAGGAGGAACAAGGTGCCCGCAGCGAGCGCAACGGCGGCGAGAAGCCAGGGCAGGATCGAAGGCTTGTGCTCGGGTGCGAGCGGTTCGGCGGGCGCTGGTGCCGGCAAAGCCGATACTGGAGGTGCGGGCGAAAGCTGCGGCGCCGCAGCAGCTGAGCTGCCGACTGACGGCATCGATGCGGCAGCAGCAGGGGTAGACGGCGCATTTGCAGCCGGCTGCGGCGCAGGCGACGCAGCCGCTGCCCGGTGGGTCTCGGCTGGCCTCCGAGCCGGCGGCGCCGGAGCCCGAGTATCGGTCGCAGCCGCATTGGGTCGATCGGCCGCGGTTGCAGGCTGCGGTTGGGTCGCCGGCTGATCTGCAGGCTTGGTCGCAGTACCCGGCAAGCTGAAATTCTGCAGCTC
>DASVYN010000043.1:0-10460 GCA_036392155.1 Sphingomicrobium sp.
CGGAACGGCAGGCTCTTGTTGCCCCCGTAAACCGACGATGAGGAAGCATAGACCATATGCCCTGGCCGTCGTGCACGGGCGAGCTCGAGCATGTTGCAATGGCCGACCAGATTCGATTGCACATAGGCTTGCGGATTCTCGAGGCTGTAGCGGACACCTGCCTGGGCCCCGAGATGGATCACCCCGTCGATCTCGATAGTGTCGGTGAACGTCTTCAGCGCCTGGGCATCGGCAAAATCGATACGCTCAAATTTGAACCGGCTTCCGAACTGCCGCTGCAGATTCGCCAGCCTCGCATGCTTCAGCCTGGGATCGTAATAGTCGTTCAGATTGTCGATCCCGACGACCTCGTCGCCTCGTTCGAGCAGCGCGCGTGATGTCGCTGCGCCGATGAACCCCGCAACCCCGGTGACCAGAACCGCCATGGCCGTCCCATAGGGGGTGCAGCAGGCTGGTGAAAAGCCCTAGAGGCGAGGGATGGAGCGAAGCTGGACTTTCGCGATCGACCGGGGCGGCACGTTCACCGACGTGATCGGGCGCTCGTCCGATGGGCGAGTGCGCATAGAAAAGCTGCTGTCGGAGAATCCCAGCCAATATGAGGATGCCGCACTTGAGGCGATCCGCCGCGTGCTCGCCGAGGAGGGCGGGACCGCAGCAGGGCTTCGGATGGGGACGACCGTTGCGACCAACGCATTGCTCGAGCGCAAGGGCGAGCGCTTGGCGCTGGCGATCACCCGAGGCTTCGGCGATGCGCTCAGGATCGGTTATCAGGCGCGGCCGGAAATCTTCGCCCGGCAAATCGTGCTGCCGTCGATGCTGTACGAATGCGCTGTCGAGATTGACGAACGTGTGAGCGTGGATGGCGAGGTGCTGGTGCCGCTCGATGAGGCCCAGGCCCGCGAGGCGCTTGCCGGCCTATGCGAGCGCGGCATCGACGCGCTCGCGATTGTGCTGATGCATGGCTGGCGCTGGACAGATCATGAGCAGCAACTGGCCGAGCTTGCGCGTCAAATCGGTTTTGCACAGGTTTCCGTCAGCCACGAGGTCGCGCCGCTGATCAAATTGATCGGCCGCGGGGACACGACCGTGGCCGATGCCTATCTGTCGCCAGTTCTGCGGCGATACGTGGACCGTGTCGCGGCAGGGCTGGTACAGGGCACTGATCTCCATTTCATGCAGTCGAACGGCGGGCTCGCCAGGGCGGAGACCTTTCGCGGCAAGGACGCGATCCTGTCCGGTCCGGCGGGCGGGGTCGTCGGAATGGTGGCGGCAAGCGCCCCGCATGGCTGCGAGCGCCTGATCGGCTTTGACATGGGCGGCACGTCCACCGACGTGTCGCACTATGCCGGCCGGTTTGAGCTTGCCGACGAAAGCGTCGTCGCAGGCGTGCGCATTCGCGCTCCGATGATGCAGATCCACACCGTTGCGGCAGGCGGCGGGTCGATTTGCCGGTTCGACGGAATGCGCTTTCGCGTCGGGCCGGACAGCGCGGGGGCAAATCCCGGCCCGGCCTGCTACCGCAACTCTGGTCCACTGACGGTCACGGACTGCAACCTGTTCCTCGGCCGCATCGAACCGGCGCATTTTCCGGCGGTATTCGGACCCGGCGGCGATCAGCCGCTCGATCGTGAAGCCTCGCGGTCGCGTCTGCAGGAAGTCGCCGACCAGCTCGGCGGCGCAAAGAGCCTCGATGACATCGCACAAGGTTTCCTCGACATCGCAGTCGACAATATGGGTGCAGCGATCCGCAAGATCTCGATCGCGCGAGGCCATGACGTCACGCGCTACACGCTCGCCTGCTTCGGCGGAGCCGGTGGGCAGCATGCCTGCGCAGTCGCGGACGCGCTCGGGATGGAACGGATCCTGATCCATCCACTTGCCGGAGTGCTGTCCGCTTACGGAATCGGCATCGCCGAAGTGAAGGCGATCCGCGACGCCAGCTGGCTGAAGCCGCTCGGCGAGGATTTTTCGGATGCACTTGCGCAACTGGAGCTGCGTGCCCGTGACGACCTCGTCGACCAGGGTGTCCAATCCGATCGCATCGAGCTGTTCCGCCGTGCGCGATTGCGAACTGCAGGCAGCGACACCACTCTGGAAATCGCCATTTCATCGCCACTGCTGATGCGCGAGGAATTTTCGGCACTGCACCGCACGCGCTTCGGCTATTGGGACGAGGACGCCGAAGTCGTCGTCGACGCGCTGCTGGTCGAAGCTGTTGGTCGTACGTCTCCTCCGCCCGATTCCGAAACCAGGGCCGCCGCCGAAACCGCTGGAGCGATCAGCTTCGTCGGCTCTGCCGACGCTTCTCACGAAAATCCTGCTGAAGAGATTGTCGGGCCATGCCTCATATTCGAACCCACCTCGACCATCGTCGTCGAGGCCGGTTGGCGCGCCCAGCGCGCGAGCGATGGAACCCTCTTGCTCACCCGCGCCGTACCGCTCGAGCGCGAACAGGCGATCGGCACCGATGTCGATCCAGTCCGCCTCGAGATCTTCAACAATCTGTTCATGGCCATCGCTGAAGAAATGGGCGTTGCGCTGCAATCGACGGCGACGAGCGTCAACATCAAGGAACGGCTCGATTTCTCCTGCGCGATCTTCGATTCCCAAGGCGCACTGATCGCCAATGCCCCGCACATCCCGGTACATTTGGGTTCAATGGGCGAAAGCATCCGCCGGATCATCGACACGCGAGGGCAGGAGAGGGACGGGCGCGGCATATGTCGCGGCGATGCCTATGTGCTCAACGATCCTTATCGCGGCGGCACGCACCTTCCTGACATTACCGTCATTGTACCGGTCTTCTACGGTGACGAGACCGAACCTTCGGCCTTCGTCGCCGCTCGCGGGCACCATGCCGACATTGGGGGAATCGCCGCGGGATCGATGCCGCCCGACAGCAGCAGCATCACCCAGGAGGGCGTGCTCATCGACAATGTCCTGCTGGTCGACCAAGGGCATTTCCGCGAAGCCGAAATGCGCGCGCTGCTCGGCTCGGGTGTGTGGCCGGCGCGCAATCCTGACCGCAACATATCGGATCTCAGGGCGCAGCTCTCCGCCTGCGCACGCGGAGCTGAAGTCCTCGCGCAGACTGCGCGCGAATATGGATCAGATGTCGTCGCGGCCTACATGGATCACGTGCTCGCCAATGCGGAGGAGTCGGTGCGGCGATTGCTCGACCGACTTGAGGACGGCGAATTCGACTATGAGATGGACAATGGAGCGCATATCCGCGTGCGCATCAAAGTCGACAAATCGGCGCGTTCGGCGACATTCGACTTCACCGGTACGAGCGAGCAGCTGCCCGACAATTTCAACGCGCCCTATTCGATTGTGCGCGCGGCCTCACTCTATGTCGTGCGGACGCTGATCGACGATGCAATCCCGATGAATGATGGTTGCCTGCGCCCGATCGACCTGGTCGTTCCGGTGGGCTCGATGCTCAACCCCAAATATCCGGGGGCGGTCGTTGCCGGCAATGTCGAGACGAGCCAGGTCGTCACCGATTCCCTGTTCGCAGCAACCGGTCGCCTCGCCCCCAGCCAAGGGACCATGAACAACTTCACGTTCGGCAACGACCGATACCAATATTACGAGACGATCGCCGGCGGCTCGGGAGCAGGACCGGACCATGACGGCACCAGCGCCGTCCAGACTCACATGACGAACAGTCGGCTGACCGATCCGGAAATTCTCGAGAGCCGGATTCCGGTGAGACTGGATCAATTCGCGATCCGACGAGGCTCGGGCGGAGCAGGCGCCCATCGCGGTGGTGACGGGGTGATCCGCGCCGTGACCTTCCTCGAACCGATGCGCGCAAACATCCTTGCCAACCGGCGGCGCGTTCCCCCCAAGGGCATCAAGGGCGGCGCGGATGGACAGCCCGGCCGCAATTGGGTGGAGCGAACTAAGGGAAATGTCGAGATGCTGAGCGCGACGGCTTACGCCGAGATGCAGCCGGGCGATCGGTTCGTGATTGAGACTCCGGGCGGCGGCGGATTCGGCAGGAGAGGCGAGTGATCGACTATTGGCCGCTGCTCGGCATTGCGCTGGTCATCATCGGCTTTGTGCTGCGCTTCAATCCACTGCTTGTTGTTGCGGTTGCGGCAATCGTCACCGGGCTGCTGGGTGACATGCCGTTCGTCAAGGTGCTTGCAACGCTCGGCCATGGTTTCAACGCGAACCGCTATGTGACGATCAGCTATATTGTGCTGCCGGTGATCGGCCTTCTCGAGCGTTATGGCCTGCAGGAGCGGGCGCGCGCTCTGATCGGCCGAATGCGGGCTATCACCGCGGGTCGTCTCTTAATCCTCTATCTGGGATTTCGGCAGGCATTTGCGGCGGCCGGATTGAAGGATGTCGCCGGGCACGCCCAGGCTGTGCGGCCGCTTCTCGCGCCGATGGCGGTCGCAGCGGCCGAGAAGCAGCACGGCAAGCTGGACGACGACACCGAAGAGCGCGTGAAAGCGATTGCGGCCGCAACCGACAATGTCGGCCTGTTCTTCGGCGAAGACATTTTCGTTGCGATCGCTTCAATTTTGCTGATCCAGGGCACGCTCGCGGGCTTCGGGATCGAGCTCACTCCGTTCCAGCTCTCGGTTTGGGCCATTCCGAGTGCGATCTGCGCTTTCCTGATTCACGGTTCGCGCCTGCTTCTGCTCGATCGAAAGCTCGAGCGCCGCAAATGATCAATCTGCACTGGCTCTATATTTTCGCAGGGGCGGTGTTCGCGAGCTTCGCGATTGGCAGTGCGCGCGACAGAACCAATCGCAAACGCTGGGGCAACAGCAGTTTCTGGGGATTGCTCGCAGTCAGCTTCTGGTTTGGCGACCTCCTTGGCGATCTTGCGAACGGCATTCTGGTGCTGGTGCTCGTCGGCGTCGGCGGAATGCACCTCCTCGGACGAGAGGGGAGCGAAACAGCCAGCCAGGAGGACCGCGACCGCCTTTCACAGCGCTATGGCAACAGACTTTTCCTGCCGGCGCTGATCATTCCGTTCACTGCCTTTATCGGCACTTTGCTGTTCAACACCACGGCGTTGAAGGCCGCTGGTCTGATCGAACCAAAGTCGGTGACGCTGGTACTGCTCGGTACCGGCGTGATCATCGCGCTGATCATCTGCCAAGGCTGGCTCAGACCGCCCGCGCTTGCTGCCGTGGACGAGGGCAGTCGGCTCGCCAATTCAATTGGCTGGGCGATGGTTCTTCCGCAATTGCTGGCGGCGCTCGGGGTGATCTTTGCGGTGGCGGGAGTGGGGAGCACGATCGGCGCGCTGGTTACTGCGATCATTCCGAGCGGCAGCCTATTTCTGGCAGTGCTGCTCTACGCGCTAGGAATGGTCGTGTTCACAATGATCATGGGCAACGCCTTCGCGGCTTTTCCAGTGATGGCGGCAGCGATCGGCATCCCGATCCTCATCCACGCCGACGGCGGCAATCCTGCGGTCATCGGTGCGGTGGGCATGCTCTCGGGCTTTTGCGGGACGCTGATGACGCCAATGGCCGCCAACTTCAACATCGTCCCCGCCGCCTTGCTCGAACTGAAGAGTCAATATTCGGTCATTCGCGCACAGGTCCCAACCGCAATCCCACTGCTGATCGCGAATATCATCATCCTTTATGTTTTCGGGTTCCATCAATGACGAGACTCGACGCCCGGCTCGCTTCTCGCATGGCGCAGATCGCGCTCGCTCATGTGACAAACGAATATCCGCACAAGCTCGATCACATAATGTCGAGCGATGCGGACGCGCTGCCGCCACGCGCATTGCATCCGATCTTCTTCGGCAGCTTCGATTGGCACAGCTGCGTCCATGGTTGGTGGACCTTGCTGACATTGAGGCGAATGTTCCCTCACATCGACGAAGCGGTCGCGATCGCGCAATTGGCAGACGAGAGTTTCACCTTCGACAAGGTCGTATCCGAACTCGCCTATCTCGATCGCCCGCATGCCGACGGTTTCGAGCGACCCTATGGCTGGGCGTGGCTGCTCGCGCTTCATCTCGAGGCAACGAGGCACCAGGAGCACTGGGCCGCTGAACTGGAGCCGCTCGCCGCTTCGTTCTCGGATCGCCTGCGCGTCTATCTGGAGGCGCTGACCTATCCGATCCGAGTGGGGACACATTTCAACACGGCCTTTGCGCTGATCTTGTCGCTCGGCTGGGCAGAAGCGTTCGATTCTGAGCTTGCGCATCAAATCCGCGATCGCGCGCGTCATTGGTTCGCTGCCGACCGCGATTGCCAGGCATGGGAGCCCGGAGGGGACGAGTTCCTGTCGCCGGCGCTCATCGAGGCTCTGTGCATCGCCCGGACTGAGCCGGCGTTCTTTCCGATGTGGTTCTCCGATTTTCTGCCGCGTATCGCCGCCCGACTGCCAACGAGCTTGTTCTCCCCGGCGATCGTAAGCGACCGCAGCGACGGCAAGATCGCGCATCTCGATGGCTTGAACCTCAGCCGTGCCTGGTGCTGGCGCAGCATCGCCCCCAATCTGCCGTCGACCGAGCGATCAATTGCGCTCGACGCTGCGGACGCCCATCTGGCAGCGGCGCTGCCCCACATTTCCGGCGACTATATGGGGGAGCACTGGCTTGCGAGCTTCGCCCTCCTGGCTCTGCTCGCCTGACTCGGGCGTTCCGTGTCCCGCGCCCGTTGCGAACGGTATTCGGCGAAGGGCGGCTGGGCGAACTGATCGCCTTTCATCTGAGCCAGTCAGGGAATGCGTGGCGCCGAGGGCGCAATGCTCAGCTTGGGCGAGCATAGATCCGCGCCTGCTGCATTCACTCGGCGAGTATCGGTCGGCAATGCCTGGCAGACAGGTGTGGTCTGGAGCAGTGCGTCACCGCCGATGGATTGGTAGATATCGACGATATTCTTCGCAGCGGTGAGCTTGATCTGCACCATCTGCTGCTGCGCCGCATAATAAGAGCGCTGCGCGTCGAGTACATTGAGAAATGCGGCAACGCCGGCGCGGTAGCGCGCTTCGGTGAGGCTGTAGGTGTCGGCCGTCGCCGCCTGCTGCCGCTGTCGCGCGCCAATTTCATCATTGATCGTGCCGCGGCGGGCAAGCGCGTCCGAAACTTCGCGAAAGGCCGTCTGGATCACATGCTGGTAGGTGGCGAGCGCCGCATTGCGCTGGGCCTCGCTCAATCGCACGTTGGCGCGCCCGGCGCCGCCCTGAAAGATGGCATAGGTCGCATCCGCGCCGGCGCTCCAGCCGAACGCGCCACCGGTGAATAATTTGGCGAGTGCGCTGCTTGCAAAACCGAGCAGCCCGGTGAGCGTGATCCGGGGGAACAAGGCGGCGCGCGCAGCACCGATCTGGGCATTTGCGGCGCGCAGCTGAAATTCCGCCTGGAGCACGTCAGGACGACGCAGCAACACATAGGAATCGAGCCCTGCCGGCACTGGCGATATTCTGCCGAACGCCTCGTCGATCGAAGACGATACAAGCCTGGGATCGACCGGCGCGCCGATCAGCAGCTGCATCGCATTAAGGTCCTGGGCAACCGCGGTTCGCTGTCGTGCGAGGTCCGCTTGCGCCTGACTTAAGATCTGCTCGGCCTGGCGAAGATCAGTGCGGGGAGCGACTCCGGCATTCAATCTCAGGCGAGTAAGATTGACGCTCTTTTCGGCGCTCGCCGCAGTGTCCTGCGCGATCCTCAGCAGGCTCGAATCTGCGGCATGGTCGAGCCAGGCGCTCGCGAGATTCGCGACAAGCGTCAAGCGCGTCGCGCGGGCCCCGGCCTCGGTTGCAAGATAGCGCTCAAGCTGGACGTGGCTAAGCGAGCGCAGCCGACCGAACAGATCGAGCTCGAAGTTCGGCACCTGGAAACCGGCATCATAACTCTCCTTGTCGCCGGTGACGGTGGCGCTTGCTGTTCCATTCAAGGTCGGGAGCTGCTGCGCGCGCTGGATTCTGAACTGCTCGCGAGTGGCTGCGATGTTTGAGGCGGCGACCATCAGATCGCGGTTGTTGACCAGCGCCTCGGCAATGAGCGCCTGCAGCCGCGGATCCTGGAACACCTGGCTGTAGGTGAGGACGGGCAAGCCGGCTTCGGCCTGGGTCAAATAAGGGTCGCCAACCGGCCAGGAGGCGGGAATCGCCGGGTCGGGGCGCACATATTCGGGCTCCATCGACGAGCAGGCGCTCGCCAGCAGCGCGAGAAGTCCTGCAGCGCGTTTCATGTCCTCGCTTCCCGGCGGCGGCGAAGTCGTTCGCGAACGAACCGGAGGCCGTCGCGCACGCTGCGCCGCACGAGCACGAAGAAGAGGGGAATGTAGAAGATCGCAAGGATCGTCGCGGTCAGCATCCCGCCGACCACGGACGTACCGATGGCGATGCGGCTGTTGGCGCCGGCCCCGGTTGAAACGGCGAGCGGGAAGACGCCGAAAATGAAGGCGAAGCTGGTCATGAGGATCGGCCGGAGCCGGATCCGGGCGGCTTCGATCGCGGCGTCGATCACGCGCTTTCCTTCCTTTTCGGCGCGCTCGGCGAATTCGTTCATGAGAATGGCGTTCTTCGATGTCAGGCCCATGGTCGTCAGGAGGCCGATCTGCAGATAGACGTCATTTTGAAGCCCGCGCAGGCTGACCGCGAAGATGGCGCCGACCAGCCCGAGCGGGATGACGAGCAGGACTGCGACGGGGATCGACCAGCTCTCGTAAAGTGCAGCGAGGCACAGGAAGACGACCAGCAGCGAAATGCCATAGAGCAGCGGCGCCTGGCCCGAGGCCTGGCGCTCCTGGTAGGATTGCCCGGACCAGGCGACGCTGATTCCGGGGATTTTCGATGCGATCTCTTCCATTTTCTGCATCGCCTGGCCTGAGCTGACGCCCGGCGCGCCCTCGCCCTGCAGCTCGAACGAAGGATAGCCCTGGAAGCGCGAAAGGCTTGTCGGCGCGGTCGACCAGCCGGTCTGCGCAAAGGATGAGAAAGGCACCATTCCGCCTTGCTCGTTGCGGACGAACCATTGGTCGATGTCCGCCGGCTTGGAGCGAAATTGCGCGTCGCCCTGGACGTAGACGCGCTTTACCCGTCCGCGGTCGATGAAGTCGTTGACATAGCGTCCGCCCCAAGCTGCCGAGAGCGTGTTGTTGGCGTCGGCGGCGTTGAGGCCGAGCGCTGCCAATCGCTCCTCGTTCATGTCGACGTGAAGGCTTGCAACGTCGGGCAGCTCGCTCGGACGGACCTGGGCGAGTTGGGGGTCGGCCATGGCCATGCCGAGCAGGCGGTCGCGCGCCGCCTGGAATTCGTCGCGGCTCATGCTGCCGGTGTTCTGAATCTCCATCGTGAAGCCGCCGGCCGAGCCGAGCCCGCGGATCGACGGCGGAACCAGCGCAAACACCTGGGCGTCACGCAGGCCGCGCATTGCCGCAGACGCGCGCTGGGTGATCGCGTCCGCCCCGTTGGCCGAGCCCTTGCGCTTGTCATATTCGGCAAGGTTGATGAACGCCTGGCCGGTGTTCTGCCCGGACGCCCCCTGGCCGCCGCCGGCGACCGTGAAATAGGTCCTGACGTTCTTCTTCTCGGGGCCATTGAGGAAATAATCCTCGATCTTGTGCTGAACCTCCAGCGTTCGGCCGACGGTAGCACCGGCGGGCAGGCGGAACTGAACAAATGCGGCGCCCTGGTCCTCGCTTGGAAGGAAGCCGGTCGGCAGCCGGTAGAACATCAGGATGAGGAGCACGAAAACCCCGGCATAAATGCCAAGGAACAGCCATTTGCGGTTCACGACCCGGCTTACCGAGCCGACATACCAGTTGCGGGTGCGATCGAAGCCGGTGTTGAATTTCCGTCGCGCGGTCTCGAGCCAGTGGGCGACGCTCGGCAATTTTTTGCCGAGCCA
Organism: Sphingomicrobium sp.; assembly: GCA_036392155.1. Lineage (GTDB taxonomy): Bacteria > Pseudomonadota > Alphaproteobacteria > Sphingomonadales > Sphingomonadaceae > Sphingomicrobium. Next base: position 9,845 of record DASVYN010000043.1, read on the forward strand.
GCTTTCCTCGACGGTGCCGTGGTTGCGGTGAAGTAGGTTTGCGGCAATCGCAGGGCTCAGAGTCATCGCGATGAACACCGAGAGCACCATCGCGGACACGATCGTCGCCGAGAACTGGCGGTAGATCACCCCGGTCGAGCCGCCAAAGAAGATCATCGGCAGGAACACCGCCGAGAGCACGAGCGCAATCGCGACCAGCGCCATCTGGATTTGCTGCATCGATGCAATTGTGGCGTCGCGCGGAGACATTTCGGGGTTTTCGTCGAGCAGGCGTTCGACATTCTCGACGACGACGATCGCGTCATCGACGAGCAGGCCGATGGCGAGCACCAGCCCGAACAGGGTCATTGTGTTGATCGAAAAGCCAAGTGCGTAGAGCACTCCGAACGTGCCGAGGAGCACGATCGGAATTGCGATCGTTGGAATGAGAAGCGCCCGCCAGTTCTGCAGGAAGACGAACATCACGAAGATCACGAGGATCATCGCCTCGACGAGCGTCTTTACGACTTCACTGATGGACAGCTTGATGAAATCGGTGGTGTCGAATGCGTAGGCGACCTTGTAGCCGGGCGGCATGCGTTTCGCGATATCCGCGACCCTCGCCTTCACGAGCTCC
>DASVYN010000044.1:0-5140 GCA_036392155.1 Sphingomicrobium sp.
TCCCGACTGGGCCCGGCGGCTGCGTGCCGAACAAAATGCGCGTCACCATCGCCACAGCGCGATCCAGGCCATTCGCGAAGGTGATGGCGGCGGCGCTGGAGCTAATCCGGACATCAAGGAAAAGGAGGAATAAGCATGAAATTCAGGCGCGCCGTGCAGCGCTATGGACGAACCGGAGAGCCGGTCACGCCCTACCAGAAAGCCGCCCAGGCCTGGGATGAACGGATCGGCTCGGCGCGCGTCCAGGCACGCAACTGGCGGCTCATGGCGATCGGCGGCCTGGCACTTTCGACCGGTCTCTCGACCGCTTTTGTGTGGCAGGCGATGCAGAGCCGGATCGTTCCCTATGTCGTTGAAGTCGACCGGCTTGGCGAGCCGCGCGCGCTGCAGCCGGCGAACAAGGATTATCAGCCGACCGACCCGCAGATCGCCTGGCAGCTCGCTCGCTTCATTGCTGACGTGCGCTCGGTCTCGCTCGATCCCGTCCTGATGCGACAGAACTGGCTGTCCGCCTATGACTTTGTCACCGGCCGGGGCGCGAAATTCCTCAATGACTATGCAAGGCAAGCCAATCCGTTCGGCGAGGTCGGCACGCGCTCCGTGTCGGTCCAGGTGACCAGCATCGTGCGCGCGTCCGACCGGTCGTTCCAGCTGAAATGGACCGAGAGCGAATATGAGCGCGGCAGCCTCGTTGGAACCAGCCGCTGGACCGCAATCCTCTCGCTGGTCATCCGTCCCCCGGCTTCTGCCGAAACGCTACGCAAGAACCCGCTCGGTCTCTACGTCGATGCGATCGACTGGAGCCAGGAGCTCGAGACCGCCGGCGCCGCCTCCGGACCGAGGCCTGCGCCGCCACCGCCCCGCAACATACCGCTCGGCTCGCCGCTCGATCCGTCACTGGGCGATCCGTCTCTCGACCCAGGTCCGACAACAAGGAGCAGCAAATGATCCGTTCTTTCTTCATTGCGAGCGCCGCCGGCGCATTGGTCTGCTCCGCCGCCTCGGCCGCGCTCTCGATCGACATGCAGAAACGCTCAGTGGCGAAGCATCGACAAGGCGGTCCGCATTCGAAGCCGATTGGAAAACGACTGTCCCTTGCCCCCGGGTATCGAGTGAAGCCGACGCCGCTCATGAGGGTGGCGGCGGCCAACCGGGAGGCCGTCCGTGAACCGGCGAGCGCCTTCTATCTCGGCGCATCGCAGGTCTATCCATGGTCTGAAGGCGCGCTCTACCGACTCTATGCCGCGCCCGAGCGGATAAGCGACATTGCGCTCGAGCCGGGCGAGAATCTCGTCTCGGTCGCCGCGGGCGATACCGTGCGTTGGGTGATCGGCGACACCACGAGCGGCAGCGCTTCCGCGCGGCGCGCGCACATCCTCGTCAAGCCTGCAGCTGCGGATCTTGAGACCAATCTCGTCATTGCCACCGACCGGCGCATCTATCATGTCGAAGCTGTCAGCACTGAGAGGACCGCAATGGCGGCCCTGTCCTGGACCTATCCAGGCGACGGCCTCGCCATCGTGCGCGCTCCCGCCGCGGTCCCGGCCGAGCCGGTTGCGGCGAATGTCGCGGTGGATCAGTTGAACTTCGACTATCGGATCGAGGGCGATAATGTGACCTGGCGGCCCGTACGCGCGTTCGACGACGGCCATCAGGTGTTCATCGAGTTTCCGCCGACTCTTGGAGAAGGGGAGGCGCCGCCACTGTTCGTGACTGGCGCCGACGGCAAGGCGGAGCTGACAAATTACCGGCTCAAGGGGCGCTATTATATCGTCGATGCTCTGTTCGCGGTCGCTGAGCTGCGCCTCGGGGGCAGGCACCAGAAGATCGTGCGCATCCGTAACGAAAGCGCCGGCCTGCGGCAGCGGAGGCCGGCGTGAGCGAACCACAACCCCAGTCTTCGGCGCTGCCGCCGAAGGAAGATCCCGAGACGCTGGTCCTTCGCGGGAGACCGCGTCCTGCGGTGCGCTTCAAGCGCGGTCTCATTGTCGGATTGGCGGGGGCCGTAGCAGCCTCGCTCGCCGCTTTGTCCTGGGTCGCGCTCGAGCCGCCGACTTTCCGGAAACCGGCGCCGACGGTCGACGGCTCCGACGAGCCTGCGGCCAGGACTGTTCCCGACGGGCTTGAGGCACTGCCCAAGGATTATGGCGACGTGCCGCGGCTCGGACCGCCCTTGCCGGGCGACCTCGGACGGCCGATCCTCGAGCATCAGCGAAGTCTTGAAACGCACGCCGGAACAGGCTCGGCTGCAGTCGACGAGACGGCTAGCCGACAGTCTGCAGCGGAACTCGTGCACGAGCGCGCCGCGGAGGAGCGGGAGGCTGCGAGAACGTCCGGACTCATGGTGCAACTTGGCCGAGGTGCTCCCCAGGAATCAAAGGCGCTCGCAACCTCAGCTGAAGCTTCGGGCCCGGCTGACGAGCCGGAGCATCCGGCGATTTCCGCCAGCCAGCAGCACAAGATCGACTTCGTGCATTCCGGCGGGGGCGAGCTCAACCCACACGGGCTCATGGCCCCGGTCTCGCCGTGGGTGCTGAGCGCTGGAAGCGTGATTCCGGCGAGCCTCCTTACAGGCCTCAATTCCGACCTTCCCGGAATGGTGCTTGCCCAGGTGACCGCTGATGTGCGTGACAGCGCGACCGGGCGGTGGGTCCTCGTACCCCAGGGGGCGCGGCTGGTCGGCAATTATGACAGCGTCATTGCCTTCGGCCAGCGGCGCGCCTTGCTCATCTGGAGCCGCATCATTTTTCCCGACGGCTCATCGGTCGAGCTCGACCATATGCCTGCAACGGATTCTTCCGGTTATTCCGGCGTTGCAGACCGCGTCGACCGCCACAGCTGGCAATTGCTCAAGGGGATTGGCCTTTCGACCCTGCTCGGCGTCGGCACTCAGCTGAGCCTGGGCGGCAGCGGGAGCGATCTTGTCCGTGCGCTCCGCCAAGCCGCACAGGAAAGCGCGGCCCATGCCGGGGACCAGATCACGTCCCGTGAGCTCGACATCCAGCCGACGATCACGGTCCGACCCGGCTGGCCCATCCGCGCGCTGGTCAACAAAGACCTGGTGCTTTCGCCATGGAGGAAGTGATGCCTGCGGTCGCCAAGGGCGGGCGAGGTCCGGTTGCCGTTTTTTCGCTGGACATTCTTCTGCACTGCAGCATTTTAGTGGGCGAAGGAGGCAGATTCGCGTGATTGCCGGCAGCAACTCCCGATATCGTTCGGCACGCGATTCAGCGCTCATTGCAGTGGCAGCAGCAGTCGTACTCGTGCGTCTCCATTCCGGAGCGGGAGCGACCTCTGACTAGCTGATCCAGGCAAGACTCAAGAGATCCAAAGACCCCCGCTCCGGTGACGGAGCGGGGTTTTTTGTTGCGTGAATGGTCCAAAGCAGGAGACGAAGGATGTGTCATTTGAGCATTGCAGTCGATCAATCCATCCACACTGTTGCGCCGGTGTTCGCCGCCATCGACGGCAGCCCATTCTACATACGTTCGATCCGCCTCATCCCCGTTGCAGGGTCGAACAAGGCCGACGTTCATCTCAGTCTCGGCGGGGGATCGAACAGCGACCTGAATGCGCTGCTGGGGCATCTTGCGAAACTGCCGGCCGTTCTGTCGACGCACCACATAATGCCGCCGATCTAGATTCGCCGACTGCGGTTCGTCAGAATGACGACTGCCAAGGCGAGCGGCGAGGACCCCTGCAAGGTTTCGGACAGGTAGACATGGCAGTGCTCGCTTGGCATGCGGAGGTAGCGTTGGGCGTGACACGTCGAAGGCTGGCGAGACCTACCGCCGTCGCAATTGCAATCGTGTCGGTCCAGTCCGCCGCTCGCGCTGACGATCGAAATGCGCTTCAAGCCGCCACGGACGCCTTCGGAGTCAGCGTCGGGATAGAGAAGATCGGGATCTACACGATCGACCAGGTTCGGGGCTTTTCTCCGACAATGGCTGGCAATTTGCGCATTGACGGTTTGTATTTCGATCAGGCGGGCGAGCTCAACAAGCGTCTCACCGATCGTTCGACAATAAGGGTTGGGATAGCCGCCCAAGCATATCCTTTTCCAGCGCCCACAGGCATTGCCGACTATCGATTGCGGTCTCCCGGCTCGAAGCTCGCTGTCAGCGGATCGGCCGGCCTTGCCGATTATCTCGGTCCCTATTTCGATACGGATCTTCAGATTCCGATCAATCGGGACAAGCTTGGCATTGCCGTCGGACTTGGGCGCAAGGATGACGAGTTTCCCGACGGCACCCATTCCCACAACCGGACAATCGCACTTCTCGGCGAATGGCGTCCGCACGACGGAGTGCGATTGAGATCATTCTGGACCCAGATCGTCGGGAAAGACGTCGAAGCCGAGCCGGTCCTGACCGTCGGCGGCGCCTGGCTGCCTCCCGAGCTTCGGATCCGCAAGTTCATCGGGCAGTCATGGGAAACCAACGAGCACCACGTCACGAATGGCGGGCTGCTTGCGGACGTCGAGCTCAGTCATGGGTGGATGATTAGAGGCGGCCTGTTTCGGTCAATCGTCTCGGATAGCAGCAACTACGTCGACCTTTTTCGCAATGTTCAGCCCGATGGCTCGGCAGACCATAGGATCGTTGCCGACCCTCGCGAAGGAACGCGCTCGACGAGTGGCGAGCTTCGCCTTTCGCACAGCATCGACGATGGTCCGCGTCGACATCTTGTCCATTTGATCATCCGCGGGCGCGCGCGGGAAAGCGAGTTCGGCGGATCGGGACAAATCGACTTTGGCGAGACCAATGTGAGGATGCCCGAAGCGCTTCCAAAGTCCAGCTTTGGCTTCACCAAACAGAGCCGCGATCGGGTGCGCCAGTTCACCGCGGGGCTCGCCTATGAGGGATATTGGAAAGGCATCGGAAAGATTGGGCTCGGATTTCAAAAGACCAGCTATCGCAAGATCATTGATGAACCCGGCAATGGTTCGACGCGCGCAAGCGCTTCGCCATTCCTCTTCTACGGAAATCTGGAGGTTGAGCTCAGCCGGCGGCTCGCCTTCTTTGCCGGAGTGACCCAGGGACTCGAGGAGACTGGAGTTGCTCCCGACAACGCAGCCAATCGAGGCGAGGCGCTCACCGCGGCCAGGACGCATCAGATCGATGGCGGGATCAGCTTCTCA
>DASVYN010000045.1:0-22097 GCA_036392155.1 Sphingomicrobium sp.
CGAACTGGTCGATGATGCTCTGCGCGCCATTGGCAAAATCACCAAACTGCGCTTCCCACAATACGAGGCAGCGCGGATCGGCGAGCGAATAGCCATATTCGAAACCGAGCACGCCGAATTCGGAAAGCGGACTGTCGCGAACCTCGAAGCGAGCGCCGTCGACGGTCGTCAGTGGAATATATTTCTGCCCGGTCTGCTGATCGACCCAGACTGCATGGCGCTGGCTGAAGGTGCCGCGGCCGCTGTCCTGGCCGGAAAGGCGCACTGCACTGCCTTCCGCGAGCAGGCTGCCGAAGGCGAGCGCTTCGGCGGTCGCCCAGTCGAAACCCTCGCCCGACGCGAACATCTCCTTCTTTGCATCGACCACGCGCTGCAGCGTCTTGTGGATTGAGAAGCCGTCTGGAACCGTTGTCAGGATATTGGCGAGATAGCGGACTTCTTCTTCGTCGATCGCAGTCTGGGTGTTGCGCCGTCCGAGCACCGGTTCGTCCGGGCGGCCGAGCCCAGCCCAGCGCCCCTCGAACCAATCGGCCTTGTTGGGCAGGTAAGAAACCGCGGACTGGAAGTCGGATTCAAGCTGCTGAACATAGTCCCTGGTGGTCTTGTCGATCCACGGCTGATCGACCACGCCTTCGGCGATCAGGCGCTTGCCGTAGATTTCGCTGATTGGCGGATGCTTCTTGATCGCGGCGTACATCAACGGTTGGGTGAAGCTCGGCTCGTCGCCCTCGTTGTGACCGAAGCGGCGGTAGCACCACATGTCGATGACGATGTCGCGGCCGAAGGTCTGGCGGAATTCGGTCGCGAGCTTGCAGCTGAAGGTGACCGCTTCGGGATCGTCGCCGTTGACGTGCAGGATCGGCGCCTGGATGCCTTTGGCGACGTCCGACGGATAGGGCGAGGAGCGCGCGAACTGCGGGCTCGTCGTGAAGCCGACTTGGTTGTTGATGATGAAGTGGATGGTGCCGCCCGTACCGTAGCCGGGGAGCCCCGAAAAACTCAGGCACTCCCACACCACGCCCTGGCCGGCAAAAGCGGCATCGCCGTGGAGCAGGATCGGAAGCACCGTTTTTCCGTGCACGTCGGCGCGAAGCGTCTGCACCGCTCGCGCCTTGCCGAGCACGACGGGGTCGACGGCCTCCAGATGCGACGGGTTCGGAAGCAGCGACAAATGAACCTTGTTGCCGTCGAACTCGCGGTCGGACGACGTTCCGAGGTGATATTTGACGTCGCCGGAGCCGCCGACGTCCGCCGGGTTGGTCGCGCCGCCGGCGAACTCATGGAAAATCGCCTGCGCGGGCTTGCCCATGACGTTGGAAAGCACGTTCAGCCGCCCGCGATGGGCCATTCCGACGGGAATTTCAGTGACGCCCATCTGGCCACCATATTTGATCACGGCCTCGAGCGCCGGAACCGCACCCTCGCCCCCGTCGAGCCCGAATCTCTTGGTGCCGACATATTTCTTGGCGAGGAATTTCTCCCACTGCTCGGCATGAATGACCTTGGCGAGGATCGACTGCTTGCCTTCGGGCGTGAAATGGATTTCGGCGTCCTTGCCCTCCATCCGCTCCTGGAGGAAACGCCGCTCCTGCACCTCGTTTATGTGCATATATTCAAGACCGACGTGGCCGCAGTAGTTGCGCTGGAGGACCTGGGCGATCTCGCGCACGCTCGCCTGCTCGAACCCGAGCGCGCCGCAAAGCCAGATCGGCCTGTCGAGGTCATCGTCGCTGAAACCGTGAAATTCCGGGGTGAGATCGGCCGGGACCTCGCGCTTCGAGAGGCGGAGCGGGTCGAGGTCGGCGGCGAGATGACCGCGCACGCGGTAGGTGCGGATCAGCATCATCGCCCGGATCGAATCCTCGACGGCACGCCGGATCACCTCCGGGTCGGTCGTCGTCTGCGCCACGCGATCGGCAATCGCGGCCTTTGCCTTTTCGATCGTCGCCTGGGTCGGATCCAGGCCGAGATTGAGCTCATCAAGGTCCGACAATGGCCAATTCGGCCGCGCCCAGCTCGGCCCGGCCTCCCGTTCAGCAAATCCAGTGGCGACGTCGTTCATGCCGAAACCAACAACTCCTTCAGAGTCTTGCCCAATTCAGATGGGCTTGGGCTGACAGTAATTCCAGCAGCCTCCATTGCCGCAATCTTGCTTTCGGCATCGCCTTTGCCGCCGGAAACGATCGCCCCGGCATGGCCCATGCGGCGTCCCGGCGGCGCCGTGCGGCCGGCGATGAACCCGACGACCGGCTTCCTCCTGCCCCGCCTGGCCTCGTCGGCGAGGAACTGCGCCGCGTCTTCCTCGGCGCTGCCGCCAATCTCGCCGATCATGATGATCGACCGGGTTTCGTCGTCGGCGAGGAACATCTCGAGGATATCGATGAACTCGGTGCCCTTCACCGGATCGCCGCCGATTCCGACAGCGGTGGACTGGCCGAGCCCCTCGTTGGTTGTCTGGAACACCGCCTCGTAGGTCAAAGTGCCCGAGCGGCTGACGACCCCGACGCTGCCCTTCTTGAAGATGTTGCCCGGCATGATTCCGATCTTGCACTCGTTCGGCGTCAGCACTCCCGGACAGTTCGGGCCGATCAGCCGCGATTTCGAGCCCGAGAGCGCGCGTTTCACCTTGACCATGTCGAGCACCGGAATGCCCTCGGTGATAGTGACGATGAGCGGCACTTCGGCATCGATCGCCTCGAGGATCGAATCCGCTGCGAACGGAGGCGGAACGTAGATGACCGAGGCAGTCGCGCCGGTCTTGGCGACCGCCTCGTGCACCGTATTGAAGACCGGCAGACCGAGATGCTCGGTGCCGCCCTTGCCCGGAGTTACGCCTCCGACCATCTGGGTGCCGTAATCGAGCGCCTGGCGGGTGTGGAAAGTGCCGGTTTCGCCAGTCATCCCCTGGGTGATGACCTTGGTGTTTCTGTCGACGAGAATGCTCATTGGTTCTTTGTACCTGCGTTGATTTGCGCAGCGGCCGCGGCGGACGACGCCTCAGCCCGATCCGCAAGGGCGATAATGATGGACACCTATGCCACTGCCGCTTCAGCCAGCGACGGTTCGATCTGCCTGCAGGCGACGAGCAGCTCTTTGACCGCGTCGACGCTGGCGTCGAAATTCTCGCGCGCGCTGGCGTCGAGTTCGATCTCGACGATCCGCTCGACGCCGCCTGCGCCGATCACCACCGGAACGCCGACATAGAGGTCCTCGACGCCATATTGGCCGGTCAGGTGCGCCGCGCAGGGAAGCACGCGCTTCTTGTCCTTCAAATAGCTCTCGGCCATCGCAATCGCGCTGGTCGCAGGCGCGTAATAAGCCGAGCCGGTCTTCAGAAGCGCGACGATCTCGCCGCCGCCGCCGCGGGTGCGCTTGACGATTGCGTCGATCTTCTCCTGCGTCGACCAGCCCATCTTGATGAGGTCGGGGACCGGGATTCCTGCGACGGTCGAATATTGCACCACCGGCACCATCGTGTCGCCATGGCCCCCGAGCACGAAGGCGGTGACATCTTCGACGCTGACGTTGAACTCCTCGGCGAGGAAATGGCGAAAACGCGCGCTGTCGAGCACGCCGGCCATGCCTACGACCTTGTTGTGCGGGAGCCCCGAGAACTCGCGCAGCGCCCACACCATCGCATCGAGCGGGTTGGTGATGCAGATCACGAACGCGTTCGATGCATGCTTGCGGATGCCTTCGCCAACCGACTTCATGACCTTGAGGTTGATTCCCAGCAAGTCGTCGCGACTCATGCCTGGCTTGCGCGGCACTCCGGCGGTGACGATGCACACGTCCGCGCCTTCGATATCAGCATAATCGGACGTGCCCTTGAGCCTCGCGTCGAAATCGTCGACTGGACCGGCCTGGGCAATATCAAGCGCTTTGCCCTCCGGAATGCCTTCCATGATGTCGAACAGGACAATGTCGCCGAGCTCGCGCATTGCTGCGAGGTGAGCCAGGGTTCCGCCGATCATTCCGGCGCCGATCAGGGCGATCTTCTTCCGAGCCATAAGAGCTACTGCTTTCCTCTGCTGTCATGGGCGCGCCGAGGACCGGCACTGCGACGTTGGCGGCGCTCTAGCTCCGTCGGCCAAGTCGGGCAACCGGGCTCAGAGCCGCGACCGCCCGAGTGTCAACCTTTCACGCGCATGAACGGCGCGGAAACCACAATTTTGGCCATTCGTTGACTCTCCAACCGCTTCGAAACGCGAGCTTTCGGGCGATTTCATCCTATCCAGGGAGAGAAAAGATGAGGACGATCCTTCTTGCACTCTCGGGCCTTGCAGTCGCAGTCACGGCTGCTCCGGCAGCGTCCAAAAATTATGTCTGCACCAAATGGGACAATGGCGTTTGCGTCTCGACGCACCGCGTCAAGGGCACTCCGCCATATGCCGTGGGCTATGTCTTCGGGCCGGGCTATTCCTACACGACCGTGAGCGATCTGCCTCAGCCGGTTGTGACCTATTATCACCTTGGGACCGGTGAGCGGTACGTCTACAGCAACGGCTATATCTATGTCATCGATCCGACAACCTACGCGGTCACTCGGGTGATCGACACGCTCAGCCATTAATCTGAAAACAGGTTGGGCTGCCATTCCCGGACCGGCCCAAGCGCATCAAATCGAAGGAGCAATTGCAATGAGGAAAATGCTTCTCGCACTTGGCGCTGCCGCCGTCGCGCTGTCTGCGGCTCCGGCCGAAGCCAGGCATTATTCGAACGTCGTCAAATGCACCAAGCACCGGCACGGCAGGTGCGTCAGGTGGAACCGGCTCACCCGCGGTCAGGCGGAGCGCGCCGGCTTTGCGGTCGGCCACGAATTCGGCCCGAACTATACCTATATCGATGTCGGTGCGCTCCCGCAGCCGGTCGTCACGCGTTACCATCTTGGACCGAACTTCCGCTACGTGGACGAGAATGGTTACGTCTATGTCGTGAGCCCGGATACATACCGCGTGGTCCGGGTGATCCGCATCCCGTAACCGGCCGAACGCACTACTGACAAAGGCCGCCGGCCGTTATCGCCGGCGGCCTTTTGGTCGGTAACCATTTCGCTCGACGAACGTTCAGTCCCTCAGAACAATAATGGTGGGATGATGAAACACTTACTGCTTTTGGCCGGCGCTTTGGCGCTCGGCTTTACCGGCCCCGTTCTTGCAAAGCCGGGCAATGGGAATGGCAATGGTCATTGGCGTGGACACGATGATTATGGCTATGGCGAAGGCGGCTGTCCGCCGGGACTTGCAAAGAAGCACAACGGCTGCCTTCCGCCCGGACAGGCGAAGAAGCTCTATCGCGGTCAGCGCTGGCAACACGGCTATGGCGTCATGTACGGCTACCGGCAGATCCCTTACGACCTGCGTCGGCGCTACGACCTCGATCCCTATGATCGCTATTATTACAGCAACGGCTATCTCTACCGCGTGGACCCGCGCACAATGGTCATCGAGCAGGTGATCAGCGCGCTTCTGCGCGGCTAGGCTCTGCAACCAAAGGCCGCCCGGGAACGGGCGGCCTTTTCTTCAAGGCTCCTCGCGTGCTAGCGGCTCCGGCCAAGCAAGGAGCTCAACGCTTTGGCCGAATTCACGCTTCCAAAGAACAGCAAGATCAACAAGCGCGGGCGCGACTGGAAGCCCGAGGAGGGTAAGCGCCTCAAGACGCTCAAGATCTACCGCTACGATCCCGATGGCGGAGCCAATCCGCGCTTCGACCGCTATACGATCGATCTCGACAAATGCGGGCCGATGGTCCTCGATGCGCTGATCAAGATCAAGAATGAGATCGATCCGACCCTGACCTTCCGCCGCTCGTGCCGCGAGGGGATCTGCGGTTCGTGCGCGATGAATATGGAAGGGCGCAATGGCCTCGCCTGCACCACTTCCATTGAGGATTATAAGGGCGAAATCCAGATCACACCCCTGCCGCACATGGAGGTGGTCAAGGACTTGGTCCCGGACCTCTCCAAGGCTTACGCACAATATTCCCTGATTCAGCCCTGGCTGAAGAGCGCCTCTCCAGCGCCGTCGCGCGAGCGGCTGCAATCGCCGGAGGACCGCGCGAAGCTGGACGGCCTCTACGAATGCATCCTTTGTTTCTGCTGCTCGACCAGCTGCCCAAGCTATTGGTGGAACGCAGACAAATTCTTGGGGCCGGCGATCCTCCTTCAGGCCTATCGGTGGCTGGTCGACAGCCGCGACGAGGCGACCGGCGAGCGGCTCGACCAACTTGAAGATCCGTATCGCCTCTATCGCTGCCACACGATTATGAATTGCACGAACGTCTGCCCGAAGGGTCTCAACCCCGCCAAAGCGATCGCCGAAACCAAGAAGCTGATCGCCGAACGGGCAGCGTGAGCGCGGACGGCTACCAGGCCGAAGGGCTGGAGGATGTCGGGCTCCCGCGCGGGGCAACGCCCGACGTCGACAATCCCGGATGGTACAGTTGGGGCGATTTCCCGCGCTCGAGCTTCGCAGCCGCCACCGGTCGCTTATTGTTCAAGCCCGACGGGCCGGGACGCGGGATAGCGCGAATGTTCCCGACCGAGGACCATATGAATATGGGCGGCTCGATCCATGGCGGCGCAGTGATGAGCTTCATCGACATGTCACTGTTCGCCGGCGGGCTGTGCGCCGGCATGGCCAGCGGCCACTATGTAACGCTCGACCTCACCACCCACTTTCTCGCGCGAGGTCAGGCGGGCAGCCCGCTTGATGCCCATGTCGAGCTGGTGAAGCAAACCCGCGGCCATGCCTTTCTGCAGGGAGTCGTCAAGCAGAACGGAGAGAATTGCTACAGCTTCAGCGGCACGCTCAAGCGCGTAAACCGACCCAACGCCCCACACCGATGACCGCACCGGTCCGCGCGGCCTACGACCAACTGATCGCAGCGCATGAGCTCAAGCCGGACGAGGCACAGGCGCGTGCAGTCGAGGCCCTGGACAGGCTCGCCGGAAGCCTCGCCAATCAAGGCAGCCTATTTTCGCGGTTGCTCGGTTCAAAGGGATCCGGTCCGGCCGGAGTCTATCTGTGGGGAGGCGTCGGCCGCGGCAAGTCGATGCTGATGGACCTCGCGTTCGAATCCATCGATCTTCAGCCAAAGCGCCGCGTGCACTTCCATGAGTTCATGGCCGAAACCCATCACCGGCTGCGCGAAGCGAGGCGCGCACAGCAAGGCGACCCGATCGGGCCGGTCGCTGAGCAGATCGCCGCCGAAGCCAGGCTGCTATGCTTCGATGAGATGCAGGTGACGAACCCGGCAGATGCAATGATCCTCTCGCGGCTCTTCGGAAAGTTGGTCGATCAGGGCGTAAAGATTGTCACCACGTCGAACCGTCCGCCACGAGATCTGTATCTCGGCGGCCTCAATCGCGACTTGTTCGTCCCCTTCATCGACCAGATCGAACTGAAGATGGTTACGGTTGAGGTAAATGGGCCGACTGACTATCGCCTCGAGCGTCTGACCGGGGTCGAGGTGTGGCACGTGCCGAACGGGCCCGAAGCGAGCGCGGCACTGAGCCGCGCCTTCTTCCAGCTCACTGACTATCCCGTCGAGGATCGCGCCAAAGTGCCGTCCGAGGATATTGAGGTCGGCGGCGGACGAACTCTGCACGTTCCCAAGAGCCTCAAGGGCGTCGCAGTCTTTTCGTTCAAGCGGCTGTGCAGCGGCCCGCGGGGCGCCTCCGACTATCTCGCTATTGCGCGGCGCTATCATAGCGTGATCATCGTCGGCATTCCGGTGATGGGACCCGAGATGCGCAACGAGGCAGCGCGGTTCGTCACGCTGATCGATGCGCTTTACGAGCATAAGGTCAAGTTGCTCGCCGCTGCCGATACCGAGCCCTCGGCGCTCTATCGGGCAGGAGACGGGAGCTTCGAGTTCCTGCGCACCGTCAGCCGTCTCGAAGAAATGCGCAGCGCGCAATATCTGGCGGAAGGGCATGGGACGGACCATGGTTGATCGAATATTGCGCTGGCTTCTCCTGCTCGCATTCTTACTCGCGCCCGCAATCGTCCGGTCCGAGCCCGTCCTTGCAAGCGCCGACATGCGCGATGGAATCGACCTCGATGGTCCGTGGAACTGGTCGATCGACCCCTATCGCGAGGGTCTCGCGGGCTTTCATGGCGGCGAAGCGGGGCCGGGGCACCGGCGTTATGAAGAGGTCGACACGACCGCAGCGATGCGCGCGGACCCCAGGGCGCTGTACGAATATGACATGGACCGCTCGCCGGTCGTTCACCTGCCGCAGTCATTCGTCACGCATTCGCCCGACATGCGCCGCTACAACGGCCTCGTCTGGTATCAGCGCCGAGTCACGATCCACGCGCAGGCCGGGAGGCGCGCCTTTCTGCGCTTCGGTGCGGTCGATTATCATGCTTACGTCTATGTCAACGGAAAGTTCGTCGGCGAGCATCGGGGCGGCTTTACGCCCTTTGCCTTCGAAGTCACGAACCTGCTCCGCGACGGCGAGAACCGGGTCACTGTCGGTGCGGATTCGGAGCGCACCGCTGCCGACGTTCCGCCGGTCGTCACCGATTGGGAAAATTACGGCGGAATCACTCGGCCGGTCACGCTCATCCAGCTTCCTTCGACCTATGTCGACGATGCCTGGATCCGGCTCACGCGTGACGGCCGTATAGCCGCCACCGTCAAGCTCGATGGAGCCGGAGCTGCGAACCGCGAGCTGCGGCTGAAGATCCCGGTGCTTGGCTTGACCATGGCGGGCCGGACAGCGGCGGACGGGACATGGACCGGCTCGAAGCGCGCGCCGCCAGGCCTGCGCCGCTGGTCACCGGACAATCCGACACTCTACGACGTTCGAGTCGAGGCCGGCGACGATGTGTGGAAGGATCGGGTCGGCTTCAGGACGATCGAGGTCCGGGGGCAGGACATCCTCCTCAACGGCCGCCCGATCTTCCTTCGCGGAGTGAACATTCACGCCGAGGAATTCGGCGCCGATCCGACGCGTGCAATCACGCCTGCGGCAGCCCGCGCTCTATTGCTCGAAGCCAAAAATGGCCTCCATGCCAATTTCGCGCGCCTCGCCCATTACCCACATCCGGAGAGCATGGTTCGCGCGGCCGATGAGCTCGGACTGCTCCTATGGAGCGAAATCCCGGTCTATTGGCAGGTGGATTTTGCCAATCCCAAGACCCTCGAGACCGCTCGCCAAATGCAGCGCGAATCGATCCTTCGCGATCGCAATCGCGCCTCGATCATCCTGTGGAGCGTCGGCAACGAGACTCCGACCAACGACGCCCGCAACGCCTTCCTGCGCGCGCTGGTCGCCAACGCCAGGTCGCTCGATGACAGCCGGCTCG
Source organism: Sphingomicrobium sp. (assembly GCA_036392155.1). Taxonomy (GTDB): domain Bacteria; phylum Pseudomonadota; class Alphaproteobacteria; order Sphingomonadales; family Sphingomonadaceae; genus Sphingomicrobium. Next base: position 9,318 of record DASVYN010000045.1, read on the forward strand.
TCACCGCCGCGCTGCTCAGCGGGCGCAAGGGGGACGTCCAGACGATCGACGATCCGCTCGGCGCCGACCTCGATGTCCTTTCGGTCAACAGCTACAACGGCTGGTACACGTCTGACCCGCTTGCGCACATCCCGTCGATTGCGTGGCATTCGTCTTTTGCCAAGCCGCTGATCTTCTCGGAATTCGGGGCCGATGCGCTCGCCGGCTATCATGACGATCCAGCAAATCCGCATAAATTCAGCGAAGAATTCCAGGCCGAATATTATCGCCAGACCCTGGCGATGGCTGCGAAGGTCCCGTTCCTTCGCGGACTGACGCCGTGGATTCTCAAGGATTTCCGTTCGCCGCGCCGCCAGCACCCGATCTATCAGCAGGGTTGGAATCGAAAGGGTCTGGTATCGGAGACCGGCACCCGCAAGGCTGCGTTCAAGGTGCTCGCAGACTATTATGCGTCGCTTGTAGAACGGCAAAAGTGAAGCGCTTGACCAACCCCGGCTTAGGCCTAGCGTCGAGCCACTGATTCCCGGGGGAGTTCACATCATGCGTCATTCGTTGGCCGCAACGGCGCTCGTCGCGCTTGCTTCGACGGCCGGTGCGGCCGGTCCACAGCTGACGCCGGCGCAGCGTGAAGCGACGCACGCGATGTTCGAGCATATCATCGACGCGCCGACCGTGATCGGCCGGCACAAGGTGCCGGAGATGGCGCAATATGTCGCCGACCAGTTCAAGGCGGCGGGCTTCCCTCAGGCCGACGTGCATGTCCTCCCCTATCACACCGAAAGCGCGACGACCGGCGCGGACGATACTGCAGCGCTTATCGTCCGCTGGCGTGCGGCCGGTCCGGTCAAGGCCAAGCCCATTCTGCTCATGGGCCATATGGACGTGGTCGAAGCGAAGGCCGAGGACTGGGCCGGAACCGACCCGTTCAGGATGGTCGAGAAGGACGGCTATTATTACGGCCGGGGCACCATCGACATGAAAGACGGGATCACCGCGATCACCCAGGCGATGATCAACCTCAAAAAGGCCGGCTTCATGCCCAGGCGCGACATTGTCGTGCTGTTCACCGGCGATGAAGAGACAAATGGGATCGGAGCGAAGAAGGGCGCGAGCGAGTGGCTCGAGCTGCTCGGTCATCCCGAATATGGCCTGAATGCCGATGGCGGTGGCGGCGGCTTCAACCCCGATGGCTCGCCCGCCGGCTTTTCGATGCAGAGCGCTGAAAAAACCTATGCGAGCTACACCTTCACGGTTCGCAATCGCGGTGGTCACTCGTCCAAGCCGCGCAAGGACAATGCGATCTACAGCCTTGCGCATGCCTTGGATAAGCTCGAAGCATATCGCTTCACGCCGAAGCTCAACGAGACGACCAGGGCATATTTCACCGCGCGGGCGAAGATGGACAAAGGACCGCTCGGCGACGCGATGCGTCACTGGCTGGCCAATCCCAACGACGGCGCGGCCGCCGACCTGATCGAGGCGAGCGAGAGCGAGGTCGGCCTGACCCGCACCCGCTGCGTCCCGACCCGGCTGTTCGGCGGCCATGCCGACAATGCGCTGCCGCAGCTCGCAACGGCGATGATCAATTGCAGGATCTTCCCGGGCGAAGATCCGAATGCCGTAAAGGCCGAGCTCGAAAAGATCGTCGGTGATCCGACGGTCGTCGTCACCCGCAACGACGATTATGTCGCTTCGCTGGCATCGCCGCTGCGTCCCGATGTTTCCGCCGCCTTCACGAAGAGCGTGCAGACGCTCCATCCGGGAATGCCCGTCTTCCCGGAGATGTCGACCGGCGCGAGCGACGCGCGGCCGTTCCGCGTGGCCGGTATTCCAGTCTACGGCACCAATGGCGCCTGGGTTCAGGTCCCGACAGACTTTCGCGCGCACGGCAAGGATGAGCGGATTCCGGTCCAGTCGCTCTATGACAATGTGGTGCATTGGCAGCTGATGCTGAAAGAGCTGGCAGGCATATAGGAGAAGATCATGCGCTTATTCGCTGCGCTTCTGGCAGCCGCAATCTCGGGCACTGCGTTTGGTGCAGCAGATCCGCGGACGGTTCCGTCCCAGCTCCCGCCAGCATGGCAGGCCAAGACCCGCGAACTGTTCAAACAAGCGATCGAAATTCCAAGCGTTCACAATCGCGGTCAGACGGTGCGCGTCGCAAAGCTGCTCGCCGATCAGTTCGGCGCTGCCGGCATTGCGCAATCCGATATCCACGTCATGCCCTATGAGGCTTTGCCCGGCGACCAGACGGCGGCGCTGATCGTCCGCTGGCGTTCGCCGCACGCGACCAAGAAGCCGCTGCTGATCCTTGGCCACATGGACGTAGTCGAGGCCAAGCGCGAGGACTGGAAGTTCGACCCCTTCATCTTCCGCGAAGAGGGCGGATATTTCCTCGGCCGCGGCACGAGCGACATGAAGAACGGCGACGTCGCAACGACCATGGCTGCAGTCAAGTTGATCAGCGAAGGGTTCAGGCCCGACCGCGACATCATCTTTTTCTACAGCGGCGACGAGGAGACGCGCGGGGTCGGCGCGACCCTTGGCTCGACCAAGTGGCGCAATCTTACAGACGCCGAGTTCGGTCTCAACGCCGACGGCGGATGCGCTGCCTATGACGAGAATTTCAGACCGCTCGGCTGCGGCATTTCGATCGCCGAGAAGACATTCCAGACCTACTTCTTCACCACCCGCAATCCGGGCGGCCACAGCAGCAGGCCTCGCCCCGACAATGCCATTTACGAGCTTGCCGATGCGCTTGAGAAGCTGCGCAACTATCGTTTCCAGCCAATGCAGAATGACGCCAATCGCGGTTATTTCGAGGAGCGCGCGCGGCAGGAGGGCAACAGCGCGCTCGGTGCCGCAATCCGCCGCTGGCTCGCCAATCCCAACGATGGCGAAGCTGCGGATATCGTCGAAGCCAGCCCGATCGATGTCGGCCTGACGCGGACGCGCTGCGTCGCAACCATGTTGTCCGGCGGACATGCCGACAATGCGCTGCCGCAATCGGCAACGGCGACGGTCAACTGCCGTATCTTCCCGGGTGTCGAACCCAAGACCGTTCAGGCGCAGCTTCAGCAGCTCGTCGGCGCCAATGTCGAGGTGAAGCCCGACCCCAATTATGCCGGCGTTCCGACCCCGACCTCGCCGCTGCGGCCCGACGTGCTGAAGGCCGTCACTGCGGCAATCCAGCGCTTTCACGGTCCGCAGATGCACGTCTTTCCAGTGATGCAGGCCGGCGCGAGCGACGGCAGCTTCTTCCGGGCGCAGGGTATCCCAGTCTACGACGTCGACGGCAGCTGGGGCATTTCACCGCTTGACGATCGGGCGCACGGCCTCGACGAGCGCATTCCGGTGCGCGCCATCTATGATGACGTCCTGCACTGGGAGATGGTGATCAGGGCGCTGGCGGGTTAGGCTGCCGCGCGCTCCCGCGCCGCCTTCAGCACCTCTTCGGCGTGCTTGGGCACCTTCACCTTGCGCCAGGCTTTGAGAACTCGTCCGTCGGCGCCGATCAGGTAGGTCGCGCGCTCCATCCCCATATATTTGCGGCCGTACATCGACTTTTCTACCCAGGTGCCGAACGCCTCGGAGATGCTGCCGTCCTGGTCCGATGCAAGCGGCACCGCGAGACCATATTTGCCAATGAATTTCTCATGACTCTTCATCGGGTCGCGCGAGACTCCGATGATCTTCACGCCGGCCTTGGCGAATTCGGGAGCTAAAGCAGTGAAATCCTGCGCCTCGCGCGTGCAGCCCGATGTGTCGTCCTTGGGATAGAAATAGAGCACCAGCGGCTGTTGCGGCGAGGCGAGATCGATGCTTCTGCCGTCCGTTGCAGTGATCGTGATTGCCGGTGCCTTGTCGCCTTCGTCGATCATTTCATGCCCCTTGCTTGATGGAGTCCCAAAGTGCCGCAATGCTCTGCCGCGCCGCATCGTGGCGGGCAAGAAGCTCATCCCAGCTGGCCGAACTGCAAGCCTCGGCTACCAACTGGCACGACTCCGCGGTCGGCTGCACCTTGCCCGGCGCGACGAGCCGCATCATGACCAGCATTCGCGTCAACAACTGTTGCGCCTCAATAATTGTTTTGTGGATCAAATTCTCTTCTTCGAGCTGGGCGAGCGCAACATCGAGCCTGGGATCCAGTCCAATCTGCCGGGTCAGCTGGAGCACCTGGACCGAAAATTCGAGGTCTACCAGTCCGCCCGGTCCAAGCTTCACGTCGAGGCGCCCCTCCGCCGGCTTGTGGCGTTCCATCTCGCCACGCATTTTGACCGCGTCGCGAAGGATGATCGCCGGCTTGCGCGGAAGATGCAGAAACTCTTCGATGAGCTCGGCAGTCTTTGCCCGCGCTGCTTCCGATCCGAAGACCGGCCGGGCGCGGGTGAGCGCCATATGCTCCCAGGTCCACGCCTCCTCGCGCTGATAGCGCTCAAAGGCGTCGAGCGATACGACGAGCATCCCCTTGGCGCCTTCCGGGCGAAGGCGCGTGTCGACTTCATATAATGGTCCTGCCGCTGTGGGGACGCTCAACGCAGCGGTCACCCGATTGGCCAGTCGATTGAAATAGTCATTCGGACCGAGCGGCTTCAATCCGTCCGACAAGGTACCGGCCTGAGCGGTGTGCAGATAGACAATGTCGAGGTCAGAAGCATGGGTCAGCGCACAGCCGCCGAGCCGCCCGAGGCCAAGTACGATCAGCTCGCCGCCCGGAAAACGCCCATGAACCAGTTCGAACTCACGCATTGCAGCCTTGCCCAGCGCGAGCAGCGTGCCCTCGGCGACGCGGGCATAGCCGAGGGCCACTTCGAGCGGATCGCGACGACGATCGATCAGCTGGACGCCGAGCGCGAAGCGGCGTTCATTGACGATACGCCGCGCGCGGTCGAGCGCCACATCATAGGGATGACCGCGCATTGCCCGCTCAAGATCGGCACAGAACTCCCCCGGCGGCGGCGGCATCTCGAAGCTGGTTGCGTCGAACAGACCTTCGAACAGCTCGGGTCGCCGCGCGAGCTGATCCGACAGTGCCGGCGCGTGGGCGAGCACCTTTGCGAAAAGCCGGGCAAGCGTGGGTCGCGCCTCAAGCAGCCTGAACAGGTTCACTCCACTCGACAACCGCTCGACGATGTCGCTCAGGCGGTTGAGTGCATGAACCGGATCCGATCCCGCAGCGATCGCCTGGAGCAGGCCCGGCAGCATGGCCTCGAACGCGCGCTGCGCTGCCGGTGAGCGCAGGGATCGCGCATGACCCGAACGCCATTCATCAATGCGTTTGGCGGCGGTCGCAGGGTCGGCGAAGCCGAAACCCTGCAATTCATCAATGAGGTACTCAGGCTCGCTTGCGAGGCGACCCTGGTCTTCCGGAGCCAGACTGTCGAATAGCTTGCCGGTCCGCTCGACATGCGTGCGGAGCTGATCGAGCAAAGCATTGCCGCTGTCGAGACCGTCCAATTGCGCGACATTATCGAGTGCTTGTGAATCGGGCGGCAGCAAGTGGGTCTGCGCATCTTCGACCATTTGCACGCGGTGCTCGAACGTGCGCAAAAGACGATAAGTGCCGGCGAGTTCTCGTGCGCTATCCTCCTCCAGCCGCTGCGCGGCGACCAGCGCGGCGACCGCGTCGAGCGTCGCTGGAGCGCGCACCGACGGATCGCGGCCGCCATGGATCATCTGCTGGATCTGGACGAAGAATTCGACTTCGCGGATGCCGCCGCGACCTCGCTTCAAATCATAGCCCGGGGCAATCTCCCTGCCTTGCGCGAAATGATCGCGAATGCGCGCGGAAATCTGCCGCACGTCCTCAATCACTCCAAAATCGAGCGACCGGCGCCAAACGAACGGCTTGATTGCGTCGAGGAATCGCTGTCCGACCGCCCGGTCGCCTGCCGCCGCCCGAGCGCGAATGAATGCTGCGCGCTCCCACGGAAGCGCACTCGATTCATAGTGGGAAATCGCAGCATTTACCGGCAGCGCGATGGGCGTGACTTCCGGAGAGGGCCGAAGCCGAAGGTCGACCCGTTGGACATAGCCGTCCTCGGTCCGCTTCTGCAGTAGCTCGATCAGTCGGCGACCGATTCGGACCGCAGCTTCGCCCGGATCGTCGCGGCTGCGCCTGGGAAGCGTTTCAGGATCGAACAGCAAGAGCAGATCGACGTCCGACGAATAGTTGAGCTCCCGGCTGCCAAGCTTGCCCATTGCGATGACTGCAAATCCCTGCGCGCCGCAGTCAGGCACGCGCTCCTCGATGGCGGCCCTGGCAGCTTCATCGATCGCATGATCGGCAAAGTCGGAGAGGAGCCGGGTCACTCGTTCCAGCGGCAACTCGCCAGCGAGGTCGCCGAGCGCAACCGCGAGCGCAAGCCCATGACGCCGCCGCCGCAAGCGGCTCTCGAGCGCGTCGCCGACAATTGCCAAGGACAGCTCAGCTGCAGCTTCGGCGCCATCATTCAAGAAACGTTCGACAATGTCGCCGCGCGCCTGAATGGCCTCGCGCAAGAAGGGCGAATGATCGCTCGCGCGGCGCAGCGCATCGGCCCTTGCGTCTATCGAGGAGTGCCGGCTCATTGGCTCCTTTTGACCGTTCCGCGCCCGATTTCCACGAAACTTCCGTAGCCTATCGCTCGTTTGCAGCTGCAATGAAGTTGGAACGAGAAACTGCTTCGGCGCCAATCAGGTTCGGAGGAGATAATGTCTTGGCCTCCGAACTGAACAAGCATGATCGTCGCCTCATTCGCGTCGACATTCCTCCGTCGCACGCCGGGATTACGGCCGCGCTGCGCCGCGCCTTCGAGGCCGCGGCGCCAGAGCCGGGCGACCGCGACTTTGCTGAGCTCCTGCGCAAGCTCAACTGACGCTTCTAATGCGTCACGTCTCGTGATCGCGGCTGAGCTCGTCAACTTCGCCCATGATCGTCTGTAGCGCTGACTTCTCCGGGTCGGTCTTGTGCTGGCGCCGCGACGGAAGCTTGCCGCTCGACAGCAATTGTTCGAGCGCGACGCGTCCGCGCGCCACCCGGCTCTTGATCGTGCCGACCGCGCAGCCGCAGATCTCGGCCGCCTCCTCATAGGCGAAGCCGCCGGCGCCGACGAGGATCAGCGCCTCGCGCTGCGGCTGCGGCAAATGCATCAGCGCACGTTGCATGTCGCCGAGCTCGATATGCCGGTCCTGGCTCGCCGGAGCGGCGAGAATCTTCGACGCGGTAATGTCGTCCCACTCGCCCTTGAACCGTGCGCGCCGCATCTGGCTCAGGAACAGGTTGCGCAAGATGATGAAGGTCCATGCGCGCATGTTCGTGCCCGCCTGAAAGCGTTTGCGTGCCGCCCAGGCCTTGAGCAGCGTCTCCTGGACAAGGTCGTCAGCAAGGTCGCGGCTGCCCGACAGCGACCGGCCGAAAGCGCGCAGGTGCGGAATCACCGCCGCAAGCTGGTCCTTGAACTCGGGATCGGACAGGGGAACCGGCGCTGCAGAGGCAGTTGCTGGTCGGTCCTCCTCGCGAGCTTCCGTCAAGCTAAACCCCACCCGTTACCGCCCATGATCGTGGCCATGCACGCGTTGATCCAACATGAACAGCGATACTGACAGAAGCTAGGTGCTCAGGAGCGTCCGACCAAGACGATCACGACGAGAATTATCACCACCAGCAACGTCCCCAAGACAAGAACATTGCGACCGACCCCGGGGGTCGATCCGGCGCGAGCTTCGGTCGTCGTTTCTCGCACTGAAGGATCGGACTGTCGCGGGTCAGCCATTCTGCTCTCGTTACGAAATCACCGTTCGACCGGCCAACGCGCCGGTTGGGACCGTGTTCCGGACTTAAGCAGCCGGGACAGTCGCGGCGTCGAAAAAGAGTGCCTGGGCAATGGCCGCCTTCACCGTTGATCGCTGGAACGGCTTGGTGATCAGGAAAGTCGGCTCGGGCCGGGTACCCGTCAACAATCGCTCCGGGAAGGCGGTGATAAAGATCACCGGCACTGAGAATTCCGCAAGAATGTCCTTTACCGCGTCAATACCGCTCGAATCATCGGCGAGCTGGATGTCGGCGAGCACCAGCCCCGGCGGATTCTGGCGCGCCTGGGTGACGGCTTCGTCGCGCGTGACTGCAACGCCGGTGACGTTGTGACCGAGGTCTCGGACGATCGTTTCGATATCCATTGCGATGATCGGCTCGTCCTCGATGATCAGAACGTCAGCCAGGGTCTGGCGTTCAATCTCCTCCAGCGCCTCAGTGACGAGATTGTCGACCTCCTGCGGCGTAGCACCGATCAGATAGCCCGTATCCTCCGACGAAAAGCCCTCGAGCGAAGTCAGAAGAAGCGCCTGGCGCGACAGCGGCGTGATGCGCGACAGCCGCGCCTGCGCGATGCCCTCGACTCCTCTCGCATTTTGCCCCGGCTCTTCGCCCTCCTCGATGTTCGCAGTCGACCAGATGGCGTGGAACGTCTTGTACAGTCCGAGGCGCGGATCGACGTCGCGTGGAAATTCGTCGGGCTTGGCGACGATCGCTTCGAGCGTTGCGCGCACGAAGGCGTCGCCGTGGGCCTGACTGCCGGTCAGCGCGCGCGCATAGCGGCGGAGGAACGGCAGATGCGGGGCAAGTTCCTGGCCAAGGGACATGTTCGGTAATTCTCCCTCGATATTGCTTATTTGCGTCGTCTTTGGCGGCGCGTCTTTATTGTTGCAACCCTGGAAAGGACCATTCAAATGTCTGGGCTTCTAAGTCCCCCCAAGATGTGAAGCCCCTCTGGAACAAAGGACCGGCCATTTGGTTTCCGTGCCTGGGCCGGGTCGCTGCCAAGCAGTCAATGCCGCGCAGCGCCCGGCTTTGTGCGTGTCTTTATGGTGCAGGCCTGAAGGACCGGTTGCGCCTTGGAGAGAGTTGATTATGAGCGCGGGAGGACCCGCGCCTGGGGGGACTGAGAGTTGAGTGCCAAGATGCGAAGCGAGACGGAGGGAGCCGGAGATTCCAGGCGCTCGAAAAGGTCCCGAGCTTCCGACCGCGGCGCGCGCAAACAGCGCTCCGGAGATCTCGGGCGTGCGCTTCGCTCCGTCTATGACGACACGCTTCGTGAGCCCGTCCCCGACGATTTCCTCAGCCTGCTCGGCAAGCTCAGCTAGAAGCCCCGCGACTTCGGGGGCCGAACCGTGAGCATCGCCGAGCGCTACGCGGTCCAGCCGACCGCGACCAAGCTGCTGCTCATCCTCACTGCAGTTCTGCTGCCAATCGGAATTGCGCTCGCCGTCGTCGGCGAAATGGGAATCCACCAGGCCAATGCAATGCTCGATGCGCGCAGCCAGGACGAGTCGCGCGCCGCGGCGCAGGCAATCGAAGGCCTGATCGCGCGCAATGCGCTGGCGCTGCGCATCACTGCGAACGGTGCACTTGCCGGAGGAACCGCAGGCGCATGCGACCGCGCGCACCGGTCGATCGCGATTGCGCCTGCAGTCGTGCAAGACTTCGAGCTCGAAACCGGCGATGGCAAGCCGATCTGCACCTTCGGCGAGATCGGCAACATTGGAACGCTCACCAGCGTCGCACCTGGTGAAATCAGCGTCCGCGTTGCACCCGACTCGATCGGAATTGCGGTTCGAGTCGGCGTCGGCAACGGGATGGCGACCGCCGTGGTCGGACTCGACGAGCTGCGAAGCGCGGCCGCGAGTGCTTCCAAGAATGTGTCAAGCGTGATCGTGCAGGACCAGATGCGCGAGGTTCGGGTTCTTGGACCCAGGCCCGGATTCGGACCGAAGCTGCATCTGACGCAATGGCCGATCAGCAGCGGCAATCTTACCGTTGGCGTGGGTTATCCGCGCCAGCAGATTACCGCCGTCAATCGGCTCCTTCTGCTGCTCCCGCTGCTGATGTGGATCGCGGCGGCGATCGTCACCTGGCTGCTCGTCACTCGGCTCCTCGTGAGGCCGCTCAGACGATTGGAGCGCGCAGTCCTCGCCTATCGGCCGGCGGAAGGATTTCCCGAGCTGCCGCGCAAACTCGGCCCAAGCCGCGAAATCCAGGAGCTTCGCAATGCATTCAGGCGAGCAATTGAGCGCGTCGAGGAATCGGAGCGCGAAACCACCGGCGCGCTCGAAGGGCAACGCAGGCTGGTGCGCGAAGTCCATCACCGGGTGAAGAACAATCTGCAGGTCGTTGCGTCATTGCTGAATATCCACAGCCGGAGCGCCGATACGCCCGAAGCGCGCGCCGCTTATGCCGGAATCAGTCGCCGCGTCGGCGCCTTGTCGATCGTTCACCGCAACCATTTCGCGGCGATGGAGGAAAATCGCGGAATGGCGCTCCGGCCCTTGCTCACCGAGCTCGCTGCCGAACTCCGGGCGAGCGCTCCCGAAGCCGCGCGAATGCTTGCAATCGATCTCGATCTTGAAGCGGTCAATACGACGCAGGAGGTTGCAGTCGCGGTCGCTTTTCTGATCACCGAAATCGTCGAATTCGCGCTGCTGAATGAGCCCGGCGATCCGGTCGAAATTTCGCTGCGGCGCACGAGCGAGCTCACTGCACGCCTCGCGCTCAGCAGCCCGGTTCTCGTCCCGGATGAGGGTACTGATCCCGAAAAAGTGCAGTTCGAGCGAATCGTTGCCGGGCTGGCAAAGCAGTTGCGTTCGACGCTGGAGCGCAAGCTTGGCCGCTACAGCGTTGATTTACCTATATTTCCTCCAGCGTAGCTGGCCTCGTGGTCGTTACGGGAACAGCCAAAAAACTTTTCAGCAGTTCGGAACCCATGTTGAAGAAGGGGCGTTGTGCAGTTCGGATAGTGACCTTTTGCCCCCCCGCTCTCGCTATCCGTTTAATTGGGCCCGGAACCGCCAACCCTCCCCCCCCCCGGTGGCGCTTCCGGGCCCTCTTCCGTCTGGGGCTCCGCTACCACTGCAGGATTTAACCGCGCGGCCTTGCGAGCGGCACGCCAGTGGGTGATTCGGATCGCGAGAATTGCGAACTCGTACAGACCATAGAGCGGCACCAGCAAGAGCAGCATCGAAACGACGTCGGGCGGGGTCAGCACACCTGCGACGACCGCGGCGGCAACGATCGCATATCGGCGAGACCGCGCCAGCTGCTCGCGCGTGACGATCCCCGCTCGCTCGAGGATCATCAGCAGGATTGGAAGCAGGAAGGCAGCGCCGAAGCCGAACAGGAAGCGGGTCACGAAATTGAGGTAATTGCCGACTCCCGGCAGCGCCTCCTGCTGAACGCCGCCGATATTGCCCTGGTAGCTGAGCAGGAAGTGCAGTGCCCAGGGCATCGCCAGGAAATAGGCAAAGCTTGCTCCCGCCGCGAAAAAAATCGGGGTCATCAGCAGAAACGGCAGGAAAGCCTTCTTCTCCCGCGCATAAAGGCCGGGTGCGACAAACTTCCACAATTGCATTGCGATTATCGGGAAGGCGAGCATGATCGCTGCAAACAGCCCCACCTTCACCTGCGTGAAGAAGGCTTCGAAGATGTCGGTGTAGATAAGCTTGCCCTGGCCGGCCTTGAGCAGCGGCTGAACCAGCACCGCGAAGATGTCCTTCGCGAAATAGAAGCAGACGAAGAAGGCGCCGATCAGCGTCGCCAGGGAAATCAGCAGCCTGCGCCTCAACTCGATCAGATGCTCGAGCAAAGGTTGCTTGGTTTCGTCAATCTCCTTCACGGCAGTGGCCGCTTCTCGGGCGGAAGTTCGTCTCCCGCCTGAGGCTCGGCGAAAGGCAGCTTGGGCTCGGCGGCTTCCGCAATTGGCGGCATTTCGTCCGGCTGTCCGGGCTCCGGATAATGCGCTTCGGGCGGGTGCAGCTGCATGATGCGCTCATTTTCTTCGCGCCAGCGCTGCTCCATTTCCTCAAGTTCGGCCTCGCGGACAATATTTTCGATTCCGGCGGTGAAATGGCGTGCCATTCCACGCACCCGGCCGATCCAGTAACCGACCGTGCGCATCACTTTCGGCAGCTCTTTGGGCCCGATGAAGATCAGCGCGAGGATCGCGATGACTCCTATCTCGGCGGAATCGAAGCCAAACATCGACGAGGCGAAGTCTTAGCGGACTTCGTCGTCTTTCGGCGGCACGGCAGGTTCGGCCGGCCGCGGAGTCACATCGATCGGCTCCTGCGGACGGGCCTGGTCGCGCGGCAGCTGGCGCGGGGGCTCATTGCGACGCTGCTCGTCATAGCGGCGATATTTCTCGTCCTCTTCGTCCGCCATGCCCTGCTTGAAACTTTTGATGCCCTTGGCGACGTCGCCCATCATCGACGAGAAGCGATTGCCGCCGAACAACAGCAGCAGGATGATCGCAAGGATCAGGATATGCCAAATGCTTAGACCGCCCATCACGGAAACTCCTTTGGGGCCTATCTAGTCGCCTTGCTCTTCGCTTTCCAGTTGAAGCTGGAAGACGGACTCGTCGAGGGGATCAAGGAGTCCCGCGGCCTTCAAATCGTCGATTCCGGGCAGATCGCGGCGTGAGCCCAACCCGAAATGGGTCAAGAATTCCTGCGTGGTGGCATAGAGCAACGGCCGACCGGGACCTTCCCTGCGCCCGGCCGGCCGCACCCAGCCGGCGTCCATCAGCACGTCAAGCGTGCCTTTCGAAATCTGAACGCCGCGGATCGCCTCGATTTCTGCCCTTGAGACGGGCTCATGATAGGCGATGATCGCCAGAGTCTCGGTCGCTGCCCGCGACAGCCGTCGCGGTTCCTCGCGCGTGCGGCGCAAGAGATGAGCAAGATCCGCCGCGGTCTGGAAATGCCAGCGCCCACCCCGCTCGACCAGCTCGATCCCGCGCCCCTCATATT